>DGUQ01000108.1:6593-11003 GCA_002394725.1 Ruminococcaceae bacterium UBA4306
TACTGCATATCCTTGGGCTGTTCGCCCGGGGTATATGCCTCTAAATGGGTGTATTTCTGACTGAAAAATCGGCTCATGCCTCATCCTCCGGACGGGTTCGGATCACCGCGGACTTTGCGTGACCGGTGAGCCCCTCTTTTCTCGCGAAGAAGGCGACGTCCTCGGCAACACGCTTCAAGGCGTCGGCGGTGTAATAGGTGTACTGGGTCTTTTTGACAAAGTCATCGACGGACAGGGGGCTGGAGAATTTCGCCGTGCCCGAGGTGGGCAGGGTGTGGTTGGGACCTGCGAAGTAATCGCCGAGCGCCTCGGGGCAGTTGCGCCCCATGAAGATGGAGCCTGCGTGACGGATCTTATCGAGCCAGTCGAAGGGGTTGTCCACGCACAATTCGAGATGCTCGGGCGCGATCTCGTTGGCGATATCGACGACGACGTTGAGGTTATCGGCGACAATGATCTTGCCGTTATTGTCGATGGACGCGCGCGCGATCTCGGCGCGGTCAAGCAGGGGGATCTGCTGTTCGAGCTCCTCGGATACCGCCTGAGCTAAGCTCATGCTGTCGGTGACCAGTACCGCGGAGGCGTTCTTGTCATGCTCCGCCTGACTGAGCAGATCAGCCGCGACATAACGGGGGTTGGACTTTTCATCCGCGACGACCAGTATCTCGCTCGGACCGGCGATCATATCGATGGAAACGACGCCGAAAACCTGCTTCTTCGCCTCGGCGACAAAGGCGTTGCCGGGGCCGACGATCTTGTCCACCTTGGGGATGCTCTCGGTACCGTACGCCAGCGCGGCGATCGCCTGCGCGCCGCCGACCTTGAAGATCTTATCGATACCGGCGACGGACGCCGCCGCTAAGATGGCAGGATTCACCTTGCCGTCAGCAGAGGGAGGCGTGACCATCACGACCTCTTTGACGCCGGCAATCTTTGCCGGGATCGCGTCCATCAGCACGGTAGAGGGATATGCCGCCGTGCCGCCGGGGACATAGAGCCCGGCACGGTCGACGGGGATGATCTTCTGCCCCATGACGATGCCGTCCTCATCATTGATGATGAAGTTCTGTCGCTTTTGCGCCTCGTGGAACTTGCGGATGTTCTTGGCGGCACGCTCGAGGATATCGATGAATTTCGGCTCGACGACGGAGCGCGCCTCCTCGATCTCTTCCTTTGTCACCTGCAAGGCGCTGAGCTGTGCCTTATCAAAGCGTGCGGTATAGTCAAAGAGCGCCTTGTCGCCGCATTCTTTGACAGTCTTGATAATATCGGAAACGACGTCCTCCACCGACGAGGTCGGCTCAAACCGCGAAAGAATCTCGTCATAGGACAGTTCGTTGTAGTTGAGTATTTTGATCATAATGTTCCTCTTTCTTAGTTAGGAGTTAGAAGTGAGGAGTGAGGAGTGAATGGTGGGCAATGCCCACACCCATTTGTAATTATACAAGCAACATTTCTGAGCTTTTTTAAAAATCCAAAGCACGAAGTGCTTCCCGCAACTCCTAACTCCTATTTTCTCATTCCTAATTCTTCTTCAATTCCTGCGCGATCTTGGTGATATTATCACCCTTGAACTTATAACTGCTCTTGTTCGCGATCAGGCGCGCGGAGATCGGCACGATGGTCTCGACCACCTCGAGGTTGTTCTCCCTGAGAGTGGTGCCGGTCTCGACGATATCGACGATGACGTCGGTCAGCCCTAAGATGGGCGCGATCTCGATGGAGCCGTTGAGGTGGACGATGTCGATATCTCTGCCCTTCTGCGCGTAGTGATCCGCGGCGATCTTCGAGAACTTGGTCGCCACGCGCAGGGTGCGGCTCCTGTCATCCTCAAAGCCCTTTGGTGCGGCGACCGCCATGCGGCACTTGCCGAACCCGAGGTCGAGCAGCTCATATACCTCCGGCTCATATTCGAGCAGGATATCCTTGCCGGCAACGCCGATATCCGCGGCGCCGCGCTCGACGTAGATCGCCACGTCGCTGGGCTTGACCCAGAAATAGCGCACACCTGCCTCGGGATTCTCAAAGATCAGCTTGCGGTTATTCTCCTTGATGGACGGACAGGGGAAGCCTGCCGCCTCGAACATCGCATAGACCTTTTCACCGAGCCTTCCCTTGGGCAACGCGACATTCAGCATGGTATCCACGGGAGCATCGACCGCGGTCGTCTCCTCGACGCGTTCGAGCTTATCGAGGTAGACGGCGAAGCCGACCGCCTTACTGCTGCGCTTCATGCGGTGCAGGAGCTTGTCATATCTGCCGCCGGAGAGCACGCTGTCGGGCACGCCGCTGACAAAGCCCTTGAAGATCACGCCGTTATAATATCCGCGGTCGCTCACGACCGAAAAGTCGATCTGTATCTTAGGGAGCAGGTCTGTTCCGTTAAAGACGGACAGCGCCTCGCTCAATTCCTCATACGCGTCACGGCAGCCGAGGGCTCCGCATAGCTCACCGAGCCTCGGGAGCACGCTTTCGGGAGCGCCGCAAAGCGTCAGCAGCGCGATCAGGCTGTCGGCTGAACGCGGATCAATGCCGTTATCCTCACAGATCGAGAGGATGCCGTGGGCGTTCTTCTCGCTCACGCACTTGACCAGCTCATCCTGCAAATGTTTGCTGTCGGTGATCGTTTCGACCGCGGCGTTGAGGATGTCGAGATCGGACACATCGAGGACAAAGCTCTTGCCGATCAGCGCAAGGCTCTGTGCCGCGAGCGTCAGACTCTCGCCGACGAGGGCGTTATCCACCTCGCCGATGCACTCCACACCTGCCTGCATGATCTCCTTATACCCGTCCGCGCCCTTACTGACGCGGTACACGTTCTCGTTATAATAGAGCTTGCGCGTTGTATCATCGGTATGGTTCTTGATGATGGAGAGGGTCACATCGGGCTTGAGCGCTTTGAGCTTGCCGCTGAGGTCGGTGAAGGTGATGACGCGGTCGGAGACCAAAAAATCCTTGTTGCGGCTGTAGAGATCGTAGTCCTCAAACTTACTCATTCGATACGGCTGATAGCCGTTTTTGCTGTATAACTCTCTGAGCGAGAAGGTCAGGCGCTCGGCGTAGCTGAGTACGCTGTCGTTGATGTTCATTCCTGCTCCTCCTTCATCCTGTCGATCACAGAGCGATAGCCGCCTGCGCCGTAGTTCAGACAACGGCTCACACGGCTGATGGTGGCGGTGGATACGCCGATCTGCTCGCTGATCTTCTGATAGCTTTCGCCCTCATCGATCAAAAAGGCGGTATCGAGCCGCTGACACATATCGCGCAGCTCGGTGATCGTGCAAAGATCTTCAAAAAAGTTGTAACATTCGTCGGTATCTTTCAGGCTCAAGATCGCCTCAAAGAGCCTGTCGGCAGACGGAGAACGGTTCATAATATACCTCTTTTTTAGTTAGGAGTGAGGAGTGAATGGTGGGCGTTGCCCACACCCATTTGTAAATGGTTCAGCAACGCTTCCGAATCATCTTTTAGGAATCCAAAGCACGAAGTGCTTCCCAAAACTCCTAACTCCTCACTCCTAACTCCTCATTTTCAAAGTCAGTTTACCACTTTATCATGATAAAGTCAAGTTCGCGACACTACTTTCATCATCTTGACGGATAGCAAAAGCTATGTGCATAACTTTTTGGATAATACCATAACAAAAGGGCAGATGGCCTGCCCTTGTTTCATAAAAGTCAATATTTGCGGTACGTCGGCAAGCGCCGTACCCTACGATTCTATTTCTACTTCTCCCTCAAACACGGTGGACGCGGGACCTGTCATGATAACGGTATCGTCGGTATAGCGGATGACCAGATCGCCTCCGCGCAGGCGCACGGTGATATCGTCGCCCTTTTGGCAATAACCGTTCAGACACGCCGCCACGGCGGTCGCGCAGGCGCCGGTACCGCATGCCCATGTCTCTCCCGAGCCGCGTTCCCATACGCGCATTTGCAGGGTATGATCGTCGATGACCCTGACGAACTCCGTGTTCACCCTCTCGGGGAAGACGGGATGGTTCTCAAAATGAGGCCCGAGCTTCTCCAGCGCAAGGCTGTCCACATCGTCCACAAAGGTCACGCAGTGCGGATTGCCCATCGACACGGCGGTGACGTTCCACGTTTTGCCGTCTACCTCCAAGGGTACGTCGATCATCCTGTCTCCGTCGTATTTGACGGGGATATCGGCAGGGCTCAGGATCGCCGCCCCCATATCGACGCGAGCGGATTGCGCCTTGCCGTCCCGGACGGTCAGCTCCAGCGTCTTAATCCCACTGAGCGTGTCGATGGTGACGGTGGTTTTGTCAGGGGGCACCAGACCCTTGTCATAGACGAACTTGCCGACACAGCGGATGCCGTTGCCGCACATCTTTCCCTCACTGCCGTCGGCATTGAAGATACGCATTTTCGCGTCGGCGACCTCGGACGG
>DGUQ01000108.1:11128-11841 GCA_002394725.1 Ruminococcaceae bacterium UBA4306
GCTCAGGCGGATCGCGAGCTGCTCCCAGTCCTCCTCCGGCTGATCAAATGTGCTGATATAAACATAATCGTTCGAGATGCCGTGCATCTTCGTAAAACGCAGTTTTTTCATACAAATCACCCTTTCGGGACAATTATACAGAGATTTTGCGATAAAGTCAACAAAGCATAAATCACTTCATCGGTCAATAAGATTTATGTGAGAGTTAACAAAGTGTATTTTCTTTTATTGACATCCCCACAAGAAAATAATATACTTTAGTATAGTTCAGCCTTCCCCTTGAGGGGAAGGTGGGCTTTTCGGCTCTAAAGCCGAAAAGGTCGGATGAGGTGGAAACCCTTCCGATTAAACAGTTCATGAGATGAGGATGAAACGCTTCCACCTCATCCGCCTCGCTCAGCCGCGAGGCACCTTCCCCTCAAGGGGAAGGCTTTTCTACCTTTGATTCGGAGGAACGCTATGATTGATGTACCCGGCATTTTTGCCTCAAATGTATTCAACGACGAGAAGATGCGCGTCCGGCTGACGCAGGACGTGTATGATTCCTATCGCGAGAGCATCGAGAACGGTATTCCGCTCGACCTCAAGGTCGCCAACGAGGTTGCCGACGCGATGAAGGAATGGGCGATCGAGAAGGGCTGCACCCACTACACCCACTGGTTCCAGCCGATGACCGGCATCACCGCCGAAAAGCACGACAGCTTCATCTCCCC
>DGUQ01000059.1 GCA_002394725.1 Ruminococcaceae bacterium UBA4306
TGACCTTCAACGCGCGGCAGACCTCTCCCTGGTCGGGTCAGAGCACCGCGCTGATCGAGGACTTGGAGGATATCGGTTACGGCAGTATGGCGGTCGTCATCCTCGCCGGAACCGAAAAAGGCGCCGAGAACCTCTGCGCCCTGCTCAATGAGAAGGGCGTGAATACCCACTATACCAAGGAATTGGACGCCGCTGAACGCGGATTTGTTTATGTCATGCCCGGTATGCTCAGCGCCGGCATCGAATATCCCGAACAGAACTTCATCCTCTACACCCTCTCCGCCGTCAGCGCCTCTTACAAAAAGAAACGCCGCCGCGCCGTAAAGGACGGCAAGGCGGTCTATAACCTCAGCGAGCTTTCCGTCGGCGAATACGTCGTACACTCCATCCACGGCATCGGCATTTACCGCGGTATCCGCAAGATGGATGTACAGGGCTTTTTGAAGGATTACATCATGATCGAGTACGCCAAGGGCGACAACCTCTATGTCCCCGTCACCCAGCTCGATCTGGTGGCAAAATACATCGGCCCCAAGGAAAACAGCCGCGTCAAGCTCAATCGACTCGGCTCCAAGGACTGGGTCAACTCCAAGCGCAGGGTCAAAGCCGCCGCCAAGGAGATGGCGAAGGAGCTGATCGAGCTCTATTCCAAACGCATGCAGGCGCAGGGGTACGCCTTCTCCGACGACAACGAATGGCAGCATGACTTTGAAGCAGGCTTCCCCTACGAGGAGACCGAGGATCAGCTGCGCTGCTGTGACGAGATCAAGCACGATATGACGCGTGCCGTACCGATGGATCGACTGCTCTGCGGCGACGTCGGCTTCGGCAAGACAGAGGTCGCGCTGCGAGCGGCGTTCAAATGCGTTTCCGACAGCAAGCAATGCGCCCTGCTCTGCCCCACCACCATCCTCGCGTGGCAGCATTATCAGACCGTGCTGAGCCGCTTTGACGGCTACCCGATCCGCGTGGAGCTTCTCTCCCGATTCCGCTCTCCTGCCCAACAAAAGGAGATCCTCGAAAAGCTCAAACGCGGCGAGATCGACATGATCATCGGCACCCACCGACTGGTGCAAAAGGATGTGGTGTTCCGCGATCTGGGGCTTGCGATCATTGACGAGGAACAGCGCTTCGGCGTGGCGCAAAAGGAACACTTCAAGGAGATGCGCAAAAACATCGACATCCTCACCCTCTCGGCGACCCCCATCCCCCGTACGCTGAACATGGCGATGAGCGGCATTCGCGATATGTCCGTCATCGAAGAAGCGCCCCTCGACCGCCATCCCGTGCAGACCTATGTGCTCGAACATGATTCCGCCGTCATCCATGAGGCGATCCGCAGAGAGCTCAGACGCGGCGGACAGGTGTTCTATCTCTACAACAACGTCGAAGGGATCGAGGCAAAGGCGATCCGCATCGGTGAAGCGATCCCGGAGGCAAATATCGCTGTCGGACACGGCAAGATGAGCGAGCAGGAGCTCAGCGACGTATGGCGCAGGATGCTCAATCAGGAGGTCAATGTCCTCGTCTGCACCACCATCATTGAAACCGGCGTCGATCTGCCGAACGCCAACACCCTGATCATCGAGAACGCCGACCGCTTCGGACTCTCTCAGCTCCACCAGATCCGCGGCAGAGTCGGACGATCCTCGCGCCGTGCCTACGCTTACTTCACCTATAACGGCGCCAAGGTGCTGTCGGATATCTCTCAAAAACGCCTGACCGCGATCCGCGAATTCACCGAGTTCGGCTCGGGCTTCAAGATCGCGATGCGCGACCTCGAGCTGCGCGGCGCGGGCAATATCCTCGGCGCGGAACAGCACGGACACATGGAGGACGTCGGCTACGATATGTATATCAAGCTCCTCGGCGACGCGGTGCGTGAAGAAAAGGGTGAGCAGCCCGAATCCGTCGAGGAACACGACTGCCTGATCGACGTACAGGTGCAGGCGCACATCCCCGAGAGCTATATCGAGAGTCTCTCGAACCGCCTTGACGCCTACCGCAGGATCTCCGACATCCGCTCCAAGGAGGACGCGCGCGACGTGATCGATGAGCTGCTGGACCGCTACGGCGACGTTCCTACGTCGGTCATGGGGCTGGTCGATATCGCGCTGGTGCGTAACCGTGCCGCCGCGGTCGGCGTTTATGAGATCCGCCAAAACGACTCCTCGCTGCTGCTGTATCTCAACGACATCCGCCGCAGGGAGGTGCCCGAGCTGATCGGCAAAATGGCAGGAAGAGCCATGCTCTCGGCAGGAGGAAAGCCGTATATCGCCGTGCGCATGAAGAAATCCGACAAGGTCATCGATACACTCAAAGAGATCTTCTCCGATTGATCCTGTCATTCATCCTTGAATCACAATATAGGGCAGGATGATCCTGCCCTATTATTTTGCATAGCTATTATTCTTATTTAGAATTAAATACTAACAATCTGTTAATATTCGATTTTTTGCCTTAATTTTATAGACAAAAGCGTAAAAATAGTGTATATTATATAAGTTAAATCATATTATCATGCGGAATTATGCGATCATCCTTTTCCGCGATAATCAACAAAGGACGGTAATTAAAATGAAGAATTTTACGAAAATCCTCTGCGTTGTGCTTGCACTTGTCGCGGCGCTCTCGGTAGCCTCCTGCTCCCTGACTAAGCAGTACGCTTACCAGAAGGACGACATCGAGCTGCCCATCGGCGTGTATGTCTACTATATGTACAGCTCCTATAATGAGGCGCAGACCCTCGCGCAAAAGAGCGATCTGTATGACGCCGCAACAGGCAAGTATGACGGAAAGAAATCCTTCCTCAAGATGGAGATCACCGACGAGGACGGCAACACTGCCGTAGCAGAGGATTGGATCATCGATAAGGCAAAGGAAAAGCTCCAAAATGCCGTTGCGATCGAGACCAAGTTCAAGGAACTCGGCTGCACGGTCGATCAGACTGAGGTAGAGCAGGCAAAGACCTATCTCCAGCAGTCATACTGGGATCAGAACCTCAAGACGGTTCTTGAGCCCTGCGGCATCAGCTTTGATTCCTTCTTCATGGCTGAGTATCTCATCAATATCCTCGAAAAGAACGAAGCGTTCAAGGCTGAGTACGGCGAGGGCGGTCCCTCCGCGGTATCCAACACGGAGCTGACCGAATACTTCACCAAGAACTACACCTCTTACAAATATTTCTCCGCTAACCTGTATACCACCGAGGATAACGGTGAAGCAGCCGACACTACCACAACCACAGCCGCTGCCAACACCCCCTTCTCTGAGGAAAAGGTAGCAGAGTACCAAAAGGCGTTCGAGGGCTATGCGTCTGATATCTCCAACGGCGGTTCCTTCGAAGACGCGGTCAAGAAATATCAGGACGCCTACAGCGTCACCGA
>DGUQ01000188.1:0-4089 GCA_002394725.1 Ruminococcaceae bacterium UBA4306
GTTTTCAACTGTATCGATTCTCTTTCCCTCCGGGAGAAATGACGTCATGGTGTTCCTCCTGATACCGCCGTGATGTAAAAAGCGGTATATTTTTTATACACGATACAATCTATGACCGAGGGACGGGAGTTATGACTTGATCGTTTTTCCGCGCCCCAAATACCGCGTGTATCCCCGTATACGGAAATATTTGTCATAACAGGTATTGAAAAACACCGCCGTATCGTATACAATAGATAAGGTAGGCCGACTTTTATCACCATGATAATCATCAAGATACCGTCGGCAGAAAGGAAACAACTATGAAACGTATACTTGCAATCGTATTAACCGTTATGATGATCGCCGCTGTCTTTGCCGGCTGTAACAAGAAGGTCGGCTCCGGCACCACCTCCGCCGTATCCAAAACGGAATCTCAGGCGAAATCCGCTGAGACCGTGGCGCAGGAAGCAAAATCCACCGATCCGCTGCTGAACATCGACGATATCCCGGCGGCCAATCTGGACAAAGCGGACGCGGAGTATCAGAAGAAGGCTCCCGAGAAGGGTGAAGAGGTCGCGATCCTGCACACCAACTACGGCGACATCTCCTTCAAATTCTTCCCCGAGGTAGCGCCCAAGGCAGTCAACTCCTTTAAGGCGCTGGCAAAGGCAGGCCGCTATGACAACACCATCTTCCACCGCATCACCAAGCCCGAGACCAGCGGTATCGGCGTGGTACAGGGCGGCGACTACACCAACTTCAACGGCACCGGCGGCGAATCCGCGTACGGCAAGGGCTTCGGCTTAGAGGTCTCCGATTATCTGAGCAACATCGAAGGCTCCGTCGCGATGGCGCGTAGCCAAGACCCCAACTCCAACGGCTCACAGTTCTACATCAACTCCGTCAACAACAACAGTCTGGACGGTCAGTACACCGTTTTCGCTCAGGTATATGAGGGCATAGATGTTGTCGGCAAGCTGGCGAAGGTACAGACAGGTCAAAACGACAAGCCCGTCAAGGACGTTGTTCTGCAAAGTGTAGAGATCGTCGAATATTCTAAATAAGAATAATGAAGCGACTTTTATCCCTTATTCTTTGTATGATTATGATAGCCGCGCTCACAGCCTGCGGCAAAAAGGAGGCAAATAACATGGTTCTATCCGGCGGATACACCACCATCGAAGAGATCCCCGCGGCACAAACCGATATTGCCGCGGATTATCAGAAGGCAGCCCCTCAGTCGGGCGATACCGTCGCCATCCTGCACACCAACAGGGGCGACATCAGCATGCGCTTTTTCCCCGAGGTCGCGCCGATCGCGGTCAACAACTTTATCGCGCTGGCAAAGGCAGGTAAGTTCAACAACACCATCTTTCACCGCGTGATCAACAACTTCATGATCCAGGGCGGCGACTATACCAACTTCAACGGCACCGGCGGCGCGTCGATCTACGGCAAGGAGTTCAAGCTCGAAACCAACGCCAATGTGCATAACTGCGCAGGCTCCGTCGCGATGGCGAACCGCGGTCCCGGCACAAACGGCTCGCAGTTCTACATCAATCAGGTCGACAACAACTACCTCGACGGCAGTTATACCGTTTTCGGTCAGGTATACGACGGCATGGACACCGTCAACACCATCTGCGGCGTACAGACCAACATGATGGATAAGCCGCTCAATGACGTTGTCATTGACAGCATTGAGATAAAAGCATTTTAATGAATACTGAAAACTGAAAATTGAAAACTGAATAATGAAGGGTGGGACACCCACACCCGATTGATAGGATTCATCTATGGTACTATCCATCCAAAACGCTTCAGCGTTTCCCTTTATTATTCATTCTTAAGTATTCAGTTTTCAGTTTTAAGCACCCTCAAACGGAGGACGATATGGAACGACCCGTCATCGCCATCATGTATGACTTTGATAAGACCCTGTGCACCAAGGATATGCAGGATTACGGCTTTATCCCGAGCCTTGATCTGCAGCCCAAAGAATTCTGGCACAAAGCCAATGTATTCGGCTCCGGCGCGCAGATGGACGGCGTACTCGCCTATCTGTATACGATGATCGAAGAGAGCAAGCGCAAGGGAATGCCCCTCACGCGTGAGAAGCTGATCGACTGCGGCAAGAGCATCGTGCTGTATGACGGTGTGAAGGACTGGTTCGACCGCATCAACCTCTACGGCGCGGCACAGGGCGTGCAGATCGAGCATTATGTGATCTCATCGGGGCTCAAGGAGATCATCGAGGGCTCCGGGATCGCCGACAAGTTCACCAAGATCTTTGCCTGCGAATTTCTGTATGATGACGACGGTTGCGCGTTGTGGCCGAAAACCGCCGTCAACTACACCAACAAGACCCAGTTCGTCTACCGCATCAACAAGGGCGTGCTGGATATCGCGAATGATGTCGACCTCAACCGCTCCATGCCCGACGACTCCAAGCGTGTTCCCTTCACCAATATGATCTACATCGGCGACGGTCTCTCCGACGTACCGTGTATGAAGATGATGAAGGCATACGGCGGCTGCGCGATCGCGGTGTATCAGGACAATAACAAAAGCAAGGTCGAGGAAATGCTGATGGGCGACCGCGTGGACTTCATCTTCCCTGCCGACTACACCAAGCAAGGCAGGCTCGACAAGACCGTGCACAACCTGATCAAAAAGATGGCGATCAGCGATGAGCTGGCAAAGGAAAACGCGAGACAGCTCAGAGAGTTAGGAGTTAGGAGTGAGGAGTGAGGAGTTTATGGCGGACGTTGTCCGCACCTGATTAATAAAAAGATTGCAAGGATTCATTCCGTAGTAAACTCACCAAATAAAAAACACGCTTGCAGGTTCGTTTAACGAACCGCAAGCGTGTCATTTTTTATATAGAATTGTTCGAGCAAAGCGAGTGACCGGAACTCCTAACTCCTCACTCCTAACTCCTCACTACAACTTGTTGATCCTTCCTCTGTTCTTCACCGCCCTGCGGATATCGAGGATGATGATGACAAGAGTGGAGATGATGACCAAAAGCAGGATCGCGCCGACAGCCCAGACCGCGGTGGGATTAGCGGTCTTTTTCTCTACCGTGCTGACCTCGGCAGACGCGGAGCACGCTTCGACAAAGCGCTTTTGCATATAGTTGTAGATATCGTCGTCGATGTTAGAGAAGGTGTAGCATTTGTCGAGGTATTCCTGCGGCGGATTGATCAGCTCGCTTTCGAGCATATCCTCATCGAGCAGCTCCAGCGCGCCCGTGTTCGGCGTACCGTAGGTGATGTACTCCGAATTAGCGGCGGCGATCCTCGGCTCGCACATGAAATTGATGAACAGCTCGGCGTTCTCCTTGTTCTTGCAGGTCGCAGGGATGCACATCGCGTCGTTGAAGAGGTTGGAGCCCTCCTCGGGCAGGCAATAATCGAGCTTCTCATTATTGAGCATCATGTTATAGATATCGCCTGCGTAGTAGGTACAGATAGCGCTCTGGTTGCCCTCCATCTCGGCGAACACCTGATCCATGACATACTTTTTGAGGACGCTTTTCTGCTCGATCAGCTTATCGGTCGCGCGGTCGATATCCTCGCGCGTAAAGCTCTTGGCGCCGGGGTCGATCGGCGGATCGCACAGCTGCATCGCGATCGCCATCGCGTCACGCGAGTTGTTGAACATCAGGATGCCGTCGTCCTTATACTTGGGATTCCAAAGATCCTTGAAGCCCGTGACGGAGCCTTCCTTAATCATATCGGTGTTGTAGCCGATCGCGACAATATTCCATGAATACGGCACACTGTACTCGTTGTCGGGGTCATACGCCATATTCTTGAAGCGTTCGTCGATATATTTGTAGTTCGGGATATTGCTGAAATCGATCTTAGCGAGCATGCCCTCTTCTCTGAGGCGGCTCACCATGTAGTCGGAGGGGATGATAACATCATAGGTGGAGTTGGAGTTGGTCAGGACGTTATACAGCTCTTCGTTCGTCTCGAAGTTGGTATAATTCACCTTGATATGATAGGTATCCTCGAACTCCTTGATGACGTCGATGCCGCCGTCGTCACCGGGATCGATATACTCGCCCCAGTTATAGACGTTGACCTCGCCCTGAAAACC
>DGUQ01000188.1:4207-4958 GCA_002394725.1 Ruminococcaceae bacterium UBA4306
ACGGAGAGCGAAAGCATGCCGATCAGCATCAGCAGAACCAGAAGAATGGATACGCGTTTCATCATCGTGCCGCCTCCCCGTTCTTTTTCCGCGTCGCGATATTCGAGATGATCAGCATGGCGATCACCACGACGAACATCAGCGCCGACAGCGCGTTTGCCTTGGGATTGATACGCTGGTGGGTCATGGTGTAGATCTGCACGGGCAGGGTCTGGAACCGCGAGCCGCGCGTAAAGTAGGTGATGACAAAGTCATCCAGCGAATAGGTGAAGCTGATCAAAAAGCCCGAGAAGATGCCCGGCATCAGCTCGTGCAGCACCACCTTGAAGAACGCCTGTACCGGCGAACAGCCCAGATCAAGCGCCGCTTCATATAAAGAGGGATCCATCTGTCGGATACGCGGCGTGACATTGAGGATGACATACGGCGTGCAAAAGCCGATATGCGCCAGCAGAACCGTCCAGAAGCCCATCTCAAAGCCCATCATCACACCGGCAAAGGTGAACAGGAGCATCAGCGACACACCCGTGACGATCTCGGGGTTGATGATCGGGATGTTGGACACATTCTGGATAGCGGAGCGTACGCCGCCCTTGAAATTATAGATTCCGATCGCCGCCGCGGTACCGAGGATGGTCGCGATCACGGAGGCGAGTACGGCGATGATCAGCGTATGATACAGGCTGTTCATGATCTGAGCGTCATTGAACAGCGCGGTGTACCACTTCATCGTGAAGCCCTTCCATACGCT
>DGUQ01000188.1:5123-5361 GCA_002394725.1 Ruminococcaceae bacterium UBA4306
CGCCTCCTTATCTCCGAATCGGTTCATAACAACGAGGAAGCCGAGGATGACGATCATCAGCACCACGGCGATCGCCGAGCCGGTGTTGTGGTCGCTCTGGAACACGCGCTCGATGACGTCGCCGATCATGAACTGGGTGCCGCCGAGATACTGGGCGACCAAGAAGGTCGAAGCGGTGGGGACGAATACCATCGTCACACCGGAGATGATGCCCGGTACGGACAGCGGAAAGATCACC
>DGUQ01000018.1:0-5143 GCA_002394725.1 Ruminococcaceae bacterium UBA4306
GTGTTTTATTGCTACTTAGTATGAAACATCATTGAGGTGATTTGATGCTACAGCTCTTTGATCAGCTTGACAAATCTGCCGTATTCATCCTCCCCGATGTGAACGATCCTGTCAAAGCCCATCTGAGCATACAATCGCAGTGCAGGATAATTGTCCAGATCTACACCGATAGACAGTTCGCGATAACCTTCCTGCTGTGCTTTGCGGATGATGAAATCCACGAGCTTTTTGCCGATTCCCTGTCTGCGATATTCGTCCTTCACGATCAGGCGTGAAACATACAATCGCCTGTCGGGGATGGTATACTGCGGATCACCGGCATCGGTAACGATGGAGATCTCTCCGATATAATCACCGTCGATCCGATAGATGTAAGTTGTGCGAATCCCCTCACGCATTTCCCTGAGAAACCGCGCAGCGAGCTCACCTTGCTTCTGCATATCCCAAATGTTACCGCACTTGTCAAAATCTGACAGATCAAGCCTGATAATATCAGCCTTCATCTTTCTTTTCCTCTTTCGGTTTGCCGAGCATCGGCTGAGCGACCCGGACGTTGAAGAAGGTGATCAGCGGACCCATGAAGAACGCGGTGATGATCGTGCCGACGCCGACCGAGCCGAAGATCCCGGTAAGGTTCTGTCCGGCGAGCAGCAGCAGGATCACGCCCAGCGTCACGCAGACAAGGTCGCAGATCACACGGCAGTAGGCGAACTTGAGCTTATGCTGCCGCTGTGACCAGACCAGCGCGACCGCGTCATAGGTGGACACGCCGAGATCGGCGGTAAAATACAGCGCCGACGACAGGCACAGGATCACGATCGCGATCAAAAGGATCACGATCCGCAGCCATAACGACGCGTCGGGCATGAGCTTTTCACACAAGCCTTGAGAGAACTCGACGATATAGCCGAGCAGGAAAAGGTTGATGAAGGTGGCGATACCGATCTTCTTGCGGTCAAAGATCAGCGCGAACAACAGCAGGATCGCGTTCACGATCACATACAGCGTACCGAAGCGGATCGGGATGACCGCGTCCAGACCGCTCATCAGCGACTGGAACGGATCGACGCCGAGGGCAGCAAACTTGAACATGCCGACGCTGACGCCGCAGATTGCGACGCCCAGTATACTCATGATGATCCTCTTGACCATTTGATTCATATTCCCTGCTCCTTTGTATCGATGACCGCGTGCTCAAAGGCGTTGATCACGATGGTTTTTCCGTGTTGATCCCGTTGCGGAATGCGAAAATCATAATTGCGATGGATGTGCCCGTGGATAAAATACGACGGTTCATATTTGTCCATCAGGGTGTGAAAGCATTGGAACCCCCTGTGGGGGATCGTTTCAAAATCGTTGAGCCCGAAGGCGGCGGCATGGGTGAGCAATATATCAAAGCCGTGGTGCTTTTTCAGCGGAAGCCATAGCTTGCGGACGCGGCTTTTCATCTGCCGTTCGGTATACATATACGCGCCGTCGCGGTATCGGTTGGCGCCGCCGAGTCCGAGGATCCGCAAACCGCCGACCGTAACAATGCTGTCATCGGCGCAGATACATCCCTGCGGATCGCGGCCGTAGCTGTCATCGTGATTGCCGTGGACATAGACCAGCGGACAGCGCGCCATCGTGACCAAAAACTCCAGATACTCGGGTCTCAAATCGCCGCAGGACAGGATCAGATCAAACTCATCCAAAATACCGGGTCGGTAGTATTCGTAGTAACGGTCGGACGGAACGTCAGACACTGCGAGTATCTTCATTCTCCTGTTCCCTCTTTCTGTTCCGCGCTCATTCTCGCCTGTCGGATGCCGACCATATCCACGGTCGCCTTGCCGACGTCGGAGAGCTCGTCATAGGTCGGGATACTGCCGATGACATTATCCACCAGATAATCCATGCTGATGATCTGCTCCAAACTCAGCTCATGCTGGCGCGAGCCGATGATCTCACCGCTTTGGGTATAGAACGGCGTGAGGAAGGGCTTACCGGCGCCGTTGATCAGACTGCTGCGGAAGAAATCGGCGTATCGGCGTGACGGGAGCGGTAAGGCAGGGGCGTATTCGATATCGACAACACCAGCTGACATGCCCCAGTAATAGTTCAGCGCGCGTGCCGTGTTGATGTATTCGCTCTTGATGGTTTTATCCAATGCGGAGCGCAGGATCTTCTCATAATACACGCCCCACTTCCACACGGGGACGGCAAGCAGATCGGTCTTGTCGCGTCCGATGTGGGACAGTCCGAAGCTGTGACGGTCGTCCTCGATATAGCGCGCGGTATCCTGTGAGGAAATGAGATGGATGTGCTGACGGTTCAGCGACAGCGCCGCTTCCTTGGCGCCCTTGACGGACGACCACTCGAGAAACACCTTGGTGCGCGGATTCGCCATCTGCGCGCCGAGGGCAAAGGCGTTGATGCCGGCGATCTGACCGTAGATCGGATAGTCGCAAACGTAGCCCAGCCGACCGCTCTTTGTCATCGAGCCTGCCAGCACGCCGAGGATGAACTTGACCTCATACATCCGCGGATAGTAGGTGCGGACATAGCGGTGCGAGGTGTTCAGCGAGCAATTCATCACAACGGTATCCGGATACTCCACCGCGGCGCGCAGAGAGGCGTTGAGCATACGGGGTGACACCGTAAAGATGATCCTGTTGCCGTCTTTGATCGCCCTCTCCAGCACCTCGAAGGCGTCCCTCTCACCGTCGCAGATATAGACGGAGGTATCAACCTGATCGCCGAGAACGGTCTGCGCGTGCTGTCTGCCCATCTCATGATCGCTGATCCAGCCCGATTTTTCGGGCACGATATCGTAGACGAAGGCGGCTTTGAGCTTTGGGGGCTTTGCGATAGGCAGCACCTTTGACAGCACCGACTGCTTCTTCTCCTCGGAGGGAGACGCTTTAAGCTCGATGACGTCGTCCTGCTCCTTGAGCGTGATCTCTTCCCATATCTTTTTGAGGTTGATACGGATGGTATCCTCCCCTGCGTTTTGCAGCTCGTAATAGCCGTAGATACGGATATACGCCAGCATTGCGTCGCCGATGGTGATCTTCAATTTGTCGCCGCCGTTTTCTTTGTATGCTCTTTCAAAAAAGTAATACGCGCCGGAGAACCGCCGCTGTTCCTCAATGCTCCAGTATTCATCGAACGGCTTGCCCATATAGCGGAGCAGCTCTCTGTAGCCGCCGCGCTTGGAGCACTCGATAAAGTTGATCTTGGTATAGCGGTTGAACTCGAGATATTCATAATAGAGCCGAACCTCTTCGCTGTCGGTTTTCTCGGGCATGATACGGATCACGTTTGCCGGAATGCTGTAGGCGTCGCAGTATTTGAGCACGCTGACGCGCTTGTTGCCCTCCTCGACATAATAGCGGTTGAGATATTCATAGACCTTGATCGGCTCGCGAATACCCTCGCTGATGTGCGAGCGATAGAGCGCCTCCCATTTGTCGGCAAACTCCGTCCCCTCCTCAAGGATCGGGAGGAAGCTCGCGGAAAAGGCATTGAGCCTGCCGCTCGTCTTCGTGCCGACGATGAACCATACGGGGATCTGGAGCACGCCGAGATGGATCCCCGTCAGCGCCTTTTCGGGAGGGATGATCTCATCCAACGCCGGCAGATAGGGATCCTCGTTTTTGGCGATTTTAGCGCGGACTTCCTTTTGTCCGAGCTTGAGGGCTTCTTTATAATACAATTCCTGTTGCATCTGAATCTCCATGGATAAAAAGCTCCCGTGCAAAGCATAGGAGCTTTCATGATATTTGCTGTTATAGGGGTCGATCGACGAGCACCCACAAAAAGCCGTAGGGCTTTAAGGTATACGACAAGCCGCGGAGCTTCTCTCCGCTGATCAGATCGACGCCCGACAGGATCCCGTCAAAGTAAGCAGGCTGTTCCTCCGCGCTGAAATTGAAGAAGGCGCAGAGCCTTTCTCCCTGATACTCACGCTTGATCCCTAAAACATGGTCGTTGACGGTATCGATCACGGAAAAGTCCGCCGACGCGGTGAACACCTTGTGCTTCCGTCGGATATCCTCGAGCGTCAACAATGCCTGATAAACGGCGCCTTCGACCGACTTGTTATCATGACGCTTCTTCGCCTTGTTCCAGTCGAGCTTGCCGCGGTGCAGATAGCGGCTGTCCGCCTTTTTATCGGGGTCATTATGATAGCTCTCGTCGTTGAGCTGCGCTATCTCGTCGCCGCTGTAGATAACGGGGATGCCGCTCTGGGTCAGCATATAGGCGTGGAGCATGATATCGCAGTCGAGCGCGGTTTTCAGCGCCTTTTTGTCACCCTTTGCCAACGCCGTTTCGATACCGCACAGACTCGCGGTCGTGCCGCACAGCCGCGCGTCGCCGAGGCTTTCATCATCATTATACAACTCACCGCGCGAGGGACTCCCCTCGAATTTGCCGGTGAAATAATCGTTTAAAAATCTTTTATGCGGCACCTCGCTCATACCAAAGCCGCTCAGATAATCATAGTCGAGTCCCCAGCCGATGTCATCGTGACACCGCAGATAGTTGAGGAACACATAGTCCTTGGGCAGCTCGGAGAGCTGCTGCATCTGGCGGCTGAGCAGCCGCACATCCTTGGTCGCCACGGTGTGCCATGTGCTCGCCATGGTGGTGACGTTGTACAGCATGTGGCACTCGGGCTTTTCCTTAGTGCCGAAGTACGGCGCGACCTTAGAGGGCTCCATCACGACCTCACCGAGCAAGAGCACCGACGGACAGACGATCTCAGAGATAATGCGCATCATGCGCACGAGCTTGTGCACGGTCGGCAGGTTCCGGCAGTTGGTGCCGAGCTCCTTCCAGATATAGGGCACCGCGTCGAGGCGGATGATGTCGATGCCGCGGTTGCACAGCGACAGCATATTGCACACCATGTCGTTGAATACGACGCAGTTGCCGTAGTTGAGATCCCACTGATAGGGATAGAAGGTGGTCATCACGATGTCGCCGCTGTCGAGCTGCGTGAAATTGCCCGGAGCGGTGGTCGGGAACACCTGCGGAACGGTGCGCTCGAACTCAAACGGAACGTCCCAGTTATCAAAAAAGAAATAGCGCTTTCTCGCGTCCTCGTCGCCCGCGCGCGCCGCCTTAGCCCACGCGTGATCCTCGCTGGTGTGGTTCA
>DGUQ01000018.1:5194-15055 GCA_002394725.1 Ruminococcaceae bacterium UBA4306
TCGCTGGTGTGGTTCATCACGAAGTCAAGGCACACGCTGATATCGTTACGGTGGCACGCGTCGGTGAGCGCTTCGAGATCCTTCATCGTACCCAGCTCGGGCTGTACACGGCGAAAATCCGCCACCGCGTAGCCGCCGTCGCTCCTGTCCTTGGGGCTTTTGAGCAGGGGCATCAGGTGCAAATAATTGACGCCGCTCTCCTTGATATAGTCGATCTTCTCCCTGACGCCCTTGAGGTTGTCGGCAAAGTTATCGACATAGAGCATCATGCCGACAAGGTCGTTGGTGCTGTACCAAAACGGCGTGCGCTCCCGTGCTCTGTCGCGTTTTTTGAGCGCTGTTCCGCGCTTTTGATAATAGTCATGCATGGCGCCCGTCAGCCAGTAGAACGCCTGCATATCGTTATTGTAAACCTCGCAGTACAGCCATTTGAGCTCGTCGAAGCGCGCTTCAAAGCGGTCTGCGAATTCCTTTTCCCACTGAGCGGTATGCTTCATGCCATCACCTCGCTGAGTGTCGGCATCGCCGGGATCGCGCCGCTGCGCGAGGTGGTGATGCTCGCCGCTTTGTTGGCGAAAATGACCAGCTCCCTGACCTCCTCCTCGCTCAGCTCAAAGGGCTTATATTTTCCGAGCCGCGCCATGCCGCTGAGGAACGCGCCGAAGAAGGTGTCGCCGGCGCCGTTGGTATCGGCGACCTTGACCTTGACGCCCTCGCATAAGCCCGTGTGATCGCCAAAGCGATAGTACGCGCCCTTTGCGCCGAGGGTCAGCAGGATCAACGGGATACCGTAGGTATCCGCCAAATATGCCGTGCCCTTTTCGGGATCGTCGGTATCGGCGAGCAGGGGCAGCTCCTCGTCGGATATCTTCAATATATCGACAATGCTCAGAGGCATTTTCATCTGCATCAACGCGTCGTCAACATCGTCCCAGAGGCTCGCGCGGTAGTTCGGATCATAGGTAACGGTCGCGCCCTTGTTCTTGGCGCGCAGAGCGGCGTTGAAGGTCGCGGTACGGGAGGGATCCTCGGTCATACTCACAGAGCCGAAATGCAGGATATGGGTGTTCTTGAGCGTATCATCACTGATCTCGCTCTCAGACAAGAGGGTATCGGCAAAGCCCTTGCGGTAAAAGGCAAAGTCACGCTCACCGTTCTCCTGCAGTGATACGACCGCCAGCGTGGTGTTCGCCTTGTCGGTGATGATCATATTATCGGCATTGACGCCGTTCTGCTTGACGGTATCGACCAACAGCTTGCCGAACGCGTCGTTGCCGACCTTGCCGATAAACGCGGTTTTCGCGCCGAGCTTTGCGGCGGCGACGGCTACGTTGGCAGGAGCGCCGCCGGGAAAGGCGGTATAGACAGGGATACCCTGATCGGATACGCCCGTCTGGGTCAGATCGATCAGCATCTCGCCGATCGTAAGGATATCAAACATAAAATCACCTGCTTCGTTATTGGATGCGGTCGATGAATCTTCGGAATGCGGATAAGCCGTTTTCATCGCGCTTGAATACGCCGGCATCGAGGAGCACCTGCTCGAATACCGCGCCGACCTCGGCATGGATGATATCCATCGCGTTGTCGGCATTGAACTCGGGATGACGGGTCATAAACTCCGCCGCCCAGCAAGCATGGCTCGCGGTCTGCGGATTCGCTCTAAGGTCGTCGCCACGGAGGAGTGCGTCCCTGACGGCTTCCAGCTCGGTCGCCAATCTTGCAGGCAGTACTGCCAGACCCATGACCTCGATCAGTCCGATATTCTCCTTCTTGATATGGTGCAGGGTCGGGTTCGGATGATACACGCCCAGCGGTCTGTCCTCGGAGGTAAGGTTATTGCGGAGCACGAGGTCGCACTCAAAGAGTCCGTCCTTCATGCGCGCGATCGGGGTAATGGTGTTGTGCGGCACATCGTCAGTGAAGGCGAGGATATTTGCCGCTTCATCGGTATAGCCGCGCCAGTTCCCCAGCACATGGGCGCAGGCGTTGACGAGCTGTTCCTTATTGCCGCTTCTTAGGCGGATGACCGACATCGGCCACTTGACGGTGGCGGCATGGACGTCGGGATAATCCTGCATGGTGAACACATATTCCTCGGGCGCGACAGCCATCGCGAAGGTGTAGTGACCACCCTGAAAATGCTCATGCGAGAGGATCGAGCCGCCGACAATGGGCAGATCGGCGTTGGAGCCGACAAAATAATGCGGAAATTGTCCGATAAAATCAAACAGCTTGCGGAATACCGCCGCGTCGATCACCATAGGGATATGCTTGCTGTTGAACACGATGCAGTGCTCATGATAGTAGCCGTAGGGCGAATATTGCAGATACCAGTCGCCCCCATCGATCTTGATCGGGATGGGGCGCAGATTCTGGCGCGCAGGGTGATCCTGCCGACCCGCGTAGCCCATGTTCTCGGCGCAAAGCTGACACTTGGGATACGCGACGGATCTGGTCGCGCCTGCCTTGGCGATATCGCGCGGATCCTTCTCGGGTTTTGAGCGGTTGATGGTGATATCGAGCGTGCCGTACTCGCCCTGATAGGTCCATTTCAAGTCTTTGGCGATCCTTCCGGCTCGGACATAGTTGAGTTTTTTGCTGACGTCAAAATACCAGTCGGTCGCCGCTTCGGGCGACTTCTCATACGCCGCCCGAAAATCGCGGATGATCTCGCGCGGCATGGGGGTGACGATCCCCATGAGCTTGGTGTCGAACAGGTCACGATTCGCGGTTGTATCCTCGATCACACCGTGCTCGCACGCGTAGTCGATCAACGGCTTGAGGATATCGTCTATCGACACGTCGGTTCTCCCCGTTATTGCATCCGCTGACGGCTCTTCCCAATCACTGACGCGCAGCACGTCCATCAGCATATTGCGGACGACCAGCTCGTCATCCCCAGTGATCAGGTCGCTGTTAACGGAATAATCGATTAATTGTTGGATTGCTGTACAAATATTCATAGGTCACCTTATATTGCTTTTCTCAAAAGGATAGTTTATACGATTTTTACGCCGCCGACAGGACGGATGCGGAGCACATAACAGCTCCCCGCGCCGAACAGGGCGTCCATCTTCTCTCGGTAGGCTTCGGTCTGATCGAGCGGCACAAACGCCTGGATCGTTCCGGCAAAGCCGCCCCCGTGCACACGAACGCTCGCGTCATTTCCCAACACCGACTTACTGACGGCGATCGCGAGTGGGATCCCCTGCTCCAAGGGCTTTTTGGTGGCATACAGATTTTGCAGGAGATTGGCGGAGGAATCGGCGCTTTGCCGATAGAGAGTGAAGAAGCGCTCCAGATCGCCTCTGTCCAGCGCGTCTGCCTCGGCGATGGCACGGTTGTTCTCGCCGAAAAAGTGCATCGCGCGCAGGATGGCGCGGTCGGAGCACTTGCCGCGCAGCGTGGGGATGGCTTGGAAGAACTCCTTCTCGTCTACCTCGCGCAGCACCTCCTTGCCAAAGCACGCCGCCACCTGCTTCATCTCGCTCGGCACGGCAACATAATCATCGGTCAAGTCAGAGTGACTGCCCTTGGTGTCGGTGATGCAAAGGTTGTAGCCGGCTTTGGCAAAATCAAAGCTGTGCTTCTCCACCACAGGCTGCTCCGCGTCTCTGAAATCGAGGAACACAAAGCCGCCGACGGAGCAGACCATCTGGTCAAGCAGACCGCTGCCCTTGCCGAAATAGACGTTCTCGGCATACTGACCGATCTTGGCGATCTCGATCTCGCCTGCCTTACCGTCGTTATACTGTACGTCGATGATCGTGCCGACCAGCGTCTCAAAAGCGGCGGAGGATGACAGTCCGCTGCCCGACAGCACATCCGACATGGAATACGCGTCAAAGCCGCCGATCTTCACGCCCATCTGCGCAAAACGCGCGGCGATACCGCGCACGATACCGATCGATTTTCCTTTTTCATTTTCGTGGATATCGAGGTCGGCAAGATCGATCTCGGTCATGCCGTAGCCCTCGCTGTAAAGGCGGATCACGCCCTCATCATGAAAGGCGACCACGGCGACGACGTCCAGATTGACCGCCGCGCCCAGCGCACAGCCGCGCTGGTGGTCGGTATGGTTGCCGCCGATCTCGGAGCGTCCGGGCGCGGAGAACAGATGGACGTCCTCACGATCGGGGAAGATCGAAACAAAGCGCTCGATCGCCTTACTATATCGATGGCGCTGTGTATACAGCACGTTCGCGTCCGCGCCGTACAGCACCGAAAGTTCTTCTTTCAATCCGCTGTTATTGAGTTGATTGATCAATTCCTTTGCTTTCATAACATCACCATCACATATCGAGTTTTTGCAGTTCTTTTATCATTTCTTCCTCAGACATCTCACGGCCTCCGACGCTGTCGCCGCCCTCTTCATAGAGCGCCTTTTCCTCGGGACTGCCGGGCATAATCTGCTTGCCGTCCTCAGTAAGGATGAAATCGCCGAAATCATCCACAAGGGGCAGGAACCGGTTATAGTCCTTGATCAGCAGGCGCGAGGTGAGCATCGTGATCGCGCCGAAGCCGAAGAAGAACCAGCAGAAGGCATACAGCGGCATCATCTGCGGATCGCTGTAGGTCAGATAGAGCGGAAAGATATGGAAGAAGAGGTTGACGGGGATCCACCACGGCTTATGGAACGCGAAGTACACCGCGTTGCGGAGATGTCCCCCGATCGTGCCCTCAAACGCCGCGATCGACGGAAAGGTATAGATCAGGATCAGCGTCAGGAGCAGTCCCACGCCGTAGAGCGCGTACTGGAAGTAGCCCATCATGCCGCCTGCCTGCCAACAGATCCGCAGTCCGAAGTAGCCTGCGACCATCAAAGCGACATAGAGGAGCCAAACGGCGGTCGCCTGCAAAAAGCTACTCTTGAAGCCCAGCCAGAACTGCTTGAAGGGATTGGTCACGCCGCCCGAGCGCAGGGTCTTGAGCATGACGCGGTACAGCGCCGCGTAGGAGGTGCCGATCGTGATGACGGGCAGGCTGAACAGCACAAACATCAGGTTGGCGCAGATGATGATACCGATCTTGGTCATCACCCTGCCAAAGGCGCTGTCGGGGCTCATAAAGGAGCTCACAAAATTCCGCATGGCTTATCCCTCCCCTAATACAAATCGCAGGAAATCTCCGACTTCCTTGATATTCTTGCTTTGAGCTCCGATACCCAGCGCGCAGCCTTCGGGATAGACACGGTATTTCGTCACCAGAAGGCTGTCGCTGATATCTACGCCTACGGGAATCGGCTCGAGCTCAGAACCGTTCTCATCCACCGGCGTATAGTACACAAATCGGTCGGCATACTTTGCTTTGATGTCGGCGCATTTTTCATCGTTCAGGTTGAAGAGCCTGCCGCTTTCTCCGAGAGCCGCCAGCGACTTGGGCTCCATGGTGACCGCGTCGATCTCACCGGCGTCGACGAGGGTCACGAACGTGTTGTAATACGCGTTGCCCTTCGCCTGATTTTTGGTGTAGTCAAAGTAGGATTCGGCGTTGAACTCCACCTTTTTCTGTTTGAGGTCATAGCCTGCGTAATCGGTGAAATCCTCCCAGAGCTTGGAGCCGGTGCCTGCCTGCGCATAGGTGTTGGCGAAGGTGACCATCAGCCAGTTATCGGGGATGTTGGTCGCGATACGCACGGCAAGGAAGGTGCCGAAGCCGATGACAAAGACGATCGCCACGATCGGGATCCAGAAATACGTCCAGATATAACGGATCTTTTCCTTGAACGGCAATCTTTTTAATTTAGCTTTTTCTTCTGCCCAAACGATTTTATTCGGTTTCAATGTTAACTCCTGTCGGAAATGTTCCCGATCAAACGCCTTGATTTCCGCGCTTTGTTCGGGGCTTTTTTTCGACGTGATCACCGCGTCGTTTGTCGGCGATCCGCGATCCTTTTATCAAATCTTAACGATGTCGAGCTGCATGGCAGGATAATCGCCCGTCAGTCTGGGGAAGGTATATCCGCCCTGCATCAGCGCCGAGCCGAGCACCTCGAACTCGCCGTTGACCGAGTAGATCTCATCGGGCAGCAGACCCTTCAGATTGACATGCACGGGCGCGGAATTCGCCAAAGGATTGGTGACGACGATGTTCAGCACACTGCGGCTCTGATCGGGGCTGACGAACTGCCACGCCATATAATGCGCGCTGTCGCTGAGCTTGCTCAGTCGATAGAGCTTGCCGTCATGCACGATCGGCTCGATCTCCTTGAAGCGCTTGATCTGCTCCTTGATCTCCTCACAGTCCTCCTCGGATAAGAGGGACAGGTCGAGCTCATAGCCGAAGGTGCCCGACATCGCGACGATGCCGCGTGTGCTCAGAGGCGTTTTGCGGCCGGTCTGGTGGTTGGGCGAAGCGCTGACATGAGCGCCGACGGTGCTCGCCGGATAGCCGAAGGAGGTGCCGTACTGGATCGTCAGTCGGGAGATCGCGTCGGTGTTGTCGGAGCACCAGATCTGCGGCGAATAATAGAGCATGCCCGCGTCAAAGCGTCCGCCGCCGCCGGCGCAGCCCTCAAAGAGCACATGCGGAAATGCCTTGGTCAGTCTCTCATACAGGCGATACAGGCTCAGATAATAGCGGTGCGCGACCTCTCCCTGCCGCGGCGAGGGGGTCGAATGAGAATAGACGTCGGCAAGAGGACGGTTGAAGTCCCACTTGATATAGGTGATATTGTATTTTTCGAGCAGACCCGAGATTGTTTGGAACAGGTATTCGTGAACCTCCCTGCGTGAGAGGTCGAGCGCCAGCTGGTTGCGCGCCATCATCGGCGCGCGGTTGGGCGCGGTCAACGCCCAGTCGGGATGGGCGCGGTAAAGGTCGGAGTCCTCGTTGACCATCTCCGGCTCGATCCAGAGTCCGAACCGAAGTCCCATATCGTTGATCTTTGCGATCAGGCTCTCCAGTCCGTTCGGGAGCTTCTTTGTATCGGGGATCCAGTCGCCCAGACCGGCGTTATCATCGTTGCGGTTCTTGAACCAGCCGTCATCGAGAACGAACATCTCGATCCCGAGCTCTTTTGCTTTTTCGGCGATCGAGAGCAGCTTTTCCTCATTAAAATCAAAATAGGTCGCTTCCCAGTTGTTGATCAGCACGGGACGATGACTGAGCTTGTACTCACCGCGGACAACATTGTTGCGGATCACACGATGATAGTTGTGCGACAGCTCTGTCAAGCCATCGGCGCAGGTGAGGATGACCTCGGGTGTGAAGAAGGACGCCTCCGACGCGAGCTCCCAGCGGAAACGGTCGTCGCTCAGACCCGTGACCACTCGGACGCAGTCAAACTGATCCAGCTCGACCTCGGTTTTATGGTTGCCCGAGTACATCAGCATCACGCCGTAGCAGACGCCGCTGTCCTCGGTAGCCTCTCTGTCACACAGGATGACGAAGGGATTGTGTTGATGGCTCGACATCCCTCTGCCCGACGAGATCGAGTGTACGCCGTGGAAGAGCGGCACGCGCTCGGGCTGACGCTCCATGCAATGTCTTCCGTGGAAATGGATCATATCCCACTCGCCGAAGGGCAGCTCCAGACACATGGAGCACGCCTTTCTCAGCCAGACGATCTCATAGCCTGCGTTGATGATCTCGGCGGCACGCGTGATGATATCCAGCTCCTCGAACACGCCGTAATACAGCTTGATGCGGATATTGGCAGGCTTGTCGATCAGGGTGACGATCAAGGTCTGGGCGATCTGACCGCTGTCATAAACGGAGGGCAGTCCGGGGATCGCATACTTGCCGTCCACTATCTCATGCTCTTCATAGCGGAACTCCGCGCAGCGGCTGCCGTCGGAGCATGAGGCGCGGATACTGGTCACGCGGAAATCGCCTACGCCGAAGGAGGTGTACTCCTGCGACATGGAATCCAGCGAATAGGCTCGGTTCTGGCGCATATCGTATGGGTTGCCGGAGAAGCCGTGATCGTAAATACGGAACGGATAGGACATATCGTTCTGCCCGAGCTTGGGACCATAGTACAAATGCTGCAAATAGCCCAGCTCATCGATCTTCATCTGATAAGCGGTATTCTTGGTTTCTAAGATCAGCTGCTTGGTTTCTTCGATATAACGGATACTCATGCGGATAACTCCTTTGTTATTATGGATTTGACTCGTTGGGAGCGTTGGAGGGATTCCGCCGTGTTCGGCGGTACTCACGGGGGCTGACGCCGTAGAAGCTCTTGAAGGTCTTGGAGAAGGTCAGCGGATTATCATAGCCGATCTGCCGTGAGATCTCCTGGATCGGGTTCTCGGTCTCCTCGAGCAGCTTGCACGCCTGATTGAGCTTGCACTGCATCAGGTACTCCTGCGGAGATACCACCATCTTCGCCTTGAATAAATTGGTCAGATAGCTGCGATGCAGACCGACATATTTCGCGACGTCGCCGATCTTTGCGGTCGCGTAATTGCCGCGGATGAAATCGGCGGCATAAGTGACATAATCATCGGTGGGATATTGGTGCGTTTTGCGGATGTGCTTCTCGGATTCGTAATTGGAGTGCACAGCCGTGCTGATGAATTCGAGCAGATGTCCGGTACGGGAGTAGACGTTGGAGGGGGTCAGCTCCGCCTGATCCAGCACCTTGGATACGATGGAATAGAAGTGGCGCGTATCCACATGACAATCCAAAACGTTGACCCCTTTGACAAAGCCGGTTTCTTCCACGCATTTCTGCGCGATATTGCCGTCGAACGCCATCCAGCAATAGACCCACGGATCATCGGCGTCCGCCTTGTACCATGTATCCTCGCCGGGCTTTGTCATGAACATCTGACCAAAGTGCAGATCCGTTTCTTTTCCGTTGACGGACAGCTTCCCCTTGCCCTGCATGATCACATGCAAATGGTAGCCGGGTCTGTCTGTCGTATGGAAATAATAATCGGGCAGACAGTGCTCGACGCCGCACAGCATCAGATAAAGATCATCGGTGATACGTTTTTTATAAACCAGGCATCTCACCTTTGGGGTCACATACAACCCCGGCTCTCCGTAAACGGAATCATTGTGCATGGGATCACCTTCTTTGCTTATTCTTTCGACCGCGACAACGTAGCTGTGTCGGGCTCATTAAGATATTATCGTACGCAAACACTGATGAAAACCGAGCCGCATAAAGCAATAATAAAAGAGATAATCAGCGAATGCCGCTCGGTTTTGATCAATGTTCGGTTATTTTATGAGCCGTATTCCCTCATTCAATGCAGAAAGCCGGGGGTATCCTGAGGATACCTCCGGCTTATACAATTCATATTAAGGTTCCTCTGCAGTGGAGTGAGATCGACCTTACAGCTTGCCGCCCGAGGTAGCGATACCTTCTACAAATTGCTTCTGGAAAATAACGTAGATCACGATCATCGGAACAACCGCCAGAACAGCCGCCGCCATCATGGTGGGATAGTCGCTGCTGAACTGACCCTGCATCTTAGCAAGACCTGCCGACAGCGTGGTGGTCTCAGCCTTGGTGCAGACGATCATCGGCCACATCAGGTCCTTGAACGCGAACAATGCGGTAAAGATACCTAAGGAAACCATGGAAGAACGGGTCAGCGGCATCATGATACGCAGAAAGCGCTGACCGATGTTACAGCCGTCGATATCGGCGGCCTCCTCCAGATCCTTGGGGAGTCCCTCGTAGCCCGTCTTGAGCAGGTAGGTACCGAACGCGGTAACGATACCGGGGAATACCAGACCCGTGATGGTATTGAGCAATCCGAGTCCGGAAACCATCAGATACTGAGGGATGATGAAGATCTGCGCGGGGATCATCATCTGTACAAGCACCAGAGCGAAGAAGAAGTTCTTGCCCGGGAATTTCAGTCGTCCGAACGCATAGCCTGCCATGGTGGCGGTCAG
>DGUQ01000018.1:15194-18606 GCA_002394725.1 Ruminococcaceae bacterium UBA4306
ACCTCGCCGAAGTTTTCCCAATGCCAGCCGTTGGCGGGGAAAATATAGAAGGGATCTACGGAGATCGCTTCCTGATTGGTTTTGAGTGCTGTGAGGATCATCCAGACGAAGGGAACCAGCATGATGAACGCCATGATGATCAGCACGATGTACATGACTACTTTACTTGCGATATTTCTTGCGCGAGCACTTTGCATAAATCAGTTCCCCCTTTCTTACGGATGGTAAACGAGCTTCTTTTCCGCTCGCTGCAGAATGAAGGTGACGATCATGATGAAGACGACCAGGAAGATGACGATCGTCGCGCCGTAGCCCTTGTTGCCCTGTGTGAACGCGTAGTCATAGAACAGGTAAACGATGGACTGGGTGTTTTCCAGCGCGAGGTTGGTCTTATCCATGACCATGAACATCAAGTCGAAGATCGTCAGAGCGCCGATGATACGGGTCTGGACGATGAAGAAGGTCGTCGGCGAAAGCAGCGGAACGGTGATGTGGAAGAACTGCTTGATACCGGTAGCGCCGTCGATCTCAGCCGCTTCGTAGTAATCGCCGGGGATCTCCTGCAAGCCGGAGATGAACAGAACCATATTGTAACCGATAACCGACCATACGCCGATGATACCGATGGAGATCCACGCGAGCTTAGGATCGGAGATCCACGCGATATCGGTGCCCAATACGTTGTTCAACAGACCGAACTGCTGGTTGTACAGCCATTTCCAAACCATGGCGACCGCCGCGGGGGCGCAGACCATGGGCAGGAAGAAGATGGTGCGGAACAATGAGGTTCCCTTGAGCTTTTTATTCAGGAACACGGCGAGGATCAGCGCGATCACAACGCCGAAGGGAACTTCGATCAGGGTGTACTTGATCGTGTTCCAGAGTGAATGCCAGACCTCGCCCGAGGCAAAGACCTTGGCGTAGTTTTCAAAACCTATGAATGTATTGCCCTTACCGAAGTCGCCGGTCTTACAGAAGGACTGCCACAACGTGTCGAACGCCGGATAGAAGTTCAGCACAATCAATCCGATGATGGTCGGAGCGATAAAACACAACGCCCATATGGCTTCTCTCTTCTGCGCCTTTGTCGCCTTCTTTTTAGGCGCTTTCTGTTTCATAAGTTCCCTCCTTTATCAGAATTATAAACCGCAAGGCGAGCCGAGTCGCAAAACGTCGGCTCGCCGAATGTTATTCAGTCAACCTATGAAACAGATTACTCTTTCGCGATAGCATCTTCAATGATCTTCTGAGCGTTCTCGCACGCCTTCGCCATCAAATCCGCATCATCGGGCTTCTGCCACGGATCAAGGAACGCGCCCTTCTGCTGGAGAGCGTCCTCCCAAACGGTGGTGTTACGGGTGTAGGGACGGAAGTAGAGGCTGAATTCCTCTGCCTTGATGAACGGAGAAACGTCCATGCCCTCGAACGCGTTAGCGAACGCGTCGGAGACGCCGGTCATACCGCCCATGGTAACGCCTTTTTCTGCCTGCAGCTTCTGGCCTTCCTCGCCGCAGAGATAAGCGATCAGGCTGTAGCAGGATTCGGGATCCTTTACCTTAGCGGAAGCAGCCCAGCCAAGACCGTTGTAAGCGGACCAGCGCTCTTCCTTCTCGCAGGTGCCGTTGCCGTTGCGATCCGCGTAGGGCAGCAGAGCCCAAGCGTAGTCAGCGTGATGCTCGGCAGTGTAGAACGCGTTGATCATCCAGGAGCCCTGAGTGATCATACCAACCTTATTGGACTGGAACAGGGAGTCGGTGCCGGTCTCGGCAACAACGGACTGAGGAGCGCCTACGGTGAGGAGCTTACGCATCATTTCCATGCCCGCCTTAGACTCGTCGGAGCCGATCTTGGTGCTCTTGTGATCTTCGCCTACCACGTTGCCGCCGTACGCGTAGATCAGGTTGTACCAACCATCCTGGTTGTTGGAGGTGTTCATCGCCATGCCGTAGATCTCGCCCTTGGAATCGTCGGTGATCTTCTTAGCGGCATTGTACATGTCTTCCCATGTCCACTTGTCGGTCGGATACTCTACGCCGTACTTGTCAAAGATCGCCTTGTTGTAGAGCAGCGCGATGGTGTCATGATCCTTCGGCAGAGCGAAGATCTTGCCGTCGGAACGGGTGTACAGGTTCTTGACGCCCTCATAGTACTTGGACAGATCGATGGAGCTGTCCTTCTCGACATAGCTGGTCAGGTCGAGCAGAATGTCGTTCTCCATGTACATCTGAGCGGTGTTGGAGTGCATCCAGAATACGTCGGGCATGGTACCGCCGGAAGCGCCTGCCTCGAGCAGTGTCCAGTAGTTATCCCAGTCAACAACCTCTACGTTGACCTTGACGCCGGAAGTCTCGGTCCACTTGTCAGCGATTTCCTGGATACCCTTCTGCTGGTTGGAGTCCCAGATGTTGACGGTGATGGAGCTTGCCTTTGAGCCGGAGTCCTTTTTGTCGGAGCCGGAATCGGATTTCGATCCGCCGCAAGCGACCATCAGGGATGCAACCATCAGGATCGCGAGTAGTAATGCAACTATCTTTTTCATTGTTTTCCTCCTGTGAATAAAGATTTTTGTGTCCAAACACTAAAATGTGGATAAATGTTTGGATATTTTGCACAAGTTCGTCCTCTTGTGCTTGCTTACACCGTCATTGTACTCTCTTATCTCACATTTTTCTATGGTGCGATGTAAGCCAAACATGGTTTTATGTTGGAAATATTGCAATTTCAACCCCTGATTCGGGATCTTCCTTCTATTCTGTTATGCACTTTGTTGTATATTTTATCAACATTTGCCGACTTTGTTTGTTGGTTTTTATCATGGACGACGTTCGTTAAATTGTACAAAAACTCATTTATATTTTGTGCAATTAACCCTCGCAAAATTCCCTTGTTTTCTGAGAAAACGCAGTGTTTATGGGGCGTTTTTCAAGGGGGATTTATCTTGAAATCCCGTGCTTTGATAAGATTATAATAGATTTTTTGTTATAATGCAACATTTAGTTATGTTTTTATCACATCTGCCTATACTCTTTTTGCTTTTTTTCCTTTACACTAAAGCTGTCGAGTAGTTTCTCGGCAGAAAACCATTCCAATGGCGCTTGCTCACTCCACGACATGAGCGGCGTACATCCTAAAGGAGGTACTGTCAACCCGTAAGGCTTGCGGTGCGGCAGCGTGGAGACCTGTCGTAATACGGAGTGTTCCTGATATAAATGAAAATATGATATCATTTATATATGCGTATGCCCGTGAGGCGATTTTGCGGAGGCATTATCGTCAGAGCCGATTTTATGTCCGAAGTAATTTTAAAAGGAATCAAAAAAATCTATGACAACAAAGTGACCGCCGTACACGACGTCAACCTTACCATCAAGGATAAGGAGTTCATCGTGCTGGTCGGACCTTCCGGCTGCGG
>DGUQ01000018.1:18689-18979 GCA_002394725.1 Ruminococcaceae bacterium UBA4306
CCCTGCGCATGGTCGCCGGTCTTGAGGACATCTCTGAAGGCGAGCTGTACATCGACGGCGCTTTGATGAACGACATCGTCCCGAAGGACAGAGACATCGCGATGGTTTTCCAGAACTATGCGCTGTATCCGCACATGACCGTGCGCGACAACATGGCGTTCGCCTTGAAGCTCAAGAGAACGCCCAAGGCGGATATCGACGCCAAGGTCAATGAGGTCGCCAACATCCTCGGCATCACCCAGTATCTCGACCGTAAGCCCAAGGCGCTTTCCGGCGGTCAGAGACAGCGT
>DGUQ01000018.1:19031-19333 GCA_002394725.1 Ruminococcaceae bacterium UBA4306
GGTCAGAGACAGCGTGTCGCCATCGGCAGAGCGATGGTCAGAAACCCGAAGGTGTTCCTGATGGACGAGCCGCTCTCCAACCTTGACGCAAAGCTCAGGAACGAGATGCGCGCCGAGATCATCAAGCTGCGCCAGCGCATCAACACCACCTTTATGTATGTTACCCATGACCAGACCGAGGCGATGACGCTCGCCGACCGTATCGTCATCATGAAGGACGGCTACGTCAACCAGATCGGTACGCCTCAGGAGCTGTTCGACAGACCCGTCAACCTCTTTGTCGCCGGCTTCATCGGCATGCC
>DGUQ01000100.1:0-1835 GCA_002394725.1 Ruminococcaceae bacterium UBA4306
ATTAGTGAGCGAAAGAATAAGATTGAGATTGCCACGGCTCGTTGAACGCGCATGTTCAACGCCTCGCAATGACTATTGATATAAAAAGGCTACGGTGATATTTTGCGTAATTTTTTGACAAAAGTCGCTGAATTCATGCAGGGTCGTTACGGAAACGATAAACTGAATACCTTCATTTGGATCATCGCAGGCGGATTGTATGTGATCAACCTGTTTGTCCGTAACCCGATCTTGGTGATCATCGTGTTGCTGTTGGGAGCGCTGGCGATCTTCCGCGCGCTGTCCACCAACATCACTAAGCGCTTGTATGAGAACAACCGCTTTCTCAGTGTTTATAACGTTGTTACGGGCTTTTTCAAGCGCCAGTTTATGAAAATCCGGGATTTCAAGACCCATCGCTATGTGACCTGTCCCTACTGCAAGGCGCAGCTAAGGCTGAAAAAGCGCACCGGCATACAGCAGATCCATTGCCCGAAATGCGGAAAAGATTTTAAGAAAAATATCTTATTTTAGGAGAACGGTTAACAGATAACGGTTAACGGTGAAGGGTGGGACACCCACACCCGTTTTGTATAAAGAAACCGCACATGGTTGATAACGGGATATAGGAATCAGGTGAGGACGGAGTCCTCCCATAACCGTTCACCATTCACCATTCACCGTTCACCGAAAAAGAAAGGAGGATCGCATATGGTATTTTCATCACTGTTATTTTTGTTTATGTATCTGCCGATCGTGCTGATACTCTATTACCTGTGCCCTCGCCGCTGGCGTAACCTCCTGCTCTTTGTCGTCAATCTCATCTTTTATGGCTGGGGTGAGCCGGTATTCGTCACCCTGATGATCTTCTCCACGATCGTGGATTACACCTGCGGTTACTTCATCAACAAATACCGCGAGACGAACAAGAAAAAAGCCAAGGGCTTTTTGATCGCCTCGGTTTGTATCAATCTCGGTCTGCTGGGCTTCTTTAAGTACGCGGGCTTCTTGACGAACACGCTCAATTACCTGCCGTTTTTGAATATCCCCGCGCTCAAGATCCCCCTGCCGATCGGTATCAGCTTCTACACCTTCCAGACGATGTCCTATTCGATCGACGTCTATCGCGGTGACGCGCCGGTGCAGAAGAACATCATCACCTTCGGCACCTATGTATCGCTGTTTCCGCAGCTGATCGCGGGCCCGATCGTCCGCTATAAGGACGTCGCCTATCAGCTCGATCACCGTCGTGAGACCCTTGATCAATTCACCAAGGGCGTGTGCCTGTTCTGTGTGGGTCTCGGCAAAAAGGTCCTGATCGCCAACCAGATGGGTGCGTTGTGGGACAATATGCGCGAGACGGGTGAGATGGGCTGGCTCGGCTCATGGGTCGGCATCATCGCTTATACCTTCCAGATCTACTTTGACTTTTCCGGCTACTCGGATATGGCGTGCGGTCTGGGCAACATGTTCGGCTTTGAGTTCCTCAAGAACTTCAACTATCCCTATATCAGTAAGAGTATCACCGAGTTCTGGCGCAGATGGCATATCTCGCTGGGCACATGGTTCAGAGAATACGTGTATATCCCACTGGGCGGCAACCGCATGGGCGTGCCGCGACAGATCCTCAACCTGCTGATCGTCTGGTTTTTGACCGGCTTCTGGCACGGCGCCGACTTCAACTTCATCTTCTGGGGACTGTATTTCGGTCTGCTGCTGATACTCGAAAAATTCGTGTTGAAAAAATGGCTCGACAAAGCCCCTGCCGTAATACAGCATATCTACGCGCTGTTCTTCATCGTCATCGGTTGGGTGCTGTTCTACTTCAGCGATCTTAGTGAGATGGGTACGTTCTT
>DGUQ01000100.1:1945-5563 GCA_002394725.1 Ruminococcaceae bacterium UBA4306
CTGACGCTCTCGTATCTGCCGATGCTGCTGGTGGCGGCGCTGGCGTCCACTCCGCTGATGGCAAAGCTCTACAAAAAGGTAGAGAACACCAAGGCGGCTCCGGTGCTTCAAGCACTGTTCTGCTGTGTGGTGCTGGGTATCGCGACCGCGCTGCTGGTATCCCAAAGCTATAATCCGTTCCTGTATTTTAGATTTTAGTGAATGAGGAATGAGAAAGGAGGTCTGTATGAAAAAGGCATATAAATTCGTACCGGCGGCGCTGTTTTTGATCTTCATCGTCGGAATGATGGTATTGTTCTTCGTATTGCCGAAAAAAGAATACAGCTCCTCCGAAAAGCGCTACTTGGAGCAGGCGCCGTCATTCAGCTTCCAGAGCTTGCTATCGGGCAAATTCGGCGACGATTTTGAAAAATTCCTGTCCGACCAGACCCCGGGGCGCAACATCTGGGTCGGCTTATCCGCCTACTACAACTACGCCATCGGCAACAACGGCTCGACCGGTATTTATCTGGGCAAGAACGGCTACCTCGTCAACGACCCTGAGAATATGAGCGAGCTCAGCCGCAATATCGGCTACATCAATGAATTTGCCGCAAAATGTCCCGTCGATACTACTGTGTTGATCGCGCCCTCTACGGGCTACGTCTGTGACGATATCCTGCCGGATATCCATAAGCAGTATCGCGATGACGAGCATTTTGAGAATATGAAAGCTCAACTTGATTCCGCAAGGTTCATCGATGTGCGCGAGGCGTTCAAAAAGGAATATGCCGACGGCAATCAGCTCTACTACAAGACCGACCATCACTGGACGGCTTACGGCGCCTACACCGCGTATCGGGAGCTTGGCAGCGCGCTCGGCTATACCCCTCACGCAAAAGAGGATTATACTGTGACCGCTTATCCCGGGTTCTACGGCACGACCTACTCGTCCTCCGGCTTCTGGCTGACCAAGCCCGATACCGTAGAGGTGTGGGATAACCCTGAGAATGACAGCACGGTCGTCACCACCATCACCGATAACGGCAATGTGACCGAGCAGAAGGATATGTTCTATCTAAGTCATCTGGAGGATGATGATAAATATCCCATCTATCTGGACGGTAACCACCCCTATACGGTGATCAAGAATTCTGCCGCCGGCTCAAATGACAAGCTGTTGGTCATCAAGGACAGCTTCGCCCACTCCATGGTGCCGTATCTCGCCGACCATTACAGCGAGATCATCATGGTCGATCTGCGCTACTATTCCGAGCCGGTGAGCAAGCTGATCGAAAAAGAGGGGATCGACCGCGTGCTGGTGGTATATTCCATCGACAATCTGGCAACCGATACCAATCTCGGCTGGCTGGAATGATGGGGTTGATTAGCGATCAGTGGTTAGTGGTTAGTGATCAGTGGTCAATTTTTGAAGAGCTCCATCCCCCTGCGGACAGCACCTCAGCAGTAGCTCTCAACCGAATTCAGAAAAAGTAAGGAGAGAAGCAGTCGCTTCTCTCCTTTTTCTATGCTGATTATTTTACGAATGATCGGACTTCCACTGTTCGATCGCGCCCTCGAGCGATTTCACTTCATCGGCGCTGTCGCATCCGTCCAGATAGGCGTTGAACAGCTTGATAAAGCTGTTGTCGGGATTCTCGTTCAAGTATTCTCTGATACAGTATTGCTCCTTGCTCAGCTTGGGCACAAATTTGCGCGCGTAGCTGCGCGAGACCAGCTCGAACGAAACGACCTCGACCAGATCCTTCTTCATCAGGGATTTGATCAGGGAGTGTACATAGCTGTCCTTCCAGGTCTTGTCGCCGGACATTTGGATGATCTCCGTGCAGGAAAGCGGCTCGTCTACGCTCCACAGCAGATCCATGATTTGCTTCTCGCTTTTTGTCATCATAACATACCTCTTTCTTGTAGTCGGAAACATCGGAATGAATCGAGAGATAATGCAATTTTTGTATGATTATGGCGTGATTATAATATAAAAACCGCAATTAGTCAACAGGTATTTGCAAACTTTTTTATTATTTTTACGAAAGGAACACAAAGAGAAAAGAGCGTTAAATAATTAACGCTCTTATCGGGATATTGTTGATTACGGATCGCGGATCACAGCTTCAAAATATCGTCATACAGATTCCTGTTTGCCTCGATATTCTCGGCACTGCCGACTGTGCAAAAAGCGGTCTTTTCTGCATAATTATTTAATTTGTCACCGATCGCGTTGAGATCGCCGAGGGTCGTGGACAACAGCTCGTCACGCTCCTTTTGGATCGCGGCGTTATCTCTGCCGAGCAGATGATAGACAGAGCTCAGATACGCGGTCGCGCGCGGCAGCTGCGGATTGTCGAGTGACCGCACCACGCTGATGATATAATCCTCTAAGGCGCGGTCGCTGAGCTGTAGGCTTGTAAGGAACTCTCCTGCATGCCGGAATGTGTTCATCGTGATCCCGATCTGCGGATCGCGGTAGCTCCACATATCGAGGCGCTTGGCGGAATTCGGGATCGTGCCGCAGCCGTAGGCGCCGTTTTCGACACGGATCTTCTGCCACAGGTATTCGAGGGAGAGGATCTTTTTGGCAAGCAGCAAAGCACCGCCGCTGATATCATTATCCGCGTTGAAACTGTAGCCGTTGAACACGATGTCGCAGGGCGCGCACAGCGCAATATTGCCGGACAGCAGGGTGCTCTCTGCCTGACGGAGCGTATCGGTCAGGACGCTCTGCATCGGCAGGGGGATATCTTTGATCTTCTCATAGCTTTCTTTATCGCACGCAAGGGAGAATACCGCTCTGCCGTTTCGGATGAATTTTTCATAAGCCGTTTCGAGTCGTGCTTTGAGCCCTGTGAAGCTCTCGGGATCGGAATTCAACTTTTCCTTGAGCGCTTTGAGACGCTGATAGAAGCTGATACCGCCCGTCTTGTCGAGGATCGCGTCGCGCGTGTTGTGGGTCGCGGCGGCACGGATCGCGGCGATCTGGCTGGAGTTGTTGATGAAGCCCAGCTGCAGCTCGGTCACCATCTGGTCGATCAGATCACAGATCGTTTTTCGACTGTCAAAGACGGTCTTTGTCAGGATCTCCTCGGCGAGGGAAGCCGCCTGCGCGTAGTTGTCGGCGAGCGCCTTGAAGCGCAGCACAGCGGAGGAGATCACTCTGTTGTCGTAGCTCGATACGGAGCCCGACATGCTCAGCGAGCCTGTGTAAAGCCCGAGCTTGGTTTGCAGGGTCTTGCCGTCGGTGTCCTGCGTTGCGATATTGCCGAGCAGGGAGGACAGGATGCTGACGTCAAACAGCTCGTCATCGGTTGCCTGTCCGATATCAAAGAACAGATCGGCATAGACGATGCCGTCGGTTTTCAGCGGATGATATAGAAACGGAGTTTCTTTCCCTTTTACTTCTGTCAGGAAGGGTACCGCCTTTTTGTCGATGTCATCGATATTTAAGTGAGGGATACGCGCATCCTTTTTCTCGTCCCGATCGGAGGCACTTCTTTCATTAGCTGTAACAGCGGCGTCTGCGTCGGGCTCGGCATATTTCTTCTCTGTCGCGGTGGGGGTCATCACGACGATGTTGCGCTCTTTGTTCCATAGTAAGAATACCCGTATCAGATCCTCAAAATA
>DGUQ01000100.1:5684-14445 GCA_002394725.1 Ruminococcaceae bacterium UBA4306
TAGCCGTACAGCCATGTGTCGGCGATCTGGATATTATAGTACAGTCCCTTGGTCAGTCCGGCGGCACTGCCCTCGCGCAGGTTGAATTCGGTGGTGCTCAGCTTTGCGCGCACCGCTTCTCTGTCCAGTCCGGCGGCACATTCCTCCAGACACGCGGTGACCTCGCGCTCGATCTCGTCAAGGCGGCTTGCGTCACAATGCCGGAGCTTGATCGTGAAAAGGGGATAGGCGATGTCCTCGATCATCTCGCACTCACATTCCACCGCCAAGCCCTTGTCGAGGATGCGCTTTTTGAGTGGATCGTAGTTGGTGTCGGCGAGGATATCGGTGAGGACGGACAGCCCGAGGTAGGTGGTGAAGGCAGGCATTTCACAGATCGGATAGGTGAACGCGATATAATCCTCGTTCTTTTTCTCACCGTCCGCGGTGTAGGTGCAGTAGAAGGGCTTTTCCTGCTTTTTGACGGTAATCTTCGGCTCCTCGATCGCTTCCTGCGGCTCGACCTTGCTCAGATATTCTTCATCCAGGAAACGGAGCTTCTCGTCGATCTCCATCTTGCCGTAGAGGTAAAATCTGGCGTTGGACGGATGATAATACTTCTTGTGGTTGGCAATGAAATCCTCATAGGTGAGCTTGACGATGTGGTCGGGATGACCGCCGGAGACGGTGGTGTACTGGCACGGCTCATAGCTCTCGCTGAATACTGCCTGATACAGCGTTTCTTCGGGATCACCCAAAGCGCCCTTCATCTCATTGTAGACGACGCCCTGATAGTAGGGCTTGCCGTTTTCATCGCGCTCGATATGCCAGCCCTCCTGACGGAAGGCGTTCTCGTTATCATAGATCAGCGGACGGAACACCGCGTCGGTGTAGACCGACATCAGGTTCATCAGATCCTTGTCGTTCATGCTCGACACGGGATACATCGTCTTGTCGGGGAAGGTCATCGCGTTGAGAAAGGTGTACAGCGAGCTTTTCATCAGCTCGACAAAGGGATCGTCAACGGGATACTTTTGTGAGCCGCACAAAACGCTGTGCTCAAGGATATGGAACACGCCGGTCGAATCATGCGACGGGGTCGCGAAGGTAATGGAATAGGTCATGTTGCGGTCGTCGTTATCGACATAGCATAAGAGCGCGCCGCTGTGGGTGTGGCGCAGGATATACAGATCGCCGCCGATCTCCTTGACGTGGCGGCGTTGTTCCACGACAAAGCCGTGGAGGGTATCACCGATGTTGTATTTCATAAAAAGATCCTTTCCGGAGAACGGTTAACAGTGAACGGTTAACGGTGCCGGTTACTCGCTGCGCTCGGACAATTCTAATATCAATCCAAAACGCGAAGCGTTTCCCTTCACCGTTATCCGATATCCGTTAACCGTTAACCAAAACAGCAGTTATTGCTTTGATCAAAGCATTTCATCAACTATTTCTATCGCGTTCCTCACGCAATCCTCACAGGAGCAGAGCATGTGTCCCGTCACCACGCCCTTGAGGTCGATACAGCGTGACGCGCCGCATTTTTCTTCAAACGCTTGGAACAGCTTTCGGCTGATCGGGTTCATGCCGCGTGTTTGCTTGCTCAGGATGCCGAGCACCATCTCAGCGCCGATCAGCGCGCCGCAGGTGCCCATCATACCGCCCATGCCCGAGCCAAAGGTCGAGCCGAGCATCAACAGGGATTCTTGATCATAGGGGAGCAGATCCTCAAACGCGAGCAGTACCGCCTGACAGCAGTTGTGGGAGCGCTTGAGCTGTGCGCCCAGATCGGATCGGTTCATCAAATCAGTCCTTTATATAATAGCATTGCTTTTCCGTTGCTCATTATCCTACTTTTCTCCTGTGATGTCAACCGCCGTGTTTATTATTTTCTCAAAAACTTTGCGCGAAAAAGCACCCCGTCTGTACAAATATCCGAAATCTTGTCGGGATTATTGACATCATCGGTCGATAGGTGTATAACCCATACTGTAAACATGGGTGTTTATTGATCGGGTGAGGGCGGAGCCCTCCGTCAACCCTTCACCATTCACCATTCACCGATGGCGCAAGCCATCCATTTTGGGAGGTATTATTATGGAAAAACGTGAACAGCTCTATGAGGGCAAGGCTAAGAAGGTATTTTTGACCGACGATCCCGAATGTTATATCGTCTCCTATAAGGATGACGCGACCGCGTTCAACGGTCTGAAGAAGGGTACCATCGTCGGCAAGGGCGTCATCAACAACAAGATGAGCAACCTGTTGATGCAGAAGCTCGAGAAAGAAGCCGGTATCCCCACTCACTTTGTCGAGGAACTCAACGACCGTGAGACCGTGGTCAAGAAGGTTTCCATCGTACCTCTCGAGGTCATCATCCGCAATATCGCCGCAGGCTCCTTCTCCAAGAACTACGGCGTGGAAGAGGGCGTCGTCTTTGATCAGCCCACCATTGAGTTCTCTTACAAGAACGACGATCTCGGCGATCCGCTGATCAACGATTATCACGCTTTGGCGCTCAAGCTCGCGACCGAGGAGGAGATCAATACCATCAAGAAGTATGCCTTTGCCGTCAACGATTACATGAAGGCTTACTGGAAAGAGCGCGGCGTTATCCTCGTCGATTTCAAGCTCGAGTTCGGTCGCCTTTCCGACGGTACGATCGTATTGGCTGACGAGATCAGCCCCGACACCTGCCGCTTCTGGGACGCTGAGACCAAGGAAAAGCTCGACAAGGATCGCTTCCGCCGTGACCTCGGCGGCGTAGAGGACGCTTATGCCGAGATCATGGGAAGGCTCTCTTAAGTGAGGAGTTAGGAGTGAGGAGTGAGGAGTTTTGGTTTCTCGCTTCGCTCAAACAATTCTATAATATAATGATAAAGTGCTTGCATACCACTCTACAGGGTTGCAAGCGCTTTTTTTGATTATCACATCGTTGACTATGTCTACAACATTTTGTAATGGCCGTAAATAGAATCAGGTGTGGACGAGCAGTGGCGCTTAGCCAATCGCGGATAAATCCGCTCTTGGAGCGTTGTTGCATGGGAGTTGTATGCCAAATCAAAGATTTGGACAACTCCTCAAGTCCACCATCAACTCCTCACTCCTATCTTTTGCCCTCCTGCAAATATTTTACCGCTTTATTGACTTAAAGTGCACAGTGTGATATAATATCATTGGATAAGTATTTGGAGGGAAACTGACAATATGAGAATCGTGATCAAGGTGGGCACCTCGACGCTCACCCATTCTACGGGATTGTTGAATATCAAGCGTGTCGAGAAGATGTGCAAGGTCATCTCCGACTTGAAAAATGCCGGTAATGAAATCGTGCTGGTGTCGTCCGGCGCGATCGGCATGGGACTGAGCAAGGTCGGTATCCACAGCCGTCCCGATGATATCTCGACCCTGCAGGCAGGCGCGGCGATCGGTCAGTGCGAGCTGATGTATGTCTATGACAAGCTCTTCGGCGAATATAATCATACCGTCGCGCAGATCTTGATGACCGGCGCGTTTGTCGCGATCGACGACTACGGCAAGAATCTCGATAACACCTTGTACCGCCTGTTGGAGTTGGGCGTGATCCCGATCGTCAACGAGAACGATACCGTTACGACCGATGAGATCGTGATCGGCGATAACGATACGCTCGGCGCGATCATCGCCGAACGCGTGGACGCACAGCTGTTGATCATCCTCTCCGATATCGACGGACTGTACACCGCGAATCCTGCCGTCGATCCCGACGCAAAGCGGCTGGAGGTCATCGAGGAGATCACCCCCGAGATCGAGGCGCTCGCCGGAGCGGCAGGCTCCAAGCTCGGTACCGGCGGCATGGTGACCAAGCTCAAGGCGGCTAAGCTCGCGACAGCAAACGGCATCGAGGTCGTGATCGCCAACGGCAAGGATCCGGATATCCTCTATGATATCATGGAGGGCGACGCCGTTTGCACGCGATTTGTAGTGAAGAAGTAATAGCCTTCCCCTTGAGGGGAAGGTGCCGAACGATCAAGTGAGGCGGATGAGGTGAAAACGTTTCCGTCTTATCTCTTGAATTGATTTAGTGGAAATGCTTCCACCTCATCCGACCAATTTGCCTTGACGGGATGTCCGGCAAATTGCCCACCTTCCCCTCAAGGGGAAGGCTTCAGAAAGGATCTACTATGACCACACATGAACTCTTGGTAAAAGCGAAAGAGGCAAAGGCGCTGCTCGGCGCGGTGGAGCCTCAGGATATCGACCGCGCATTACTGCAAATGGCGGATCAGCTCGAAAAAAACACTGACGCGATCCTAGCGGCAAACTCTCTCGATATTGAAGCGGCACGCGGCAAGATCAGCGACGTGATGATCGACCGCTTGATGCTCTCTGAGGAACGCGTCAAGGGCATGGCGCAGGGCATCCGTGAGGTAGCGGCGTTGCCCTCGCCGCTCGGCAGAGTATTAAAGCACCATGAGCGTCCCGACGGACTGGTCATCGAGCGTGTGTCTGTCGCCTTGGGCGTCGTGGCGATCATCTATGAGAGCCGCCCGAACGTCACCTCCGACGCCGCCGCGCTCGCCTTGAAGAGCGGCAATGTCTGTGTGCTGCGCTGCGGCAAGGAAGCGCACAAAAGCGCCGCGGCGATCGTAGACGCCCTCAGAATGGGGCTCAAAGCGGCAGGCTTGAATGAGGATATGGTACTGCTCGTCGAGGATACCACACGCGCGAGCGCCAATGAGTTGATGACCGCCGACGGTTATGTAGATCTCTTGATCCCTCGCGGCGGCAAGGGGCTGATCTCCGCGATCGTCAAAAACGCTACCGTGCCCTGCATCCAGACGGGTACCGGTATCTGTCATATCTATATCGACAGCGCCGCCGATATCGACATGGCGCTGAAGATCGTAGAAAACGCCAAGTGCTCGCGACCCTCGGTCTGCAACGCCGAGGAGGTGCTGGTAGTCGCCGAGGATATCGCAGAGGAATTCTTGCCGAAGCTCAAAGCGCTTTTGGTAGATGGCAGAGAGGTCAATCCCGTCGAGCTCAGGCTCGATGAAAGAGCCGCCGCCATCATCGACGGCACACCTGCCGGTGAGGATGACTTCGACACCGAGTTCCTCGATTATATCTTAGCGGTCAAGATCGTGAAGGATGTGCGTGAGGCGGTCGCCCACATCAACGCCCATTCCACCGGTCACAGTGAAGCGATCGTCACTGCCGATGAAAAAGCCGCCGCGATCTTTACGCGCGGCATCGACAGCTCGTCGGTCTATGTCAACGCGTCCACCCGTTTCACCGACGGCGGTGAGTTCGGGCTCGGATGCGAGATGGGAATCTCAACACAAAAGCTCCATGCACGCGGTCCGATGGGTCTCGAGGAGCTGAATACTTATAAATACATTATCACAGGAAGGGGCAATATCAGATGAATCATAAGTTCGGTTTCAGCGGAATCGCAAACTTCGGCGCGCATGTGCCGAATATCCGCGCGATCAATTATCGCTTCGGTTTTATCGGCGTTGGCAATATGGGCGGCGCTCTGGCACGGGCGGCGTCACGCTCCACCAAGCAGATCATCGTCTGCGACCATGACGCGGAGAAAGCGTCCTCACTGGCGCGGCGTATCGGCTGTGAATTTGCCGACAGCCGTACCGTCGTAGCGGAGAGCGAATATGTTTTCCTCGGCGTCAAGCCCCAGATGATGGCGGACATGCTCGGCGAAATCAAAAAAGAGCTCGAAAAGCACAAGGATGTGATCCTGGTCTCCATGGCGGCAGGTCTGTCCATCGAGACGATCCGCAAAATGGCAGGCGGCGACTATAAGGTCATCCGCATCATGCCCAACTTGGCGGTCGAGGTCGGCAAGGGTGAGATCCTGTATACCACCTCCGAGAATGTCAGCAAGATCGAGATCGGAAGATTTTTGAACCTGATGAAGCACGCCGGTCACCTGACCGGTATAGATGAAGAGCAGATGGACGCCGGCTGCTCCGTTTCCGGCTGCGGCCCCGCCTTTGTTTACAAATTCGTCCGCGGTCTCGCGCAGGGCGGCATCAACGCCGGCTTGGATGAAGAGACCGCTTTGGCGCTTGCCATCCAGACGGTGCGCGGTTCGGCAAAAATGCTCGAAGGCAATAACGCGCCGCTTGACAAGATGATCGAGAACGTCTGCTCCCCCGGCGGCAGCACCATCGAGGGCGTCAAGACGCTCGACGACGCGAAAATGGAAGAGGCTGTCAGCAACGCGGTTGCCGCCGCCTATAAGCGCAACGTAGAATTGGGTAAGACAGAATGAGCAAGGGCATAGGTTTGGTTTTGGAAGGCGGCGCGATGCGCGGCATGTTCACCGCCGGCGTGATCGATGTGCTCATGGAGAACGGCGTCGACTTCCCTGCGATGGTCGGCGTATCGGCAGGCGCGGCATTCGGCTGTAACTATAAGAGCCGCCAGCCGGGGCGTGTGATCCGCTATAATAAACGCTTCTGCCGCGACAGCCGCTATTGCTCGGTGTGGTCGCTGCTCAAGACGGGCGATCTGTACGGCGCGGAATTCTGTTACCGCACCATCCCGGAAGAGCTGGATATCTTCGATAAAAAGACATTTGAGGAAAACCCGATGGAGTTCTATGTCGTCTGTACCGACGTGTACACGGGCGAGTCGGTGTACAAGCGCGTTGATCGGGCGGATGAGAACGGCTATCTGTGGATGCGCGCGTCCGCGTCGATGCCGATGGTGTCCACACCCGTCGAGGTGGAGGGTTACACCCTGCTCGACGGCGGCATGAGCGATTCGATCCCCCTGCGTTTTATGCAGCACAAGGGCTATGAGAAGAACGTGGTCGTCCTGACCCGTCCGCGCAAATATATCAAAAAGCCGAACAATCCGGCGCTGATGAAAGCGATGCTCCGCAAGCATCCCGAGATGGCGCGCGTGATGGCTGACCGCCACAGGATGTACGCCTTCCAGCGTGAATATGTCTTTGCGTGTGAGCGCATGGGCAACACCATGGTGCTGTGTCCCGACAAGCCGCTCGGTATCTCGCGCACGGAGCATGATCCCGATAAATTGCAGGCGGCATACGACGAGGGCGTCAGGATCGCGACAAGAGAGCTGAAAAGGCTCAAAGAGTTTATGCAGTAAAAAGAGGCTTCCCGAAAGGGGAGCCTTTTGTTATAGCTTATCCATCGGTCTTTGTGAAAACTATCTAATTCGGACTGCAAAATTCCCGACAGAATATCCATTGATTTATCGAATGATTTGGTGTAAACTTATCTTGTTGTTATCAAAATGATAAGTGAGTTGACCGCATGGCATACAGACACGCGTGTCTAAGCCGAGCAAAGCTGAACCATCAGGAGGGTGTTTATGTCGAAAGAATTCAAGATCAGAACCAGAAATCCCGAATTGTTCCTGCGTGTGCAGAAGGGGCATTTCGCGACGATGCACAGCCATACCAACTACTACATCGACGTCACGACTCAAAAATTCCGTATGTCGGAGGCAAAGGCGGTCGCGAAGGAGATCGTGTCCTTCTACCGCACCAACACCGTTATCGACACGATCATTTGTCTGGACGGTACCGAGGTCATCGGCGCCTTTGTCGCTCAGGAGCTGTCCGACGCGAGCTTCATGAATCTGAACGCGCACCATACCATCTATATCCTCTCGCCCGAGTTCATGGGCAACGGACAGATGGTGTTCCGCGATAATACCAGCCCGATGATCGAGAACAAGCATGTGCTGATCCTCGCCGCGTCCGTTACCACGGGCAAGACCGCGCTTGCCGCGATCGACGCGATCAAATACTACGGCGGCCATATCGTCGGCGTATCGTCGATCTTCGCTACTGTCAGTGAATGTGACAATATCCCCGTTACCTCGATCTTCAATCCGCACGATTTGCAGGATTACCGGAGCTATAAGCCCCACCGCTGTCCGATGTGCAAAAACGGCGAGAAGCTCGAGGCGCTGGTCAACAGCTACGGTTACTCGAAGCTGTAATCAGAACAATAAAACCCCGTTGTCATCCGATCGAATGACAACGGGGTTGCTTTATTGCTGCTTAGTATAAGTTGTCAGTTTAGCGTTTTGATGACGCTGACGCGTCAGTTATGATAGGAACGCAGAGCGTTCCTAGTTGAGCCGCTGTGCGGCTCAGTCCCACGTTTCAGCCGCAGGGCTGTGTATTATTCATCCCTGCGGCTGTTCTTCTTAATCATTCTGTTTTACTTTATCGTTAAACTCCTGAATCCTTTTCTTTATAGCAAAGTACTGAGCAAACCAAATGAAAAAATAAATGAAAAAGAAGATGACGATATAGCCTGCTATTCCCAGAAAGCTATGCGGCATCCAGTACATACAATAAGCAATCGGCAACATTGATACGGAAATGACAAGGCAGTGAATTACCGTCTGCTTCAAAAGGCTCCAGTTTTCAATTTCCCAGATAACCGATGCTCCTCCGAAAGCGGCTCCGTAAAGTAAAGAGCAAATCGTCTGAATTACGACGGCGTTCAGCTCATTGCCGCAAAGAGCAGTCAACTGCGGCACTACAGGATAATACTCTCCCTTGTTGATTATTACCGAAATGATAAGTGTGATGATAAAGCTGATACTTAAACCAATGGGCGCACCGATCAGGCTGCGCAGAATAACTTTCTTTTTCATAATCTACCTCCTATAAACCTAAAACCTTTTTGATTTTTGACACATAGCGTCTTGAAACATATGTTGCCGTTCCGTCGGACAGCGTAACGCAAATCGTACCCGATAAGCTCAAATCAAAGTTGCGTACCTTTTT
>DGUQ01000112.1 GCA_002394725.1 Ruminococcaceae bacterium UBA4306
CCCCTCCCCTACAGTAGACGTTGCATAGGATTTGTAGGGTACGACGCCGACACGCGTGTTCGACAACCCGCAGCAGGGCGTTTGATCAAAATACGATTCTGTTGAGAAGATGTGCGTTTTGTAGGGGACGGCATTTGAACACGCGTGTCCGACGTACCGAACCTTTCCGATCTATGCCACCCGAACGCGGAGCAAGTCCTCGTCCTCCAAATACAACGGTATCTCCACGCAAAAACACCGACCGCCCTGTGAGCGATCGGTGTTGTATCGATGCGTTTATTTTTCTAATACAGAATTATGCTTGACTGCGCGTTACTGCGCCAGACCTCTGATCTTGGACGCCGCCTTGGTGATATCGCCCACGGTATTCTCCGCGGTGACGATCGCCTCGGTGCAGGCGGTGTTCAGCGTCGCGGCGCCGATCTGCTCGCCGTCGTGGGTGACGGTACAGGTCGCGTCGGCGCTCTGCGCTTTCAGCTTCTCGGCAATCGCGTCACTGAGCTTGAAGCGCAGCTCCTGTGTGCCGTCCTTGTTCGTCACGATCGCGAAGTACAGGATCTCATCCTTGCCCGAAGCCAAAACCGTGTTATTGCCGTCAAGCAGCTGCAATGTACCCTCGGCGAGCGTCCACTCGGGCTCGCTGATCTGGGTGTCGATATACGGCGCGTCGGTAGGCGGCTGTGTCGCTGTTTCTGTCGCAGGAGGCGTATTGCCCTTGCCGCATGCCGCGGTCAGGAGCGCCAGCAGCACGGCGGCTGCGATCAATAAAAATCGTTTCATCCTATCCCCCATCATTTATGCTGATACAGCTCGGCAAAGCCTGCCGACTTGACCAGATTATAGTTGTCGCCCATGATCGCCTTCATGTCGTTCGCGATATCGGCATAGCGCGTATCGATCACAAAGTAGTCGGTGTCCACGGGCTTATCACGCTTTTGTGTATAGTAATCGGGCATCGTGTAGAGCCACTCCACCTTGTACAGATGCGGCACCAGACTGTGGGTCGCCGTAACGGTTGCGTCAGTGGGTACGCTCTCGATGAGCTCGTCCACCTGCTGACAGGAGGACGCGGAGTTCTTCAGATAGCCGCTGACAGTGGTGATCTTGGGCACGATCAGCGACGCCGCCATCACCGCGCACAGGCACAGCGAGGTGAGCACCACGATACGCCTTTTGTCGGTCTTGAGCTTGGCGATGATCAGGATCGTGCTGATCAGGATCAGCGCCGCCACGCCGTAGGTATATTGGTAATCCACGTCATACTGGTATTTCCAGCTCTGCATGAGGTTGATCGGGATGATCGGGAACAGCAGGATCAGGGAGCTGATCTTCCTCGTCATAAACGGCGCGAACACAACGGGCGCGAGCATCCAGAGGATGAACGGCAGCTTTTCGACCGTGAACATCTGCTTGATCAGGAAGCCCATATCGAAGAACACGGACTTGAACACGGAGAAGAAGCTCTGCTCGCTGTTGACAAAATAGTCGCTCAGTCGGCTGATCATAACGCCCTCGTCACCGACAGCGGCCACGATCCGTTGCGCGACCAAAAAGTAGACGATCGCCATGCCCAGCATGATGCCGCCGCGCATATACTCCCTGCGATTGATCATCATAAAGAGCGCGATCGCGATCAGGTAGATCGCCGCGTCCTCCTTGACCATCAACAGCATGAACGCGAAGACGAACTCCCATACCGTGTTCTTGCACAGGATGAAGTAGAACAGGAACAGGATGATGGTGGTCAAAAATTTATTTTCATGGAAATCGTAGAACGTGCCGTTGAACAGGCAGGGATAGAAGGCGTACATCAGCTCCAGCGCGAGGGTCAGCTTGCCCGAAAAGCCCAGCTTGCCGCAGATCAGATACACGGCGAATACGCCTGCCGCCACCGAAGCGCTCTGTACATAAAACAGATACAGAGGGCTGCGGAAGATGTAGTAGCCCGGCAAAAAGAGGTAGAAGATCGGCGAGAAATGCACGCCGAAATGCGACATCATATGCGAGCGCTCGACCGTCGTGCTCGGTGAGAAGCTCACCGCCATGCGCTCATACATCTGAGCAAAAATGCCGAAGTCGAACGCGAAGTTGGTGTAGGTGCGGTATTTGATCGACGTAAAGTAGCCGAACACGAAGGTGGTCACCGCGAACAGCACCGCGGCAACAATCAACGCGACCTTGCGGCTGACGGTGATGCCCGAAATGCCGAGCTTGTCGCCGCGCACCAGCCACAGCACGACGATCAGATCCACCACGCCGACGCCCACGCAGAACAGCGCGCCGCCGTCCTTGTAGTTCGCCGCGAACAGCACCGATACCGCGAATGCCGTAAGCATGAGCGCCCACGGGATGATGTAACGGTTCTTTGAGAGCCATGTCACGCCGACCAGCGCCGCAAAACCGAGTATCGTGATCGCGAAGAATCCGACGAAGCTGATACTGTTGTAATAGGCGCTGAGATTGGTGAAGTCGCCGTGCGACAGCAGTGCGTAGATATATGCCATCAGCACGGACGCCGTCAGTGCCGCGACAATGCGCTCGAGCGACAGGTGCCGCTGTGTGAGCTTGTCAAGGAACGGGAACGACTTTTTCTCAACGGTCTTTTCAGGGGATTTCGGTTGTTTGCCCATCCAATCCTCTCCTTTTGTTGGTTGTGTTTTAGGGTTACGAACAAGTATACGGCTGAACACAAACGGTTCAAATTTGTGTTCAGCTGCACAACCCTACTTTATCAGGATATATTGTAGCACATAAACCTGTGTTCGGCAAGAGGAAACAAATATAATTAGGAATGAGGAATGAGGAGTGAGGAGTGAGGAGTTAGGAATTAGGAATTAGGAATTTTGGCTAACAACGCCCATGCAACAGCGCTCCATCGTCGTCGCTCGCTGTACTCGGTAGGCATATCCAGTTGGTATGTCTTGACCTCGAATCGCGGCTCCTCCTCTCCCCATAACTCGGGGAGTTATGGGATCCCCTATGTCTGCGATTGGCTCAGCGCCACTGTGGTACTCCCACGATAGAGCGTTTGATCTGCTCCGCATTTGGTTGACAGATATTGATATAACGCTAATAGATAATGGTGGAAACTTTATGTTTTGCGGCTCGAACCTCGGCACAGTCGCCTTCGAATCCACCCTCCCCCACTTATGTAATGAAAAAAGACGATATCATAGGATATCGTCTTCATTCGTATGGTGGGAGAGGGTGGATTCGAACCACCGAAGTCACTGACAACAGATTTACAGTCTGCCCCCTTTGGCC
>DGUQ01000162.1 GCA_002394725.1 Ruminococcaceae bacterium UBA4306
CCGAACCATAATAAGCTGCTGAAAATGTACAAGGATTGTATCGGCGGCAAAACGGGCTTTACGGACGCGGCAGGACGGTGTCTTGTCACCGCGGCACGGCGTGACGGGCTCACTCTGATCGCCGTTACGCTCAATGACCGCAGTGATTGGGGCGACCACACCGAGCTGTATGACGAGGGCTTCTCGCGATATAAAGCGATGACGGTCAACTCGGATATCGATTCGGTCAGCGTGGTCGGGGGAGAGGCGGATTCCGTAGAGCTGAATACGGACGAATTACGCGTCGTCGTACCTGCCGATACGGAAGAAGTGACCTCACGGGTCTATCTTCCGTCGTTCCTCTATGCTCCGATCGAGCAGGATGCGGTTATCGGAAAGATCGTCTGTATCTCAGACGGCGAGGTGCTGTCCGAAATGCCGGTCAAAGCGGCGCGAAGTATCGGGCAGGATCGTCGCAAACGAAGTTTATTCACTTATATAAAGGATTTGTTACATTGGCACAGTTAGTTAGATTGCAAAAAATGCTCGCCGACTGCGGCGTTGCTTCTCGCAGAAAAAGTGAAGAATTGATCGCCGCGGGCAGGGTACGCGTTAATGGCAGAGTCGCTCAGATCGGCGACAAGGTCGATCCGTACAACGACAAGGTCTATGTCGGCAAGCGCCGTGTCACAGGCACCGCCAAGCCGAAGCTGCGCTATATCATGCTCAACAAGCCGCGCGGCGTGCTCACGACGATGAGTGATGAACGCGGCAGGAAGTGCGTCGCCGACCTGATCAAGGATATCGACGCGCGCCTGTATCCCGTGGGTAGGCTCGACCGCGACAGCGAGGGCATGCTCTTGATGACCAATGACGGCGAGTTCGCCAATCATGTCATGCACCCCAAAAAGCACGTCAACAAGGTCTACCGCGTGACCGTGCGTCCGAATATCAAGGATGATCAGGTCGCAAAGCTCGAGAGCGGCGTTGTTATCGACGGCAGAAAAACCGCTCCGGCTCAGGTGCGCGTGGTCAGCCGTGATAAGGATAATGAGCGCTGTATTCTCGAGATCGTCATCCGCGAGGGCAGGAACCGCCAGATCCGCAAGATGTGTGACGCGGTCGGTCTGGAGGTCGCGCGATTGAAGCGTATCGCCATCGGCGGCGTCAAGCTCGGCAAGCTGCGTTCGGGCATGTACCGCGATCTGACCGAGATCGAAGTACGCAAGCTCTCTGCCGACCCCAATCCCAATGCGAATTTTGATATCGAATCCCTTCTGTAGGGGAGGGTGTTCTTTACCTGTTGCGGATTCATTCTATTATGATAACTAACGGAGAATCATTATGCTCGTCGTAAAACCCGATCCGAAAAATGAACAGAGTGAGAATAAGGCGTTGAACGCCTTTTTGGATGACGCCCCTTGCGGCTTTATCCGATTCCATCACCGCGGCTACATCATCGTCGTGGACGAGCTGCTGCCGCTGCCTGAGGATCCGAAGAACATCGATCAACCGACCTACGCGATCCTTGATACGATCATCCGCGCGATCGGCTCTTATGGGCTGAATCACTCCTGCTATTACTTTGAGTGTATGGATCCGGTGCTGTTCCCGACGCTTCAGGCACTGCGCTTCTCGGTCAAGGACGGCATCGCGAAAAGCGATTTGTCCAAAATACTGAATCATCAACACAACTGATCCGACCGCTCCCTGTAAGGGGCAATGTCATTAAGTTAAGAAAGGCTCCTTTTGGTAAAGGGAGCTGTCACCGAATGGTGACTGAGGGATTGTATCAATTGACCGAGCGTCAGCGAGATACTTTTTTCTTAACCAAATGATATTGCTTGAAAGGGGAGCTTTTCTTTTTAAAATGAATTCATAAAAACGGTGATTTTCCCTTGCTATTTTCGCATGATTGTAATATAATGTAAAATGAAGATTTATGTGGCGCGCGTTCATCTGCGTGCCTGCTGGGAGGAATGTTTGTGGGTGTTGAAAAGGTTTCATCCTACGATGTATTGAACGCCTTCTTTGACGAGGGCAGTTTTATGGAAACCGACGCTTATTTAAAGGGCGAGTCGGGTGAGGCGGAGGCTGTGACCGGCTACGGCACTGTCGATGGCGTCGGCGTCTACGCGTTCGCGCAGAATGTCGATGTCTGCGGCGGCGCGATGAGTAAGGCGCAGTCCAAAAAGATCACCAAGCTCTATGATCTGGCGATCAAAACCGGCGCTCCCTTGATCGGCTTCTATCGATCCGTCGGCGGCAGACTGGAGCAAAAATATGAGCTTCTCTCCGCGTACGGCGATATCTTGAGAAAGTCATCCAAGCTCAGCGGTATTGTTCCGCAGATCTCCGTCGTTCTCGGTGATTGTATCGGAACCTCGGCGCTGATCGCGGCGGCGGCTGATTATATCATCATGGAAAAGGACGCCAAGCTGAGCGTTGATACGCTCGGTGAGAAGGCTTCCGCTCAGGATAATCTGAGTGAAGGGACCGCTTCCTTTATCTGCGAGGGCTATGAGGCGTGCGTGGACAAGGCAAAGGCACTGCTCGGATATTTTCCTGCGAACAACCTCGAGCCTGCTCCCGCGTTTGAGAGCATTCCTGCCTATGCAGAACCCGATAAGCTGCCGAAATACTTTGCCGACGAAGGCTCTCTGCTTTGTGTCGGCGGCGGTTACGGCGAGCCGGTTTGCACCGCGTTCGGCAGAGTGAACGGCTATCCTGTCGGCGTCATCGTCACCAAGGGCGGTGTGATCTCTGCTGACAGCGCCAAGAAAATGGCAAAGCATGTCCGCTTCTGCGACGCGTTCTCGATTCCGCTGATCACCATCGTTGACGCTGAAAAGTTCGAGAATCTCGCTTCGGCGTCCAAGCTGATCTCCGCCTATGCCGACGCGACCGCTCCCAAGATCGCCGTGATCTCGGGTACGGCGGTAGGCGCCGTCTATATCGCGCTTGCGGGTTCGACCTCCGGCGCCGATCTGGTCTACGCTCTGGGTGACGCGGTCGTATCTCCCATCTCACCCAAGGCGGCGGCGTTCATCCTCGACAACAGCATTGCCGACGCGCCTGTCGCGGAACAGGATGAAAAGGCGATGGCGTTCGTCAAGGAGAATCTCTCCGCTGTCAAGGCGGCTGAGGACGGCTATATCGACGATATCGTTGATACCGAGACTATCCGCGACAGAATTGTCGGCGCGATCGAGATCTTGATGAGCAAGCGTGTGTCCACCTTGCCTAAAAAGCATACCACCAAAGTATAATCACCGATCCTTTCGATCTGATAAACTATAGAAATAAGAGGTAACGACTATGAAGAATCTGAGAATCACCGTCAACGGTGTCGCATATGACGTACAGGTAGAAGAATTGAGTGGGAACGAAGCTCCTGTTTTTGCTCCCGTTGCAGCAGCGCCTGTCAAAGCCG
>DGUQ01000058.1:0-8274 GCA_002394725.1 Ruminococcaceae bacterium UBA4306
GCGCCGTCCTTGATGGCGTAGCAGAGTTCCTCTAAGAGCTCGATATCTCCCTCTTTGCCCTCGCCCTTGGTGATGCGTTCGAGCATTTCCAGCATTCTCTTTGTGCCGATTCTGCAATGCACGCATTTGCCGCAGCTTTCCTTGGCGGTGAAGTCGAGGAAGAACTTTGCCATACCGACCATGCAGGTGGATTCATCCATGACGACCATACCGCCACTGCCCATGATCGCGCCCGTAGCGCCTAAGGCTTTGTAGTCGATGACGGTATCGATCAAAGAAGCAGGGATACAGCCGCCGGAGGGGCCGCCCATCTGGACAGCCTTGAAGGGTTTGTCGGTCTTCATACCGCCGCCGATGTCAAAGATGACGTCGCGCAGGGTCTTGCCCATCGGAATCTCGACGAGACCGCTTCTCTTGACCTTACCTGTAACGGCGAATACCTTGGTGCCCTTACTGCCCTCGGTGCCCATCGCGGCGAAGGCTTCTCCGCCGTTGTTGATGATCCAAGCGACGTTGGCGAAGGTCTCGACGTTATTGATATTACTGGGCTTTCTCCAAAAGCCTGACTGAGCAGGGAACGGCGGCTTCAAGCGCGGCATACCTCTGTGACCCTCGAGTGATTCGATCAGGGCGGTTTCCTCGCCGCAGACGAACGCGCCTGCGCCTGCCTTGATCATGAAGTCGCAGGAGAAGTCCGTACCGAAAATGTTGTTGCCGATGATGCCCTTTTCACGTGCCTGTTCAAGAGCATTCTTTAAACGCTTGATGGCGAGCGGATATTCCGCTCTGACGTAGACGACCGCGTGCTTTGCGCCGATGGCATACGCGCCGATCAGCATGCCTTCGATGAGGTTGTGGGGGTCGCTCTCGATAACAGCACGATCCATGAACGCGCCGGGGTCGCCCTCGTCGGCGTTACAGATCAGGTACTTTTCCTCGCCCTCGCTCTGACGAGCGGCGTTCCACTTGAACCATGTCGGGAAGCCGGCGCCGCCGCGACCTGCCAAGCCCGAGGTTTTGATAATGTCAATAACTTCTTCGGGGGTCATGCCGAGCGCTTTTTTGAGTGCTGTATAACCGTCTTTCTCGATATATTCCTCGATGATCTCGGGGTTGATGATACCGCAGTTGCGTAACGCGATACGCGTCTGCTTGCTGAGGAACTCGCTGTCCTCGTCGGTGACAACGAGGTTCTCGATCTTCGAGCGGTCGCCTGTGTTGATATACTCGGCGATCGCCGGAGCGTCGCTCTCGGATACCTTGACCAGTCGGGTGAGCTTATCCTCGTCATAGATATCTACGATCGGTTCAAGGTAGCACATACCGATACAGCCGGCAATGGAGATCGGGGCTTCGACATTTTGAGAGAGAAGCGCTTTTCTTACTTTTTCCGCACCTGCCGCGATACCGCAGGAGCCCTGTCCGATAACGATCCTCATACTGCCGCCTCCCTTAGTTCTTTCAATATCTTTTTGGTCTTGTCGGGGGTGAGGGAGCCGTAGGTGTCCTCGTTGATCATCATGACGGGTGAGAGAGAGCAGCAGCCGAGACACGCCACGCATTTGAGCGAGAACAAGCCGTCCTCGGTGGTCTGTCCGTCGTCGATATGCAGCTCGTCTTTAATCGTTTGCAAGATCAACTCGGACGAGTTGACGTGGCATGCCGTGCCCTGACACAGCATGATCAGGTACTTGCCGACAGGCTCAAAACGGAACTGGGTATAGAACGTGCCCACGCCCATGATCTCTGAGGTCGCGATACCTGTCCTCTCAGAGATTAAGCGTATCGCTTCCTTCGGCAAATAACCGTAGATGTCCTGCGTGTGCTGTAGGATCGTGATCAGACTGCCCTTGACCGAGGCGTACTCCGTGAGTACCCCGTCGAGCAGTGATAAATCTATACTTTTTTCCATGGATAACCTCCATATTGATTAATGTTTTGCATCGTTACTCTTTATTCTACCGCAATCAGGGGTAGATTGCAATAGATATCGAAAAATAGAGAACAGAAAATACAGAAAGTTAATACGCGTGGATTTTTGTACAATAACATCAAAAATCGCAAATATTTTTATCAATAACTATTGCAAATAACCTATCAGCATGGTAAAATGTAGATGGAGTAAATTACCTATTTATCGGTGCTTTCCAAGCATGTAAAGGATATGCGGAACAGGAGGGATTCGATGTATTTGATCACAAACGGCAGGCTCTTTACCCGTGATCCCGAGCGCCCCTATATCGAGGACGGCGCTGTGGCGTTTGAGGGTGAGCGCATTACCGCTGTCGGTACAGCGAAGGAGCTGAGGCTGAAATATCCGCAGGCACAGTTGATAGACGCCAAGGGTCAGCTGATCATGCCGGCGTTTATCAACACCCATACCCACATCTATTCGGGCTTGGCACGCGGCTTGTCAATCAACGGCTACAATCCCACCAATTTCTATGAGATCTTAGACGGCATGTGGTGGAAGCTCGACCGTGAGCTGACCTTGGAGGATACCAAGGCGAGCGCTTACGCGACGTATCTCGAGTGCATACGCAACGGCGTGACCACCGTCTTTGACCATCACGCCTCCTACAAGGAGATCCCCGGCTCACTGTTCACGATCGCCGATTGCGCCAAGGAGATGGGTATCCGCTCCTGCTTGTGCTACGAGGTCTCCGACCGTGACGGTGAAGCGAAATGTGATGAAGCCATCAAGGAGAATGCCGACTTCATCCAATATTGTCAGGAGCAGAACGATCCGATGCTCCGCGCCATGTTCGGCATGCACGCCTTGTTCACGATCTCCGACAGGACCTTTGAAAAATGCGTCAAGGCGAACGACGGCAGAACAGGCTATCACATCCACATCTGCGAGGGGCTCAACGACGTGGAGGACAGCCGCGAGAACTACCATATGCTGCCTGTCGAACGGCTGGAAAAATGGGGCATCCTCGGCGAGAAAACGATCCTCGGTCACTGCATCCATCTGACCGAGCCCGAGATGGATCAGATCGCCGTGACCGATACGATGGTCGTCAACAATCCCGAGAGCAATATGGGCAACGCCGTGGGATGTTCACCGGTGCTACGGATGTTCTCAAAGGGGATCATGCTCGGACTGGGCACGGACGCGTATACCCACGATATGCTTGAGAGCCTAAAGGTCGCGCTGACCATCCAGCGCCATAACGCAGGCATGCCGAATGTCGCGTGGAACGAGGTCACGACCATGCTCTTTCAAAATAATGCCAAGATCGCGGCACGGTATTTTGATACCCCTATCGGCGTGATCCGCGAGGGCGCCGCCGCCGATATCATCGTGATGGATTATCTGCCCTTCACACCGCTGTCGGGCGACAATCTGGACGGTCACATGATCTTCGGTATGAACGGCAGACAGTGCCGCACCACGATCGCCAACGGCAGACTGCTGTATCTTGACAGACAGTTTGTCGACATTGATGAAGAAAAGCTCAGCGCACGGATCTTCGCGACCGCGGAAAAGCTGTGGGGCAGAGTGAACGGATAAACTATAATGTGAGGGCGGTATGATCCCGTCCTCCGGTACGAGGTAAATGATATGAGTGAAAAAATGGTTCCGCTGAGCATCCGCGAATTGCTCGACAGGATGACAACAGAATACAGCAGGATAGAGAGAGCCTTTACCGTGCAGGAGGGCTTCAAGATATCGCGCTATGATGAGTGGCGCAAGAAGTATGCCGACAGCCTCGGCGAAGAGGCTTCCGCCCATCTGAACGGTGAGGATAAGTTCCTGCCGATCTTCGGCGAGAAGCTCGAGGTGCCGCTCGGACCCGCGGCGGGTCCGCATACCCAGATGGCGCAGAATATCATCTCCGCCTACATCGGCGGCGCGCGCTTCTTTGAGCTGAAAACCGTGCAGGTGACGGACGGCGAGGAGCTGGCGAAGTGTATCGCGCGTCCGTGCATCAAAGCGGAGGACGAGGGCTACAACTGCGAATGGTCGACGGAGCTGACCGTCGAGCAGGCGCTCGAGGAATATGTCAAGGCTTGGTGCGTCATCAAGGTGATCTCGAGGGCGTTCGGTCTGGGCGATCCCGACGGCTTTGTGTTCAACATGAGCGTCGGCTATGACCTCGAGGGCATCCGATCGGAGAAGATCGACCGCTTCATCGAAGGGCTCAAGGACGCGTCCGCTCTCCCGATCTTTATCGAGACGAAAAATGCTTTAAAAGAATATTATCCTGCATATACCGAGCTGATCGACAGCATTTCGCCGCGCGTTTGCCGCAGTGTCACGCTGTCCACGCTCCACGGCTGTCCGCCTGACGAGATCGAGCGGATCGCGACCTATCTGCTGACCGAGAAGGGGCTGCACACCTTTGTCAAGTGCAATCCCACCATCTTAGGCTACGAGGACGCGCGCGCGATCCTCGACAAGGCAGGCTTCGATTATATCGCCTTTGACGAGCATCATTTCAGAGAGGATCTGCAGTGGGATGACGCGGTGAAGATGTTCCGCAGATTACAGGAGCTCGCCGAGAGCAAGGGACTGGAGTTCGGCGTGAAGCTCTCCAATACCTTCCCCGTTGACGTCAAAAACGGCGAGCTGCCGAGCGACGAGATGTACATGAGCGGTCGCGCACTGTTCCACCTGACCATCGAGATGGCGCGCCGCTTCTCCCAGGAGTTCAACGGCAAGCTGCGTATCTCTTTCTCCGGCGGTGTGACCCAGCAGAATGTCAAGTTCCTGTTCCTTGCCGGTATCTGGCCGATCACGATGGCGACCATCCTGTTAAAGCCGGGCGGTTATTCCAACATGGCGAGCATGGCGTATACCCTGCGCATTTGTGATTATCAGCCGTTCACCCGTACCGATACCGACAAGATCGCCGCGCTGCAAAAGTGGTGCATGAAGCATCCGAGCTTCCGCAAGCCGATCAAGCCGATCCCTTCGCGCAAAAACGGTGAGCAGGTGCCGCTGTTCGACTGTTACACGGCGCCGTGTCAGGGCGGCTGTCCGATCCGGCAGGATATCCCTGCTTATGTGCATTTGGTCGAAAAGGAGAAGCACCGAGAAGCGCTTGAGGTCATCCTCCAAAAGAACCCCCTGCCGTTTACCACGGGTCTGATCTGCTCCCACCGCTGCATGAGCAAATGCACCCGTAATCATTATAATAATCTGCCCATCGATATCAGGGGCATCAAGTATATTGCCGCCTGTGAGGGCTATGATCAATTATACGCAGAGCTGAAAAAGCCTGCTTCCAACGGCAGAAAGGTCGCCGTGATCGGCGCGGGCGCGGCAGGCTTGTCCGCGGCATATTTCCTTGCGCGTGACGGCTTTGAGGTCGATGTGTTTGAACAGTCGAATAAGGCAGGCGGCATCGTCACCAATGTGATCCCCGATTTCCGGATCTCCCCTTATTTTGTTAAGTGGGATATCGCCCTGATCAAGAAGATGGGCGCGAATATTAAGCTCAATACCCCCGCGCCTTCTCTCGAGCGGCTCAAGGCGGACGGTTACGAAGCGGTCGTCTGCGGTATCGGCGCCTATAAAGAGCGCAATCCGCATATCACGGGCAATGTGATGAACGTGCTCGATTTCTTGTGCATGTTCAAGCACGGCGGCTTTGCGGCGTCCGGGCTGAACGACGTTGTTGTGATCGGCGGCGGTAATACCGCGATGGACGCGGCACGTGCCGCGTCGCGGATCGACGGTGTGGAGAACGTCAGCATTGTTTACAGAAGGACGAAGAAATATATGCCTGCCGATGAAGAGGAGCTCAAAGAGGCGCTCAAAGACGGCGTACGGTTCATCGAGCTGGCGGCGCCGATCGAGCAAAAGGGCGGAAAGCTGCTGTGCTCCGTGATGCGCTTGGGCGAGCCCGACGCGAGCGGCAGACGCAGTCCCGTCGCAACGGATGAGACCATCGAGATCGACGCCGATCTGGTCATCGCCGCGATCGGTGAAGAGGTGGATAACTCGCTGTTTGCTTCATACGGCATCACTGCCGATGAAAACGGAAAAGTACCTTTCCTGACAGAAATCGACGGTATGAAGGTGTATAATATCGGTGACAGCCTGCGCGGTCCCTCTACGGTGGTCGAGTGTATTGCCGACGCTCAGCGTGCCGCGGATGATATTATCGGCGCAAGGTTCGAGGTCGACATCCCCATGGAGGCGATCCCCTCGGCAATGGAGGCGATCGAGAGCAAGCGCGTGGTCGATCCTGTCGCGTTGGCTCCGATCTCGTCCCGATGCCTGAGCTGTAACACGGTCTGTGAGAATTGTGTCAGCGTATGCCCCAACCGTGCCAACGCCGTGGTCGAAATGCCCGACGGCAGGCGCGAGATCCTGCATATCGATCGCCTGTGTAACGAGTGCGGCAACTGCAGGAGCTTCTGTCCGTATGATTCCGCGCCATATCTCGACAAGCTCACCTTCTTTGAGGACGAGCAGAGCTTTGCGGAGAGTACGCAAAAGGGCTTCTTGATCCTCGATGACCACACGGTGCGCGTCCGGTTGGAGGATGTGCAGGACGTCGATCTCGATCAGCCGAACGACCTGCCAAAGGACGTTGAGGTGCTGATCCTCACCGTGATCAAGGACGTTGTATTGTATCGCTGAATAAAAGGGGAGGGGCACGGCAGCAATGTCTGCCCCTCTTTGTTTGGTCAGTGGTCAGTGCATTGCAGGAGTTTGTAGGGGGCGGCGCCTCGACGCCCCGATTGCAGAATGTTATATTAATCGTAGGGGAGGGGCTTGCTCCAGCTGTCAAAATGTCGTATAATACATATAATTCCAATCAAAAGAAAGTGATAACATGAACAAGATAATCCTGAAAGGCGGCACGCTGGTCTCGTCGCGCGGTACCAAAAAGGCGGATGTGCTGATCTCGGGCGAGAAGATCGTAGCGGTCGGCAAGCGCCTTGCCGCCGACGCGCAGGAGATCAATGTCAGCGGCAAGCTGATCTTCCCCGGCTTCATCGACGCGCATACACATTTTGATCTGGAGGTCAGCGATACCGTGACCGCCGATGACTTTGAATCGGGCACCAGATCCGCTCTTGCCGGCGGTGTGACGACGGTGGTGGATTTCGCGACCCAAAACAAGGGTGAGACGCTCACCGACGCCTTGAACAACTGGCACATGAAGGCGTTTGCCAACTCCAGCTGTGACTATGCCTTCCATATGGCGATCTCCGACTGGCGTGAGGATATCAAAAATGAGCTTCCTGCCATGTTCGAGCAGGGTGTGACTTCGTTCAAGGTCTATATGATCTATGACGCGATGGAGCTCAGCGATAAGGCGATCTATGAGATGATGACGCAGCTCAAGCAGTACGGCGGTATCGTCGGCTGTCACTGTGAGAACTCGGGCATCATCGGCAAGCTCAGGGAAGAGGCGATCGCGCGCGGCGATACCGCTCCCGTGTTCCATCCGAAAACCCGTCCCGATTACACCGAGGCAGAGGCGATCAACCGTTTTCTCAGCATCGCCAAAGCCGCCGACGCGCCCTGTATCGTGGTGCATCTGAGCACTCAGGCAGGGTATGAGGAGATCCTGCGCGCCCGACAAAACGGCGTGAAGGTCTATGTCGAGACCTGTCCGCAGTACCTCTTGCTCGACGACAGTGTATACCGGAGCTCGTTTGACGAGAGCGCCAAATATATTTGCTCGCCGCCGCTGAGGAAACCCGAGGATAACCGCGCGTTGTGGAACGGGCTGAAATCGGGCAACATCGATACCGTCAGCACCGACCACTGCACCTTTACGCTTGAACAGAAAAGGGCAGGGGAGGCAGACTTCACCAAGATCCCCAACGGTATGCCCGGTGTAGAAACGCGCGCGATCCTGATGTACACCTACGGCGTGAAAAAGCACCGTATCTCCCTTCAGCAGATGTGCGCCTATCTCAGTGAGAATCCGGCGCGCCTTTACGGCATGTACCCAAAGAAGGGCGCGATCAAGGCAGGCAGCGACGCCGATCTGGTGATCTTCGATCCCAAGAGGAACGGGGTGATCTCTGCGGCGCAATGCCACAGCAAATGCGGCTACACACCGTTTGAGAATGTCAAAACTGTCGGCAGGATCGATAAGGTCTTTCTGCGCGGCAAGCTCGCGTGCAGTAAGAATGAGATCCTCCTCGAAAACAGCGGCAGGTTTATCACCAGAGGAAAGTACAATCTGTAATCGCAAATCAAAAACGCCCCTTGAAGAGCTCAAGGGGCTTATACTAAGTAGCAATAAAACACTTTAATATCTATTGCGGAGAAATCCGCATAACTGCGTTGTCAGTCTT
>DGUQ01000058.1:8328-11718 GCA_002394725.1 Ruminococcaceae bacterium UBA4306
CAGGCGCCAGCCTGCCTGCGCCCTCCGCCTTGTTCTGCGAAATTCTCCGCTAATATCTTTTTAAAGCTTTTTATTGCTACTTAGTATTAGTATCAGATATCAGAAAAGCCCGACGCGGAGTCGGGCTTTTTGTCGATTATTTACTGCTTTTGGCAATAGTAGCTCTCATCAAAGGACTCAAGGTCGAGCACCTTCGGGGTGACAGCGTAGGTATACATTCTTTCCTTATCCCACTTGTCGAGCTTGATCTTGATCTTGCCGATATCCTTTTCTTCGATCAAGAAGGTGCCTTCACTGGAGAAGTTATCGGTTTCACTCTCTAACTTGCAGGTGCCGTCTTTGTTGAATGTCCAGGTGCAGTTACCGCGTTTTTCGTCGGTCTGTTTCCAGGAACCGATCAGATTATCGTCAATGTAGTTCTTGGGCTTGCCGCAGGCAGCCATCAGGGACGCGAGTACCGCGACCATCATCAGAACAGCGACGACTCTGGTAAATGTTTTCATTGCTTTTCCTCCTGATTATTTATTGCAAAAGTATTATAGCATATGATATTGAAAAATGCAAAGATTTTTCAAGAATTTTACAGATCGTTAAAAAGTGGTACAAAACGGTAGCATATTTTACACGGTCGAGCTTGCCGCGTCGTCCTCATCGGCTGTACGCGGCAGGCATATCCGGCAGGGATGCCCTGACCTCGTATTGCCGTTCGTCCTCTCCCCAAAAAGCAGGGCTTTTCGGGGTCACCGGATTGAGGTTTCGCAATGACAAATGAAAAAGGTCGGCTCTTTTGAACCGACCTTATACTGTCCTAATTGATTAGTCAGCTACGAAGAAAACATCCATGCCGGTGGTCTCGCCGTCAGCTACGATGTAAGCCTTGCTCTCCTCGGGCTTGACATATACGGTGTAAGCCTTCTTGCCCTTAACGACCTTCTTGACGTTCTTCTCGATGTCATCTACAGCTACGGTAGCGCCGCCGAACTGGATGAACAGATCAAACTTGGGCTCAGTCTTCTTAGCCGCGGTCTTTTTAGCGGCAGTGGTTTTGGTAGCAGCCTTCTTGGTAGCAGTGGTCTTGGCAGCAGCCTTGGTCTCGGTCTTGGCAGCAGCCTTCTTGGTAGCGGTCTTGGCAGCAGCCTTGGTCTCAGTCTTAGCAGCAGCCTTCTTTGCGGTGGTCTTGGTCTCTGCCTTAGCGGCAGTCTTCTTAGTAGTTGCCATGATTAAATCCTTCTTTCATAGTTTCAAATAATATATATAAGCGGTAAGCTTTTGTCGCTTGCTTACAACTCGTATTATATCTATCTAAAATGCGGATGTCAAATGATAATGAAAAATTTGGTTGTTTATACAAATGCAGGTGAACACAAGGGAGTTTTGTAGGTATTGTTGACGGATAAAAATTGCGCAAAATGTCCGATTGGCGGTTTTTTGCCTTGCACAATCCACAAATCTTATGTTATATTTTGTGCAGATTCACAGAGTAATATTCGGGACTTAGACATTTTGACTATTTTCTTGCGGGAAATACTAGTTCATTTTACTATTTGTCCTGTTGCATTTTGAACGGAGCCCTGCTATAATGTTTGAGTACAACAATCGGGACTCAATATAGAGAAAATTAAGACGATATTGTTTTTATACTTGAGCGCAAGGGGGGACGGGATGCTCGGATCATTTTTGGATGTCGGTACGCAGGTGCTGGTGCTGTTCATCCTGATCGCGGTCGGCGCAGTATTGACCAAGCTCGGGATCATCACCGAGCAGGGCTCGCGTTCGATGACCGACGTTGTCCTTTACGCGGTAACGCCGTGTGTGATCATCAACGCGTTCCAGCGTGAGTATCGCCCCGAGATGCTCAGCGGTCTGCTGATCGCGCTGCTGGCGGCATTTCTGTCGCTTTTGTTCTCCGTATTGCTCGCGGAGCTGATCTATCGCAAAACCGCGCTCTCCCGTGCCGTGGTGCTCAAATTCGCGTTGGTGTTCTCTAACTGCGGCTTTATGGCGCTGCCATTGCAGCAGGCGATCCTCGGCGATGACGGCGTGTTTTACGGCGCGGCGTTCGTCGCAATGTTCAACATCTTCATGTGGACGTACGGACTGCTGACCATGAGCCGCAAGGGTGAGTGGCGCGCCGCGCTCAAGGCGATCTGCAACCCCGGTATCATCGGTACGGCGATCGGTATCCTCCTCTTCTCCTTCTCGATACAGCTCCCCACCGTGATCCTCTCGCCGATCAGGATGTTGGCGGCGCTCAATACGCCCGTCCCGATGCTGGTGATCGGCTACCATCTGATGCACGCCGATCTTAAACGCGTGCTGACCGACAAGGGGGCGTATTTCGCGATGGCGATGCGTCTGGTCGTCATCCCCCTGATCGTGATGGGTGTGATGGTCGCGCTGCGTATCGACGCGACGATCACGACCGCGACGGTGATCGCGGTGAGCTCCCCTGTGGCGGCATTCACCACCATGATGGCGTCAAAGTACGGCAGGGATACCGAGCTGTCGGCAGGGATCGTGTCCGCGTCGGCGCTGTTCTCACTGCTCACGATGCCGGCGGTGGTCGGACTGACGCAGTATCTGGTGAACGGTTAACGGAGAACGGTTAACGGAGAACGGTGAAGGGAGGACTCCGCCCTCACCCGATTTATCGCAACCATTGAATAAGAAAGGAATCCATTATGCCGAAGAATCCCAAGCAAAAGCAAAAGCTGCTATATATCATGAAATTCTTTTTGGAAAAGACCGACGAGGAATACGGCGTGACCGTCGCGGATATCATCGACTATCTTGACGACTACGGGATCACCGCCGAGCGCAAAAGCGTTTATAATGATATCGAATGTCTGCGTGATTTCGGTATGGATATCGTCAAGTCGAAGGTCGGCAAGATCTCGCTGTTCAGTCTGGTATCGCGCGATTTCACGCTCGAGGAGATCAAGCTGTTGATCGACGCGGTGCAAAGCTCCAAGTTCATCACGCTGAAGAAAAGCCGTGAGCTGATCCGTAAGATCGAGACCCTCACCTCCGAGAATCAGGCGAAGGAGCTGCACCGACAGGTCATCGTCGCCAACCGCGTCAAGCACTCGAACGAGGAGATCTACCGCAATATCGACTCGATCAACCGCGCCATCAACAAAAAGCGCAAGATCGGCTTTTATTACACGCAGTGGGCGGTATCGCGTACCGGCGCGAGGAAGATCGTCAAGGTGCGCCGTCACGACGGCATGCGCTACCTCCTGACGCCCAAGGCGCTGACGTGGGATGATGAAAACTACTACCTGATCGCCTATGATAAGGACGCCGATAAGCTCAAGCACTTCCGTGTGGACAAGATGGAGTCGATCTCGGTCGAGGAGGAACGAGCCGACAGCACCAAGGCGGTCGATA
>DGUQ01000058.1:11849-13626 GCA_002394725.1 Ruminococcaceae bacterium UBA4306
TCCGCTTTGACGACAGCCTGATCGGTGTGGTGATCGACCGCTTCTCCGACAAGGTCTTTATCCAGCCGATGGGCGACGGCAGCTTTACCATGAGCGCCGAGGTGATGCTTTCGCCGCAGTTCTACGGATGGCTGTTCTCCTTCGGCGACAAGGTGAAGATCGTCTCGCCGAAAGCCGCCGTCAACGGCTTTGGCGAGTGGCTCGACAGCGTTACGGCGCAGTATGAGTGACAGCGCTTTGGATCGCAATGGATTATAGTTGAGATATCGCAGTATGCCGCATGGCGTACTGCGATTATTTTTGTTGTCAGTGGTTAGTGGTCAGTGATCAGTGATTAGTTGTTGTAAAGCAAATTGTGGGTATGACTTGCGTTTCCTTTTACAATGATAATAAAAAAGCGGCGTGCCGCCACCACGCGTGTTAGAGTCCCGTTTATGGGCATATCTTTCTGTTATCATAGAATCACGGGGAGAAATCTCCGACCCGAACAGTCGCTGAATCCGCTTTTCGGGGATATTTCGGGGCAATTCCCGTGACAGGATGTGAAAGGTATGTTGAATTTTTGTATTTTTGTGTTTATTTTTTGCGCGGTTTGTGCTATTATTAAAAAGATGGTACAAAAACAGGAGTTTTTTACCGTGTATAAACGTATCAAACGCAGATAACGCCGCTGTTCCTTTGCGTGATCCCGTGACAGGGGAGCAGGAGCTGTCCGCGATCATTGAGGAGCACTATGAGCAGAATCATCTTAGCGTCACAATCGCCGCGCCGTCAGGAGCTGATCGGATACATCCTCTCGGAGTATGAGGTCATCGTGTCCGCGGTGGAGGAGACCCTCCCCGACGGGATCGCGCCCGAGGAGGTGCCCGAGTATCTGGCAGGCGTCAAGGCGCAGGCTGTCGCCGCGGAGCACCCCGATGACGTCGTGATCGGCGCCGATACGGTGGTGATCCTCGACGGTCAGGTATTGGGCAAGCCCAAGGACGCGGACGACGCGTTTCATATGCTGCGGTCGCTGTCCGGCAAGGCGCATACCGTCATCACCGGCTGCGCGATCCTGCAGGACGGCAGGATGACGACCTTCTCAGACCATACGCGCGTGGAGTTTTATCCTCTCAGCGATCGGGAAATTTTGGATTATATCGCCACAGGCGAGCCGTTTGACAAGGCGGGCGCTTACGGTATTCAGGGCAGGGGCTCTGTGTTGGTCAAGCGTATCGAGGGCGATTTCTTCAATGTTATGGGGCTTCCCGTCGCTCGACTCAAGCGCGAGATGGAACGCGTAAAAGCGCTGCCGCGGCAGACACAGGGAGATAGGATATGACCCATCTGTTTATCCTCAACGAGTATGCCGGGATCTGTGACGCTACGCCGGAGATCAAGGCGCAGATCGAAGCCTTGCAGCTGCCGAACGCGGTGATCGAATATACGCGGAAGAAGGGCGACGCGGAGCATATCGCGCGCCGCTATGCCGACCATGGCGATAAGCTGCGTGTGTACGCCTGCGGCGGCGACGGTACCGCGAACGAAGCGCTGCACGGACTGCTCGGCTTTAAGAATGCCGCCCTCGGCGTGATCCCGATCGGCACCGGCAACGACTATGTGCGTTCCCTGCCGGGGGACAGCAAGGATTATCGGAGCGTTGATAAGATGGCGCGCGGCACGACGAAGCGCGTCGATCTGCTCAAATGCAATGACAGGTACGCGCTCAACGTGATCTCTGTCGGCTATGACTGTGAGGTCGCCGACCGCGCGCAGAAGAATAAGCGCCTGCCGA
>DGUQ01000084.1:0-1744 GCA_002394725.1 Ruminococcaceae bacterium UBA4306
ATGATGAAGTTCGACGCGGTCTTGGGGGATTTGAGCCCCTCGCTCGCTTTATCGAAATACTCGGAGATACTGCGGTACTTGGTCAGCTGTGCCGCGTCCTTTTCGGGGATGCCGTACTCCTCGGTATAGCGCGCAAATTTCTGCTCAGGCAGCTCCGGGAGGCTCGCCTCGATTTCCTTCACTCTCTCACGCGGTACGTTGATGGTGACCAGATCGGGCTCGCGGAAATAGCGATAGTCGTGCGCGTCCTCTTTCGATCTCATGGAAGAGGTAGTGCCTGTCGCGTCGTCATAACGCAGTGTTTCCTGCACGACCTCGCCGCCGCTCTCGATCAGATCGACCTGGCGCTCAAATTCATATTCCATCGCCTTCGCGATATTGGTGATGGAGTTCATGTTCTTGATCTCGGTACGGGTGCCGAGCTTCTCACTGCCCTCGGGACGGACGGAGATATTGACGTCACAGCGCATGGAGCCCTCCTGCATACGACAGTCGGAAACGCCGATATAGCGCATGGTCTGCTGGAGCTTTTCCACATACTCCTTCGCCTCGTCGATACTGCGGAAATCGGGCTCGGTGACGATCTCGATCAGCGGTACGCCGCCGCGGTTGTAGTCCACGTAGGTATCGCCGTGGTTGTGGATCAGCTTACCGGCGTCCTCCTCGATATGGATACGAAGGATCCTGATCTTTCTGCCGTTGGAGAGCCGGATATAGCCGTGCTCGCACAGCGGCTTGTCGTACTGGCTGATCTGATACGCCTTGGGCAGATCGGGATAGCAATAGTTCTTTCTGTCCATCTTGGCGATCTCGGCGATCTCACAGTTAGTGGCAAGACCTGCCATGATCGCGTATTCCACCACGCGCTCATTGAGCTTGGGCAGCGTACCGGGCAGACCGATACACACCGGACAGCAGTGAGTGTTGGGGTCACCGCCGAATTTGGTGGTGCAGGAGCAGAAGATCTTGGTGTTCGTCTGCAATTCCACATGGGTCTCAAAGCCCGCTACCAATTCATATTTCACAGCTTGACACCCCACTTTGTTTCGATATATTTATCCTCTTTCTGCTCATACCGATAGGCGAGGTTGAGGATGGTTTTTTCATCAAACTTCTTGCCGATGAGCTGCATGCCGATGGGCAGCCCCTCTTTATCGACGCCGCAGGGGATCGATACGCCGGGCAGACCTGCCGCGTTGACCGGTACGGTGCAGATATCGGAGAGATACGCCTCGAGCTGGTCGGTCTCCTCGCTGAAGAGATAGCCGTTTTTGAAAGCGGTCACGGGAGCGGTCGGCGCAAGGATCGCGTCGCAGAGCGCAAACGCTCTGTCAAACGCCTCAACGATCGCGCCGCGCAGATTGACCGCCTTTTTATAGTAAGCGTCATAGTAGCCTGCGGACAGCACATAGGTGCCCATCAGGATACGGCGCTGCACCTCTTTGCCGAAGCCCTCGGATCGGGTGCGGCAGATCATGTCGTGCGTGCCGTTGTAATGCTCCGCCTTGTAGCCGTAACGGATGCCGTCGTAGCGTCCGAGATTGGAGGAAGCCTCCGCCATGGCGAGGATATAGTAGCACGGCAGGGCAAATTTCAGCTCGGGGAAATCGAAATATACGATCTCGGCGCCCATCTCCTCATACGCCTTTGCCGCGTCGAGGACAGCCTGTCTGACGTCCTCACGAACGCCGTCAAGGTACTGGTTGGCGATACCGATCTTCTTGCCCTTGATATCATCCTTTAA
>DGUQ01000084.1:1866-15721 GCA_002394725.1 Ruminococcaceae bacterium UBA4306
GCGATCGCGTCAAAGACGATCGCCGCGTCCTCCACGTCATGGGTGATCGGGCCGATCTGGTCAAAGGAGCTGGCGTACGCGATCAGACCGTAACGTGATACCGCGCCGTAGGTGGGCTTCAAGCCGACAATACCACAGAAGGAAGCAGGCTGACGGATGGAGCCGCCCGTATCGGAGCCGAGTCCGTAGACAGCGAGATTGCCGCCGACAGCGGACGCGACGCCGCCCGAGGAACCGCCCGATACATGGTCAAGGCTGTGCGGATTCTTCGCGCCGCCGTAGTAGGAGGTCTCACAGGAGGAGCCCATCGCGAACTCGTCCATATTGGTCTTGCCGAGCATGACCACGCCCTCCTTTTGGAGCAGCTCATACACGGTCGCGTCATAGATCGGCTTGTAGCCGGTCAGGATCTTGGACGCGCAGGTGGTGTCGATCCCCTTGGTGGAGATGTTGTCCTTTAAGGTCATCGGAACGCCCTCGAGCATGCCGATCTCCTGTCCTGCGGCGAGCTTTTCATCCACCTTTTTTGCCTGTGCCAGCGCCACCTCGGGGGTGACGGTGATGTAGGCGTTTAGTTCCTTATTAGAATTTTCAATCGCGTCGAGATATTGTTGGGTCAGCTCAACGCAGGTGATTTCTTTATTGACGAGCATCTCATGGATGCGTTTGATCTGTCCCATGTCACGCTCTCTTTCTGACGAGGAAGTGATCCTCCGCCTGTTCGGGGGCGTTTTTCAGGATCTCCTCGACGGGTAAGGATTCCTTGACCTCGTCCGCGCGGAAGGCGTTTTGCAGGTTGTTGATATTATCAAACTCGCCGCTGTTCACCTCAACGCTGTTGATCGTGTCGGCAAAGGCAACGATCTTCTGCATCTCCTCGGTCAGACCGTCAATGTCCTTTTCATCGACAAAGAGCTTAGAAAGCAGGGCGATGTTTTCGATATCTTCTCTTGTTATCATAATAGGTTCCTTTCAGTAACGGAAAATGGTTAATGGTGAATAACTAATGGTGAATGGTTAAGGGAGGGCGATGCCCTCACCCATTAATAATACGAATCCAAAAGCCGTCAGGCTTTCCTGAAACCATTCACTATTCACCATTCACTATTCACCGTTGATCGTTATCTCAACTTGATATGCACTTCTCTGAGCTGCATCTCGCTGACCTCGCCGGGTGAGCCGAGCAGGACGTCCTGCGCGTTCGAGTTCATCGGGAAGGCAATGACCTCGCGGATGTTCTCCTCCTCGGTCAGCAGCATCAGCATGCGATCCACGCCGGGCGCCATGCCGGCGTGAGGCGGTGCGCCGTACTGGAACGCGGTGTACAGTGAGCGGAACTTCTCCTTGAGATCGTCCTCGGAGTAGCCGGCGATGGAGAACGCCTTCTTCATGATCTCGATATCGTGGTTACGTACCGCGCCGGAGGAAAGCTCCACGCCGTTGCAGACGATGTCGTACTGGTAAGCGAGGATATCGCAGGGATCCTTTTCGAGGAGCGCCTGCATACCGCCCTGCGGCATACTGAACGGGTTGTGAGTGAAAATGATCTGACCGCTCTCCTCGTCCTGCTCAAACATCGGGAAATCGACGATGAAGCAGAAGTCAAAGCGGCTCTTGTCGATCAGGTCGAGTCGGGTCGCGACCTCGGTGCGGATCTGACCGGCGAGCTTGGGCGCTTCGGCGGCGGTATCGGCGATGAAGTAGATCACGTCGCCTGCCTTGGAGCCGTTGCGCTCGATCAGCTCCTCCCTGTCACCGGGCTTTAAGAACTTGTCGATCGGACCGTCGAATGTCATATCCTCGGTCACCTTGACATAACCCAGACCCTTCATGCCGATGGAGAGCGCGAACTCCTCCATCTTCTTGAACCAGCTCTTGGAGCAGGAAGCGGCGCCGGGCACGTTGATGGAACGGACACACTTCTTGAGGAAGGGCTTGAAGTCGGTCTCCTCAAACAGATCGGAGATCTCGACGATCTCGAGCGGATTGCGCAGATCGGGCTTATCGGTGCCGTATTTGAGCATAGATTCCGCAAATGAGATACGGCGGAAGGGCGGCTTGCTTATTTCTTTATCAGAATATTTCTTGAAGGTTTCATAGAGGACTTCCTCCGCTACCGCGAACACGTCCTCCTGCGTAGCGAACGCCATCTCAAAGTCGAGCTGATAGAACTCACCGGGCGAACGGTCGGCACGCGCGTCCTCATCGCGGAAGCAGGGCGCGATCTGGAAATAGCGGTCAAAGCCCGATACCATCAACAGCTGCTTGAAGATCTGCGGCGCCTGCGGCAGGGCGTAAAACTTGCCCTTATGCTTACGTGAGGGGATCAGGTAGTCACGGGCGCCCTCGGGAGAGGAGACGCCGAGGATGGGGGTCGCGATATCCATAAAGCCCATCTCGCTCATCTTTTGGCGCAGGAAGGAGATCACCTGCGAGCGCAGGAGAATGTTGTTGTGCACCTTGGGATTACGCAGATCGAGGAAGCGGTATCTCAGTCGGGTGTCCTCATTGGTCGCGGTGGAGGAGACGACCTCGAACGGCAGGTTATTCTTGCATTTACCGAGAACGGTGAGGCTCTGTGCGACGATCTCGACCATGCCGGTGGCGATCTTTTGATTGATGGTGTCCTCGTCACGCTTGACGACCTTGCCGGAGATGGTCACGGTGCACTCGCGGTTGACGTCCTCAAGCATATTGTCGTCATGCACGACGACCTGAGTCACACCGTACTCATCGCGGATATCGAGGAACATCACGCCGCCGTGGTCGCGGATGTTCTCGACCCAGCCCGCGAGGCGTACCTCCTGCCCGATATGCTCTTCTCTCAAATCTCCGCAGGTCACGGAGCGATAAATGTTAGCTTGCATTTTCTCATATTCCTTTCAATCATGTCATTACGGGGAGCGCTCAACGCCGATTGCGCGGTCATCTCCACCACATAACAAGGCAACTTTCCCTATTCTGTAGTATTATATCACAACCTCCCTCCAAAGTAAAGGCGGCGCACCGCTTTTTTTCTGATTTATTACGCCGCTTTTAGATCAGCCGCGCATTGTCTTTCCATTTTGAGCCGCATTGTTCCGATAAAACCGCTTATCGTGTATCGGAGTTCGCCTCGGTTGACGTTTGGTTGACACGCGGTTGACATGTCGGTTGACATTAAAAAGCCACTATTCAAGCCATTTATCCACCCTTGTAAACCATGTAAACCTCATAATCTAAGAAAATAATAATAATAAAAGGCAGGACAATGGGACAAAACAAAAAAAGTCTTTACCCTCGGTTGACATTTTGGTTGACAATACACATAAAAAGCTCCCCTTACAGGAAGGGGAGCTTGATCGTTATTCGTTTAAGATCAGACACTAATGGAGAGTGGTTTTCTCTCAATCACTCGATGATCCCATTATTTGAGGTAAGTCTGACCGGAGGGGCCTACCGCGCCGGTAACGGTGGAACTGCTGTTCTGCAGGACGTATACGCGCATGTTGCCCTTACCGGTGGATTCTACGCTCAGCGTACCGTTGGTAACGGTCTTCTTGGTACCGGTGACAGCGTCGACATAGGTACCGTTGGGGATATTCTTGAAGGTAGCGCCGTCGGTGACAGATACACAGGCGAGGGAGTCAACGTTCTTGCCGTTGTAGTTGCCGGTGTAGCGTCTGATGTACGCCATATTACCGCTGACATAGTTGCTGTTGGTGGTGTACTGACCCATCTGCAAAGCCGGTACGGCGCGACGGATCGCGTTGAGCTTCTGCAGGTGCTTAGACAGCGTGCTGTTCAGGGTAGTCGCCATCGTGCCGGTCGCGCCCGAATACTGCGAGAAGCCGGTGGTATTGACGGAGCCCTCCAGATAATCGCCGAAGTACGCACGGCCGGAGTTCGCCAGCGAGATGTTGGGACCTTCGTCGATGCGGCAGCCCTTCTGGAACTCTACCTCACCGCCGTAGTACAGACACGGGATACCGCGGAAGGTGAACATGAGGTCGAGGTTCTCTGCCCATGTCTGGGTACCGCCGGTAAAGCGCTGGGTCTGGTTCTGGTCGGGAGAATAGTCGTGAGATTCCACATAGGTGACGTTCCAGGTAGCGTCGTTGTTGTACTGATCCTGACCGAGTGCCGCGCCGAACGCGCCGGAAGCGGAGTCAAACTGCCAGTGCATGGTGAAGTCGATGACGCCCATGCCGGAGCTCTTGGAATAGTCGGGAGTACGGTAGTTGATGCCGTTGAGGAACGCGTTCTGAGAGGTCGGCTGACCGGAGGTGCTGACGTGGTTCTCACTGTAGGTGATGGTGTTCTCAAGATTCTTCTTGATGGTCGCGGGATCGGTGCCGTCGGAGAGTTTCGCGAGGTCGGCAGCGGAATCATCCCAGGTGTAGAACTGGACGGATTCGGCGGCGTTATCGCGGTACCAGGTCTGGCTGAAGCGGCAGCAAACCTCACCGAACATATAGAAGTTGTTGTTGCCGGAAGCCTTCGCCGCGGCGTTGATCTGGTCGTTATACCACTTGTTCAAGGAGAGGCGGGGGATATGGCGGACGGTGTCAACGCGGAAAGCGTCAACGCCCATGTCGATGTAGTTCGCGTACGCGTCTACGGTGTAATCCGCGACCGCCTTGTTCTCGGTGTTCAAATCGACGCAGTCGCCCGCAATCTGGCAGAACTTACAGGTCCAGTCATCCCAGTTCAGGCTGGCGAAATAACCGTTGTGATAGTAGTTGTTGGGGTTACTGACCTTGTCATAAGAGACCATGTCGGTAAAGCCCTGCGTCTGCTTCATCAGCTGCAGACGGGAGTCGTACTGCTGCTGGGGCTTGAGGTTGTAATACTCCTGCGCGGTTCTGACATTGTTGTAGCTGAGCAGCTCCTCGGAGGGAACCATGCAAGCCTCAATGTCAGAGAGATCAGCGTCATAGTTCTTGGTGAACAGCGGAGCGAGGTGAGCCTCACCGAAGTTAGAGGTGTGGTTCCATACAACGTCCTGTACGATCTTCATACCCTTTTCATGAGCGGCGGCGATCAGATCCTCATAGGTGAAATCGTCGCTCTCATATCTCGGGTCGACCTTGGAGAAGTCGAGCGCGTGATAGCCGTGGTAGTCATAGCCGGACGCGTTCTCGACAACGGGAGTGATCCAAACCGCGGAGAAGCCCAACGCCTTGATGTAGTCGAGCTTGTCGGCAAGACCCTTGAAGTCGCCGCGCCACGCAGGGTCGGAATCGGGGTTGTTCGCCTTCTGGTCATCCCAGCAGTGAACGTTGTTGCCGGTGTCGCCGTCATAAAAACGGGTGGTGATGACGAAGTAGATGGTATCCTGACGCATATCAACGGCAGTGTAATCATCCGCCACATACGGGTTCTTCTTGCTGAAGCGTCCGTTTCTGTACCACCACTCACCGGTCGTACGGGTGAGCTCCTTGCTGATCTGGCCGGACAGGTTCTGTGTGCCGTCGGTCAGCAGGAAATTGATTTTAGAAGTATTGGTAAAAGTATAGGTGTACCATGTCGAGCCGGTTTGGGTCGCGTCTCTGGACATCTTGACGCCGGGATAAGCGCATTCCTTGTTCTCGGGAAGCGCGTTCCAGTAGTAGATGTAGGGGACCTTGTCGGGGCTGTCCACATGGATGATGATGCTGTCGGCGCCGGTATCGGCGATATCGGTATTCGCCGCGGCATCGGCGATCTCTTCATCTGCCGCCTGTGCAGAGATAACAGCAGCAGAGATGATCAGCGCCAGGCACATCAGCAGTGCCAGAACACGAGAAAATTTCTTCATAATCTGTTACCTCCTTTTATGCTTCCGCAGGGAATTTATCGATGAGACCCACCAAGTAACGCTGGATGATCAAGACGTCGCGGATCGTAACGTTGCCGTCACCGTCAACATCGGCATTGCGCTCGTTACAGACTTTTGTCATTTCGACGCCTACCATAAAGCGCTGGATGACCGCGGCGTCAACGATATTGACACTGCCGTTTGAGTCCGCGTCGCCGTAGCGAACAGGCGCGGCAGCGTCCGTGGGAGCCTGAGTCGGCGCGGGCGATGCCTGAGTAGGCTCGGGAGCCTGAGTGGGCGTGGGCGGCGCCTGAGTCGGCTGAACCGGAGGCTGGGTCTCGGGCGGTGTTGTCGGAGTGACAGCGCCGACGCTGTTGAAGAGATACGAGCGCTCGATGGTCTTGTTGTCGGAGCCCTGCACGTTGATGGTCAGGGTATGCAGTCCGAGCGCGGTCGGCTTGAAGGTGTAGCTCGTGTTACGGGTGTAATACGGAACGTTCACGATCGTGCCGGACGGATTCTTGATGGTGTACTTGTAGAACAGCAGGTTGGTGCCGGTGTTACCGCCGCCTGCCGTGACCTTGATCTGCACATTCGAGTTGTTCTTGATATCACCGCTGTTCGGGGTGACGACCTTGATATAAGGCGCGACGACGGAGCTGCCGTCCTCGATGACATACTCCTTGGTACGCTTGTTGGTGTTGCCCTTGGCGTCCTTGAAGTCGTAGGTCAGGGTATAGGTGCCTGCTGTCTGAGGCGTCCACAGCGCCTTGTTGGCGGTGCTGAAATCGGACAGAACGGTGGTGGTGCTGCCCTTGGTGACAGAGAATTTGTAGTAGACCGTTCCCTCACCCTCTGCCTCAGCCGAAAGGGTGATGCCTACGCCGTTATACTGAGGCGCTTCCAGATCGGTCGCAAAGGACGCTACCTGCAGGGGCGAGGTATCGTAGATGCTCCACTCATTGGTCTTGTTGTTGTAGATGTACCCTGCGCCGGGGAAGTTCATATCGCCGGTCTGAGTTTGGTTGCTGCCGACATTGAAGATGATCTTCGCATAGTTCTTCGTGAACTCATAGCGCCAGATGTTGCCGCCGATGTTAGTCATCTTCACGCCCGGCCACTCATGGTTTTTGTCGCTTTCACTGTTCCACATATAAGCGTATACAGCGCTCCAGCCTGCCTCATTCTCACAGTAGATATAGCTCTTGCCGGTGTCGCCGCCTGACTGAGTGGGCTGAGGCGTGGTCGGAGTGGTGCCGCCGCCCTGAGTGGGCGAGGGTGTGGTGGGCTTGGGCGCTGTGGTAGGCGCCTGAGTCGCCGCTTCACTGCCTGCCTTCACCGCGGTGAGACCGGCGGATTCGGAAGCAAAGCTGATACGGATGGTGTCGCCGCTCGGATTCCACAGGTGGATACAGTTGAAGCCGTGGTAGTTGCCCGAGGACAGGTAGTAGGAACCTGCGCTGGCGATCTTCTGTACGGCAGGCGTCTTGACTGCTGAGTTCGCGGAGTTCGAGATCTTCGACACAACAAAGCAGTAGTCGCCGCTTGACCCTTTCAGGTCATAGTAGTAGTAGCCTTTCGAGCTATCATAAGTAAATGTACCTGTCGGGGTAGTGCCGCTGAAGTTCGGAGAATTGCTGTTCTCTCCCCACAGATAATAGGTATCGGCGCCTGTAGCCGCGCTGCTGTCAACGTCTGCCGCGCGTACGGAGACAGCCAGTGCCAGCATGGATACAAGCAGCGTCAGACACAGCAGCAGGGATACCGCGCGCTTGGTCTGTTTACCTTTCATTCCCATGATAGAACCCTCCTTTTCATGTTAATTTTGACTAGTACCTAATCCTAGTTATTGTCATTATAACTAAAAATGTCAAGATTAATTTTCCAATTTAGAAATTTGTTTTTCTTTAGCTTGTACAAATTATTTACGGATTTTTAGGCATAATGCACGAAGAAAAGACGAATAAAAAGATCCGCGAAAGGCAATCGAGCCCGTCGCGGATCACTTTCTGTTTTATTTGCACAAATGATTATGATATTTATCATCCGTTTCTGCGCGTTTTATACTAATCCCTAAATCAGTTGTTTTTGATCTTATCCCAATACGCCTTATACGCCTGTTCGGTTTTATTGTCACCAAACTCGTAATAGGTATGGTCGCGTACGTCGTCGGGCAGATATTGCTGAGCGATCCAGTGATGGGGATAGCTGTGGGGATACAGGTAATGCTGTCCCTTGACGTCGCGTTCCTCGCCGTCGGCATGGACGTTCTGTAATTGTCTTGGCACGACCTGACCGAGCCCCTTGCGCACATCCTCCTGCGCGGCGGAGATCGCGTTCACGCCGGAGTTGGACTTGGGCGCTAAGCACACCATGATCACCGCGTCGGCAAGTGGGATCCGTGCCTCGGGGAAGCCGACCTGCATGGCGATATCCACGCAGGACTTGACGATCGGGATGATCTGGGGGTAGGCGAGTCCGACGTCCTCACACGCGCACACGACCAGTCTGCGGCAGGCGGAGATCAGATCGCCTGCCTCCACCAGACGTGCCAGATAGAACAGCGCCGCGTCAACATCCGAGCCGCGCATACTCTTTTGGTAGGCGGAGATCACGTCGTAGTGCGAGTCGCCGTCGCGGTCATAGCGAGCGCCGGAGCGCTGGGTCAGCGACTTTGCCAGCTCCTCGTCAACACGGATGACCTCTCCCTCATCCCCTGCCAGCACGCAGAGCTCCACGGCGTTGAGTGATTTTCTCACGTCGCCGCCGCAGGCAGAGCAGATATGCTCCTTTGCCGCGTCGGAAAAGTCGATCTCTATCCCCTTCTCCTCACTCAGCACACGGATCGCTCTGTCGATCGCTTTCATGACCTCGTCCGGCTCAACGGGACGGAACTCGAACACCGTCGAACGCGAGAGGATCGCGTTATAGATGTAGAAATACGGGTTCTCGGTCGTGGAGGCGATCAGGGTGATGGAGCCGTTCTCAATGAATTCGAGCAGGGTCTGCTGCTGCTTTTTGTTGAGATACTGGATCTCGTCGAGGTAGAGCAGCACGCCGCCCAAGCCCTCAAAGGTGTTGAGAGATGACACGATCTCCTTGATATCGGCGGTCGAGGCGGTAGTGCCGTTGAGCTTTTTGAAGCTGCGGTTCGTGATCCGCGCGATATAGGACGCGAGGGTCGTCTTGCCCACGCCCGACGGTCCGTAGAAGATCAAGTTGGGGATGTTGCCGCTTTCGATGATCTTTCTCAGCGGCCGTCCGGGAGCCAGGAGCTCCTTTTGTCCCACGATATCGTCAAGGGATTCGGGACGCAGTCTGTCGGCAAGGGGTGTGTTCATGGGTTTTCCTCCGGAAAAAGTGAATATTGAAAACTGAAAAAAGAATAATGAATAATGGCGGTCACTCGCTGCGCTCGAACAATACTATTCGGGTGCGGGTGTCCCGCCAACTATTATTCATTTTTCAATGTTAAGTTTTCAGTTTTCAGTAAATATTTCTCGAAATATTATTCGTACAGCGGATACTTCTCGCACAGCGCCGCTACCATCTCGTTGACCTTTGCCTTGTTGCCTTCAAAGTCCTTGATCACGAGAGAGATGCACTCGGCGATAACGTCCATATCCTCTTCAACAAGACCGCGTGTGGTCACGGCGGCGGTACCGATACGGATACCGGAGGTGACGAACGGAGAGAGCGGCTCGCCGGGGATGGTGTTCTTGTTGACGGTGATATGTACCTCGTCGAGGTTGTGCTCCAGCTCCTTGCCGGTGACGCCGTCCTCGCGCAGATCCATCAGCATGACATGGTTGTCGGTGCCGCCGGACACGAGCTTGTGACCGCGCTTTGTCAGTCCGTCAGCCAGCGCCTTGCAGTTCTTGACGATCTGCTCGGCATACGCCTTGAACTCGGGCTGCATGGCTTCCTTGAAGCAGACCGCCTTTGCCGCGATGATGTGCATCAGAGGACCGCCCTGCATACCGGGGAACAGCGCCTTGTCGATCGCCTTGGCGTACTTTTCCTTGCACAGGATCATACCGCCGCGCGGACCGCGAAGGGTCTTGTGGGTGGTGGTGGTGACAAAATCGGAATACGGTACGGGGTTCTCATGCTGACCGCCGGCTACCAAGCCTGCGATATGCGCCATATCGACCATCAGCAGCGCGCCGACCTCGTCGCAGATCTCACGGAACTTCTTGAAATCGATCGCGCGCGGATAAGCGGAAGCGCCGCAGACGATCATCTTCGGCTTGCATTCCTTTGCGATCTCGAGCACCTTATCATAATCGATGCGGTGGGTCACGGGATCAACGCCGTAGCTGACAAAGTTGAAGTATTTACCGCTGAGATTGACGGGTGAGCCGTGGGTCAGGTGCCCACCCTCAGAAAGGCTCATGCCCATGACGGTATCGCCCGGCTCGAGCATGGCGAAGTAGACGGTCTGGTTCGCCTGAGAGCCGGAGTGGGGCTGGACGTTGGCATGCTCCGCGCCGAACAGCTTGCAGGCACGGTCACGCGCGATATCCTCGGCGATATCGACCGCGTAGCAGCCGCCGTAGTAGCGCTTAGAGGGATAGCCCTCGGCATACTTGTTGGTGAGTACGGAGCCCATCGCCGCCATGACAGCAGGAGAAACGATGTTCTCGCTGGCGATCAGCTCAAGGTTTTGGCGCTGACGGGCAAGCTCCTTGTCCATCGCCGCGGCGATTTCTTCATCATACTGTTTGACAAAACCGTTAGAATCCATTAAGTCCTTGTACATTTTGTACCTCCAAATCGTTTTTCATATACGGGTGTCTTCCATTTATTGCCATTTATATCAAGCAATCACTGACGATTGCTGTTTTTGATCTCTGCGATGAGGCGGAGCAGATCCTCTTTTGTTTCCATCGAAAAGGCGAGGTTACGGAGCTTTGCGGCGTTTTTGAAGCCTTTTAGATAGTACGCCGTGTGCTTGCGCGCTTCTCTCATGCCGATCGATTCGCCCTTGTATGCCGCAACGGCGCTGATGTGTTGTAACAGAACGTCGCATTTTTCTTCAAGCGTCGGCGGAGGAATGATAATTCCTTTATCGAAATATTCGTTGATCTCACGGAATACCCACGGATTGCCTAAAGCGCCGCGCCCGACCATCAGATAATCACAGCCGGTGTACTCAAGCACAAATTGCGCCGACTTCGCGTCATGAATATCGCCGTTGCCGATCACGGGGATCGACAGCGCCTGCTTGACCGCACGGATGATATCGTAATCCACGGGCGGAGCATAGAACTGCTCCTTTGTCCTGCCGTGGACGGTCACAGCCTGCGCGCCGTTTTTTTCGACGATTTTCGCGACCTCGACCGCGTTGATGTGCGCGCTGTCAAAGCCCGATCGGAGCTTGACGGTGACGGGGATATCGACCGCGCGGCTGACCGCCTGTACGATCCTGCCGCACAGCGTGGGGTCACGCATCAAAGCGGCTCCCGAACCGCTGCCTGCGATCTTGGGTGCAGGGCAGCCCATGTTGATATCGATGACCTCAGGGCGGTATCGCATCGCAAACTTTGCCGCGTCCGCCATCGTATCGGGCTCCGTGCCGAAGATCTGCACAGCGCAGGGGCGTTCCGTATCGGAGATCTCCATCAGCTCAGCGCTCTTCTTGGAGTGATAAGCGATGCCCTTGGCGCTGACCATCTCACTGACGCAGTAGCCCGCGCCGAATGCCATACACAGCTCGCGAAAGGCTCTGTCCGCCACGCCTGCCATCGGCGCGAGAGCGGCATAGCCGCGGAGCTTTACATTTCCTATCCGCATCATGATCAACCACGGCGACGGGTACGTCTGCTGACCAATACGCCGACGACGACCGCGATACCCAGCGCGACGCACAGCCACATCACAATGCCCGAGAACATCGAGGCGTCGGACACCGCGACCACGGGGATCGCGACCGAGGTAGCCTCCTGCACCTGCGAGGGGCTCACGGCAGGCAGCTCGGCGAGATGCTCAGGCTCCACATAGGGCGAGGTAGCCTCCTCGTCATAGGTATAGATCGGATCATACCACTGATTCTGCTGTTGCTGCGGCTGTTCCTGTTGCTGCTGTTCCTGATGCTGTTGCTCCTGTTGAGGCTGCTCCTGCTCAGGAGCCGGCTGATTCTGCTGCTCCTGCTGCTCCTGCGGAGTTTGCGGCGTCTGTTCAGCCTGGCTCTGCGGCGTCTCGACCTGACTGTTATTCTGATTCTCATCTCCGGGCGCGGCAAGCGCGCTCATACAGCCGACAGCCGCAAGCATGCTCAGCGCCAGCAGTAATGATATCAGGTGATGGTAAAGTCGATGATGCTTCATAATAACCTCAACTCAGTCAATCGGAAAAAGTGTCTTTTTCAACGTGCATATTATAGCAAAGCCCCGATCTTTTTTCAAGACCGGGGCAGTGAATTCGACATTATGACTAATCACCGGGGAGATCGACTCGACTTTTCTTTTGACAATGAATAAATAATCATTCTACGAGCGAAATATACGCGATCGATCGCGCCTGTGCGGCTGTGTCATCACTGTTTCAACAGCTCTGACAAAGCCTGCGCGAGATACTCGCCGCTGCGGCAGGCTTCCTCGACGGTGTTCGCGTCTGTACCCACCTCGATCAGGAGCGAGCCGTTATTGAAATTCATGTTATAGGTGTACTCGCCGAAGTTCAGCGGTCGGGTCATGCCGGGGTATTGGTCCTCGCACTGTTTTTGCAGCCGCATGGCAAAGATCAGGTTATCATGCCAGAAGTCAAAGCCGCCGTCGATACCATAGCCTGCCATAATCATGATCTGTGCCGCCTTGCCGCCGTCAAACTCAAAGGTCGGCTTATACTTGGTGCCGTCATCGGTGGTCATCGCGTCACGGTGCAGATCGATGGTGACCTTGATCGACGGATATTTTTCCTTGTACGCAGAGATCGTTTCCCATGAACGCGCGTAGGAGCCCTCATAGGAGGGGTAGTCGTGGAGGGTGGTGTCGTGGATTGCGCCGATGCCGTTTTTCTTCAACACATCGACGAGCCTCTCCCCTACCGCGACCACGCCCAGATCGCCGTCGGTGGAACGCGGATAATAGTCCTCATCATACTCGCCGCTATCCTCGGTGAGATACCGCTCGCAGGTATGGGTGTGATAGATCAGCACCTGCACCTCATGGTTATCCTCGAGGGTAAAGGGCAGCTCCGACGACAACATCTCCTCCACATCGAGGTCATAGTCCGTGGTGTTGCGGATGGTAAAATTATCATAGCTCATATTGCCGTTGCTGACCTTGATCTCCTTGACGGGATAGGTCACACCGCTGTGGGGCGTATCCTGCGGCTTTTCTCTCACCTGCGCCGTATCGGTCGGCGTCTCGGCAAGCGGTCGCATTTGCGGCTGCTGTGTCGGCGCTTCATCCGCCGTCGCGGCGGTGCTCTCGGCGCTCATATCGCCGTTGACAAAGCTCAGCTTTCCGGACAGAAGCGCCGCTTCATCCTCCAGCGCGACGCAGGATTGCACGCGGTAAATAACCATGCTCAGACACACCGCCATCACCAGAACCAATGCCGCGACCGTCACCGTCATCTTCCAATGTCGTTTCTTCATTCTCTCACCTTTTATACTGATTTCTGATAAAAAGGGTTGATCGGATGATAGACCGTTTTATCAGAGATCGGTATGATACGAATTGCTATAATATATGCGGCAGGAGGACGAGATATGACTGCCCGGCAAAAAAAGATATGGTAAGAGCATTCCTCTCCCATACGATAAACATTACAGAGAATTTGCAGGGGAGCGTCCCTGCCCTGCACGCTATAATAGATTTAACAGATCCTCGGTGTCGATAGCCGATTGCAGCGCCATATTGACCGACAGGGAGATCAGATGCGCGGCGCGGTCGATCAGCAGATCGACCTCCTTGGGCGTGACGACCATGCTCCTGCCCTGCGGTGAAACGGTACGGCTCAGCTCCACACTCTCCTTTTCGTCATCGATCTCCAAGAGATCGTAAGCGAGTGTCACCGCGTCGACCACCGTGGGTACGCCGATGGCGATCACGGGGATGCCCATCGTAT
>DGUQ01000133.1 GCA_002394725.1 Ruminococcaceae bacterium UBA4306
TTATCAACCACTGATACCCCGGAATCATTCTTCGGGGTATCATAGCGAAATGAAAGGATCGAGGTGTGATCCATGCAGGATTTACTCAAGCGCATCATCGAAATGGATGAACAGGCGCGCAAGATCGAACAACAGGCGAAGGATGAAAAGCTCAGGAGCGAAACCGAGGTCGAACAGCTCAAAGAGCAGATCTACAACGATTACATCGTGAGAGCGAAGGATCGTATCGAGAAAAACATCGCCGTTGACCGTGAGAATGCCGACAGGAAATACGCGCAGGCTCAACAGCATAACGAAGAAATAAAGCAAGAGCTGAACCGATTGTATACGGAGAAAAAGGACAGCTGGGTCGATGAGATCGTGAAGCGATCCTTGGCGTGACCGGATTTCGGTTGAGATTGTCGCGGCTCAAAAGAGCCTGCAAAGACAATTGACACACAGTCCTGTTTTAACAACACAGAAAGGCGGTGAGTGCATGGCGATCATCAACCCTGCCTCGGCGATCATCGCGAAGATCAAAACCAAATACGGCAAGCGTCTGACAGAAAAAGACTATCGGGCGATGGTCAAATGCGAATCCGTAGGCGATGTGGTGCAATATCTCAAATCCTACACGCATTATCAGACGTTTCTCGATAAGGTCGGCAGCGATATCCACCGCGGTAATCTCGAACAGCTCATCCGTGAACGGCAGTTTGAGGAGCTGCTCACGCTTTGTAAATACAACCGCGGCGACACCCCTGTGACAAAATATATCCTCAGAAGTACGGAGATCTCGGAGCTGATGAAGTTCATCACCCTGTTATCCATCCGCCGTCCGCAGGAATATCTCTTTTCCCTGCCGCTGTATTTCACACAGCATACGGATATCGCGTTGGAAAAGCTCGCCTCGATTCACGGTCATAGGGAGTTGCTCAATGTGCTGGAGCGTACCGATTACGCGGATATCCTGCGGCAATTCCCACCCGATGACAAGGACGACTACGACCTTGCCGCCATCGAGGATGCGTTGGAGAACGATAATCTTGATCGGCTGTACACTGATATCAACTCCATCAAAAACAAAAAGGACAGGAATGAACTGAAAAAGCTGTTCGATACCCTATCCGACTACCAAAACTACTCCCGTATCATCCGGCTCAAGAAGAATTACCGTCTGAGCAGCGATGAAGTCAGAAAACACCTGCTGCATTACGGAAAGCTCACGGGAAAGAATCTGGACAGAATCTTGTCCAAGGACGAATACGAGGAGATCCGCGAGGAATTGAAGCGTACAAGCGTCGGCAAGAAGGCAAAAGCCATCGATCCCGACAGCGAGATGGCGGTACAGGGACGGTACGAGATGTGTCGGCGTCAGCTGTACTTTTCCACCAATCCCGAGATTGCGCTCCTCGCCTACCGTATCGTATCACTGACGGAGCTCAACAATGTGATCGCCGTCGTTGAGGGCGTTCGCTATCAGCTTGAGCCCGATCAAATCTTTGAAATACTCATCCTGTAAAGTTGAGGTGAAAATATGGCACTCGAAAGAATGAAGCTCGTCAACGCCATCGGCTTGATGAGCTACCTGGATGACGTCGCCGCCGCTTTGGGACGGACAGGCGTTTTCCAACCGGATGAAGTCGCGGAGTTTTACTCGAATAATGAGAGTATGGTCCCCGTGAACGCGTCCAATGAATTTGAGCCGCTGCTCGAACAGCTCCGTGAGCTGATGAACGGCGCCGGGATCCGACCCAAGATCGTGGAGCTGCCCGAGGAGGACAGTCTGGAATATGATCAAGCGGATCGTTTTGTCGGCGATACCGCCAAGGAACTGGGCGCATTAATCACACGGCGTGACGCGCTGCGGCACGAAAGCGCCGTGTGCGGCGAAAACATTGAGAAGGCACAGCACTTTGTCGATCTGTCGCTGGACTTAAGGAAGATCAATGACTGCGAGTATATCTATACGCGCTTTGGCAAGCTGCCCAAGGACAGCTATGTCAAGCTCGAACAGTACAAAGAGAACCCTTATGTCGAGTTCTTCCCCTGCTCTCACGATGATCTGTACTATTGGGGCGTGTATGTCACACCAGTTTCCGAGGCGGACAAGATCGACCGTATCTTCTCCCGACTGTATTTTGAGCGCGTGGAGCTCAACGATATCCATGATACGCCGAAGAATTACGTCAAACAGCAGGCGGACTTGAAGAAGCAGCTCGAAGAGCAGATCAGCTCCCTTGACAAGGAGATCGGCGCCTACGCGAAGGAGCATGAGGAGGATATCCAAAAGATATTCACGGCGCTGTGCAAGCGGCACGCGTATCTTTCTATCAAGAATCATGCCTGCAAATACCGCAAGAGCTTTGTGCTGGTCGGATGGATCCCTGCGGAGTATGAGGGTCAGATCGAGTCCCTGCTCTCCTCTATCGAGAGCGTAGAGGTGACCTTCACCGACGCGAAGGATGAAATAAAGCACTCGCCGCCTGTCAAGCTCAAAAATCCGTTTTTCTTTAGACCGTTTGAGTATTATACCGAGATGTACGGCTTGCCGAACGCACGGGAGCTCGACCCTTCGGGCTTTATCGCGATCACCTATACCCTGCTATTCGGTATCATGTTCGCCGACGTCG
>DGUQ01000030.1:0-2211 GCA_002394725.1 Ruminococcaceae bacterium UBA4306
ATTTCAAACGAAAGAAGGTAGATTTTTAGAATGAAAAAGAAAGAAATGATCACTTATTCCGGCGAAGAATTGATGCAGATGGAGCTCCCTCCCGTAAGGTTTGTCGTCAAGGATTTCCTCTCCCAAGGGCTGAATATCCTCGCGGGTCAGGCAAAGGTCGGCAAGTCGTGGATGATGCTTGATCTCTGTATCAAGGTGGCGAAGGGCGAAAAGTTCTTCGGTTTTGATACCGAGAAGAGCACCGTGCTGTATCTCTGCCTGGAGGACAGTCCGAACAGGATCAGAGACCGAATGGTGAAGCTGACGGACGCCGCTCCCGCGAATCTTCACTTCGCTGTGATGGCGGATAACCTTGCGGGTGATCTGACCAAGCAGATCGAATCCTTCATCGACAAACACCCCGACACCTCGCTGGTGGTGATCGATACACTGCAGAAGATTCGTAAAGCCAAGGGCGATATGTACGCGGGTGATTATAAGGTGATCTCGATCCTCAAACGGCTCGCCGAAAGGCGCGGTATCTCGATCGTTTGTGTTCATCATACGAGAAAGAAATCGGACAAAGATCCGTTCAACACGGTGTCGGGTTCGACCGGAATCACTGGCGCTGCGGACAACATTTACGTGATGAAAACGGACGATTCCTGCTCGGATTTCGCAAAGCTTTATATGCGCGGAAGAGATATTCCCGAGAGAGTTTTGACCATTCAGTTTGAAAATTTCAGGTGGAATTGTTTGGGGAAAAGCAGTCTTGAAAGCGATGGTTTTATGAACGACGGCGCCATGCTCAGCCTGCTGTCTTACCTCAAGCGGGAAGAGATTTTTGAGGGAACTGCGTCGGATTTATGTAACACTTTAGGTCTGAAAATCGAGAGCAACGTCCTCTCCAGAAAGCTCGGAAAATATGAAAACGAACTCCAAAAAGCGGGCGTTGAATTCACCCGTGAGAAGAAAAATCACACGAGGATTTTGACCTTGGTGTACTCTCATTCGGATCACGGGGACGATGGGGACGATATTTTTCTCCACACCGTAAGCACGCCGAAAAGCGCATAGATATGCGGCTTCTCAACATAGGGGTGTTATCGTCCCGGTCAATACCGTCCCCGAATTTCGGAGCGGATCATCTGATCGCATTTGGAGTTATTCACAAAGATTTGAAGCTCGTTGTGAACGCGCTTACGGAGGAGTAGATAAAAGCGAGCAATCCTTTAGGTGGATTGCTCGCGAAAGACATCGGACGGCAGAGCCGACCGTTGAGCGGTTTTCTGAGTATAAATATACGGTTACGAAAAGACATCCTCGGTTTATATGAATAAAGTGTTTTTGGGAGGAAATAAATGGAAGAGAGCAAGAAGGTTCCGATCATTTTTACAAGGGATCAAATCGAAAGTATGGACAACTTTATCAAAGAAAATGAAGGCTATTCACGGAGCAGTTTCGTCCGTGAAGCGGTCGAGTATTATCTCGGATATATCGATATGAATGAAAACGTCAATTATATTTCTCCGCTGATCAATCAGAATATCAAGCTGATCCTGTCCAGATTTGAGACCAAGATGAGCGAGATGATCTTCAAGATGGCGGTGGAGGTTTGCAAAAGCAATATCCTCACTGCATACCAAAGTGAGCTGTCAGATCAAGCCTTGGACTATCTCGACCGCACTTCCAAACGGATCGTTGCCGAGCATAACGGCACGCTTGATCTGGAAGATACTCAAAAATATTTGGATGAACACGACGTGTTCGGTGATGTGAATGGCTAAAATCATCGTCTCTTGCCGGTTCAAAAAGAACGCAAAAGGCGTCAAAAATCTGATCAAATACATGGGTACCCGAGAAAGTGTAGAGAAGCTGCCGAGTGCAAGAGAGTATGATCTCGCCTCGTTGAGTCAGGTCAGGCTGATAAGATCAGTCACAAATCACTTTCCCCAGAGCAAAACTTTCCTCGAATATACTGACTATAAAATGCTCCCGACACGTCAAAACGCGCATGAATTCCTCGACGCTGTCGCCGAAAGATACGCCGATTGCGCGGATGAATTGAAGGGCTTGGTCGGATATATTTCACAGCGTCCGGGCGTGGAAAAGCTCGGCAAGCACGGTCTTTTTTCTCAGTTTGATCTGCCGATTGATCTCGATGAAGTCGCCAAAAATGTCTCCGAACACAACGGTATTATCTGGACGGAAGTCGTGAGTTTACGGAGAGAA
>DGUQ01000030.1:2356-2777 GCA_002394725.1 Ruminococcaceae bacterium UBA4306
GAAGGATCTGCACTGGTACGCAGCCTTTCATAACACGACGCACCATCCTCATATTCATCTGATCGTGTACTCAACGGGAGCAGAAGGATACCTGTCCGAGAAAGGAATCCGACAGCTGAGGAGAGCATTCGGTCAAGATATCTTTCGCGGTGAGCAATACCGTCTTGCGAAGATCGAAACAGGTTACCGCAACGATCTGAAACAGGAATTGATGGCGCTTATGGAGGATGTTCAGGCTCACAGAAACCTCCCGAATACAGATTATTATCTGCAAATTCTACAGCGGATTCAGAAGGAAGTTCAGGAACAAAAAGGTAAAAAACTCTACGGTTATCTGCCGAGAAAAGTGAAAAAGCTGGTGGACTTTGCGCTCCATGAACTCGCTTCTGAACCTCGGATGAAGGCGCTCTATGACAAATGG
>DGUQ01000051.1 GCA_002394725.1 Ruminococcaceae bacterium UBA4306
ACAGGGCTCGAACCTGTGACCCCCTGCTTGTAAGGCAGGTGCTCTCCCAGCTGAGCTATGCTCCCAAACCGTTCGCCTCTTTGTTTGCGACTTGTATATAATACAATATTCCAAACAAAAAGTCAAGGGGTTTTTCTAAATTTTCTTATTTTTTCTTTAACAATTCTTCCAGCTCGTTTTCAGTAAATGTATATTGTTTGTTGCAGAATCGGCAGTGCGCCTCTGCGCCGTGGTTTTCGTCGATCATCGCCTGTATCTCCTCCTTGGGCATGGAGGAGATCAGCGAGCGGATCTTCTCCTTGGAACAGCCGCAGACATACTTGACCTCAAATTCATCGAGCACCTCGACCTCAAAGCCGTCGAGCGCCTGTTTGCACATATCGAGCGCGGAGAGACCTTTGGCGAGCATGGTGGTAATGGAATCGAGCTTTGCGACATTCGCTTCGATCTTATCGATCGTATCGTCATCGGCGCCCGGCAAAAGCTGGATCAGTAAGCCGCCGGATAAGAGCACCTGTGAGCTGTCCTTATCGATCAGAACACCCAGCGCGCATACGGTCGGGATCTGCTCGGAGGTCGCGTAATAGTTGGTGATATCCTCGGCGATCTCGCCGGATACGATCGGTATCTTTCCGATATACGGCTCTCCCTCACCGAAATCCTTCATCACGCTGATAATACCGGCGCCGACTGCCTGCGCGACATTCAGCTTGCCGTTCTCGTAATGGGTGGTCGGGCAATCGGGATTGGTGACAAAACCCTTGACGTTGCCGTTGCTGTCGGCGACCGCCATGAACGCGCCTAATTCGCCGTCACCCTCAAAGCGGATGTTGAGGGTCGATTTGGAGGATTTGAGCTGTGCGCCCATCATGGACGCGGCAGAAAGCAATCTGCCCAGTGCGGCGGACGCCACGGGGCTTGTATGATGGATGATACTCGCCTTGTAGGCGATATCGGTCGAGTCGATCGCGGAGACCATCACGGCTCCGTCGGAGGTGATACATCTGATGATTTTATCCATAATTGATTTGATCCTTTCAAACATAATTGCACGGACGATAGTATTGCTCGCCCGACACCAGTGCAGCTTTTCCTATCTATCATAGGATTCCGTCATGTTTTGCGTCGATCAACACTGCCAGAACGGGAGGAGCAAGCCCCTCCCCTACATTACGTCATTGATAGGTTCAATGATCCGCGCGGCGAATACGGCGCGGTCGCTGTCATCGCGCAGGGGTTCTGTCGTCATATCGTGGAATACCTTGATATCCTCAAAGCCCGATTTTGTCAGCATCCGTTTGATTTCATCGATCTCATACGCGCGTTCGCTGAAATGCTCACTGCTGCGGAGGTAGCTCTCCCCCTCGCGCTCGAAAAGGTCAAGCTCAATATTGACGATATTATTTTCCTTTAAAGAATTTTGCCAAACGCAAAATACGCTGTCCGTGTCATAGACAAAGGTATTGTTCGCCAATATCTGTTGGTGCTTATAGACGGTGTTGACGTCAAACACAAAGGTACCGTCGGGATTCATAAACAGCGCCACACGGTCGAACACCCTTTGCAGCTGCTCCTGATCGATAATGTGATTCAGGCTGTCCAGTGTGCAGACACAGGTGTCGATGGTGCCGTACAGATCGAGCTGTTCCATCTGCTGACACAAAAACAGCACTTGCAGCTCCGCATCATACGCCTTATCCATCGCGACGCTGAGCATCTCGGCTGAGCCGTCGATACCGAATACATCCACTCCCCTGCGTTTCAGCTCCAACGTCAAGGAGCCTGTGCCGCAGGCGAGGTCAAGCGTCAAGCCCCAATCGTGGTCATATAAAGATAAAACGCTCTGAATATAATCAGCGCGTTTTTTGTAATCCACATTAAAGGTCAGGTTGTCATAGAATTGAGAGAAATACCGATAACCGCTCATTCTTCTTCCTTTAAACGCTCAAAGACGAGGGTATAACCGCCGGCATTCTCATAATCGAGCGAACGCTTAACGCGGCTGATGGTGGCGGTGGACGCACCTGTCGCCTCGACGATCTTGTTGTAGACCATGTTCTTGTCCAGCATCATCGCTACGGCAAAACGCTGGGACAGCGCCTTCAGCTCGGGGATCGTGCACAGATCCTTGAAGAACGCCTCACATTCCTCTACGGTTTCAAGGGTCAATATCGCTTTAAACAGATCATTTGTGAATTCAGCATTGGGTTTTGCAGGCATAGTCATACTCCTTTTGTCCGATGTGACTTTTCTTGCTTTACAATTTTAACATACGAAAACATAAATGTAAATAGAAATAAATATTAATTGCATAAATATTTATACACAATTTAAAGTGTGATAAGCATATCGGTTATTAGGATCGCCGCAATCCTGACGGATTTCGCAATAACAATGGATAAAAACGCTCCTGACAAGCAGGAGCGCTGTGCTATTTGATGGTGTAGCCTTTACTTTTGAGATACTTGCTGATCTGTTCATCGTCGTAATACTCGAGATCGTCGGCGCCGGCGAGGTATTCGTTATGGTGCCTTAATTCATGCACTAATATTCTTCGCAAGATCTCGCGGTATTCATCAAGCGTTTTGTTGATATAGGCGCGGATGATGCTGCCGTAATAGATCTTGATGGACTTGCCCAGATTATCACGGACATACACGCCGAGTATGTAAAGGTCGTTATTCTGCGCGTACCAGTGGTAGCGAACGCCGTCCTCCAGCACGATACCGCCGTTTAGCTCACGGTACAGGTCTTTGGGCAGGGTCTCGGCGATCTCGTCCAATATCGCGCCGCATTCTTCATACGTCATAGGCTCAGTCTAAGAAATCCTTGAGCTTTTTGGAACGGGACGGATGACGGAGCTTTCTGAGCGCCTTCGCCTCGATCTGACGG
>DGUQ01000081.1:0-890 GCA_002394725.1 Ruminococcaceae bacterium UBA4306
AATATGATAGAATAGGCTTGCGGAAAGGCAGGTGGAGTATGTCAAAACGAAAGATTCTGATTATTGTCAGCTGCTTCTATCTGGCGATCGCGGCGATAGGCATCCTTCCCGCGATCTACACAACAAGAGAAACCGTCACCGATACCGATGTGCCGAAGGAATATATCATCGATACCGCTGATGATCCGATCGAAGAGCAATTCCCCAACCGAAACGCCGCCTGTGCCGCCGCCTATGTCATGCGATATTGCGGCGATCCGGTACAGGGTAATGTGATCTATGCCGATATCGACAGCTATATGGGCACGACCCTGCCGAGTAATCTGGTCAGATACTTTTACGATAACGGCTATCGGGCAAAGGCGTATCACGGCGATCTGAGCACACTCAAAAAACGCTTGAATGACGGCGTACCGATCATCGTCTGTCTCCGTGACGAGAACAAGTCGTACTATGCTGTTTTGACAGGGTATGATGAAACACATCTGTACTTAGCCGACCCAACGCCTGAGAACGCCAACACCGACACCAAGAATTATAACCGAATCATAGAGAATGAAGAGTTTCTAGCATTATGGAAATCGGGGTTTCCGATCTCCGACAACGTCTATATCGTCGCAACAAAAAGCGCTGAACCGTAACGTTCAGCGCTTTTGCTTGTCGAAAAAGTATAGAATAAAAAATGAGTAGCCGATTTCCAAGGCTCCTTTTGGGAAAAGGTACCCCCGTTGGGGGAATGTCCGCAAAGCGGACAAGGGGGGAGCCGCTTCCGGCGAGGAGCTGTCACCGAACGGTGACAGATGAGGAGTTGTCCAAATCTGTGATTTGGCTAACAACTCCCATACAACAGCGCTCCAAGAGCGAAGCGATTGGTTAAGCGCCACTGTAGG
>DGUQ01000081.1:942-2509 GCA_002394725.1 Ruminococcaceae bacterium UBA4306
GCGATTGGTTAAGCGCCACTGTAGGAATTGTATTAATTGACCGACCGAAGGGAGAAACCCTCATTTTACCTTTGTTCTAATCTCCAAGGTTTCAACAGTGGTTTCAAATACTGTCCGGTAAAGGATCCCTCACATTTGGCGACCTGCTCGGGAGTGCCCTGCGCTACCACGGTACCGCCCATATCGCCGCCCTCGGGACCGAGATCGATGATGTGATCGGCGGTTTTGATCAGCTCGAGGTTATGCTCGATGACGATGACCGTATTACCGGCGTCCACCAGCTTGTGGAGCACCTCGACCAGACGGTGCACATCGGCGATATGCAGACCTGTTGTCGGCTCGTCGAGGATATAGACTGTCTTGCCGGTCGGACGCTTAGAGAGCTCCGTCGAGAGCTTGACGCGCTGCGCCTCACCGCCCGAGAGAGTGGTAGCAGGCTGACCGATCTTGATATAGCCCAAGCCGACGTCATAGATCGTTTGCAGACGGCGTTGAATCTTCGGAATGTTCTTGAAGAACTCCAAGCCCTCCTCCACGGTCATCTCAAGTACATCGTGGATCGACTTGCCCTTGTACTTGACCTCTAAGGTCTCGCGGTTATAGCGCTTGCCCTTACACACCTCACACGGCACATAGATATCGGGGAGAAAGTGCATCTCGATCTTGATGATACCGTCGCCCTGGCACGCCTCGCATCGTCCGCCCTTGACATTGAAGCTGTAACGCGACGAGGTATAGCCGCGCATTTTGCTGTCGGTGGTCGAGGCATACAGATTGCGGATATCGGTGAACACGCCCGTATAGGTCGCCGGATTGGAACGAGGGGTCTTGCCGATCGGGCTCTGGTCGATGTTGATGACCTTATCGAGCGCGTCAATACCCTCGATCGATTTGAACTTGCCCGGGGTACACTTCGCGCGGTTGAGCTCACGCGCTAAATGCTTATATAAGATCTCGTTGATCAGGGAGCTTTTGCCCGAGCCGGAGACGCCGGTCACGCAAACAAATTTCCCTAAAGGAATTTTAACGTTGATATTTTTCAGATTATTCTGCTGTGCGCCCTTGATGGAGAGGAACTTGCCGTTCCCCTTCCTGCGCTCTTCGGGAAGCGGTATAGAGCGCTTGCCGCTGAGGTATTGACCTGTCAGGGAACCCTCGCACTTTTCGATATCCTTCACGGTACCGGTGGCGACGATCTCGCCGCCGTGTACACCGGCGCCGGGGCCGATATCGACGATGTAATCCGCGGCGCGCATGGTATCCTCGTCATGCTCGACGACAATGACCGTGTTACCGATGTCGCGCAGTCGCTTTAAGGTAGCGAGCAGCTTGTCATTATCGCGCTGATGCAGACCGATCGACGGTTCATCGAGGATGTACAGCACGCCCATCAAGGCGGAGCCGATCTGGGTCGCCAGTCGGATACGCTGACTCTCGCCGCCCGACAAGGTCGCCGAAGCACGGGACAGGGTCAGATAACCCAGTCCGACGGATCTCAAAAAGTTCAGTCGGGATTTGATCTCATGGATGATCTCGCCGGCGATCATGCGGTCACGATCCGAGATCT
>DGUQ01000068.1 GCA_002394725.1 Ruminococcaceae bacterium UBA4306
TGTTTGACGCGCCGGTCTATCCGGGTGACCCGAAGCCCACTAAGCGCTTTATAAAGACGATCGGGGACGATTCAACCTACAACCTGTCCGCCGTGGAGTTATGCACCCATAACGGCACCCATATCGACGCGCCGCTCCACTTTGATGAGGAGGGCGCGGATATCGGCTCGATGAAGCCCTCGTGCTTCTACGGCAAATGCACGGTCGTCACCATCGACGGCATTTTGACGGGCGAGGATATGGAGCGCCTGCTGCCGCATTGCAACAAGCGGCTGATTTTTCACGGATCGGGTAAAGCCTTCCTCAGCGTTTCGGCGGCGCGTGTGATCGCCGACAGCAAGCTCAGATTGGTGGGCACCGACGCGATGTCCATCGCGCCGCCCTTTGACGAGATGATGCCGCACCTCGAACTGGCACGTGCCGGTATCGCTGTGCTGGAGGGGCTGTTCCTCGAGGGCGTTGAGGACGGCGAATACACCCTGTCCGCTCTGCCGCTGAAGATGAAAGGGCTGGAGGCGTCCCCCTGCCGCGCGGTCCTAATGCGCGAGCCGAAGGGATACTGATTAATGAGGAGTGAGGAGTTAGGAGTTAGGAGTTATCATAGATTGAAACATCGATATGCTCTGCGTTTTAAAGAAATCTAATGGAAATGATCGGGACATCATCATTGTCGCCCCTTACAGTTTACGTTTTCGATCACTATATCAATCAGGTGTGGGCGGAGCCCACCATTAACTCCTCACTCCTCACTCCTAACTAAAAGTACGAGGTCATTATGAAGAAACTAATCTCTGTTTTACTATTGATATTGTTAACAGTATGCCTCTGCGCCTGCCTTTCCGGCTGTGAAAAGCCCAAGGTGGCGGTCAGCTCCGTGCTGTCGATCGACGAGCGCTTCAAGGGGACGCGCACCGTGACCGCGGTCTATCCCGTGTCCGCCGATATCGACGCGGTGAAGGACAAGATCATCGCGGATGATCCCACCGCCGAGATCCCCGGCGCGTCGTTTTCTTATAGCGGCGTCAAGGAGGACGGCTACTACTTTGAGCTGAAACTCAGCTTTACCGATAAAGCCGAGTATGAGAAGATCGTCGGCTCCCTGATCGGGCGAAAAACCGCCGTGTTTCTCTCGCGCAAGAATACCAAGCTCACACAGGGTACGCGTATGGCGGAGGATTTTGACGTCAGTGAGCTGATCACGTGGATGGTCAGCGATACTGCCGCCGCTGAGCAGACCAAGAACCTGATGTTCGATTACAGCGCCAACACCGTGCAGATCGGCTCCGACAGCTACGCGACCGAATCGACCGCTTCCATCAATGACTGCACCGGCAGCGCGGTCAACCATATCTCGATCAAGACGATGAACCATAAATCGGGCAGCTATGACCGCACTTTCGCGTTCAACCTGCCCAACGCGACCTATACCAAGGATAAGGACGCGATCGAGGCGTATTTTCTTTCGAACACCCTGCCCGACGCAAAATACGCCGGCTGGTCGGCGGAGGGCTCCGATATGGTTTATACCGTCATCTATGAGGACATGACCGTCGATAAAATGGCGGATGTGACCGCGAAGATGCTCGATACCGACAGCGTGGCGATCTCCTACGGCGATATCGACAACGCTTCCACGCCGCTGTCCGAGGGGTTGACCTATGAGGAGAATCTCGACTCCTTCTCCTTTATCGGTGAGAACGACAGCTTCCCGACGATCCGCTATTCCTACTCGCTGCCGCTGAACACCACCTATGGAGACGGTTCTCTCTTTGAGAACGGCAGATGGGTCAGCGTGGGTACATGGGAGAATGATCTGTATACCGTTGAGCTGAAAAGCGGTACGACACAGCTGAGGATCCCCGACGGCATCCAGTACCAAATCAGTGGGATCGATTTCTCCGTCGCCAGTCTGGGCGAGTCACGCTTTCGCAGGACGACCGAATTCCTGTATGAACCAAATAACAGCGCCGCGGCTGATTACGCGCTGAGCTACTTTCAGGCAAAGGGCGTGCAGAATGCCGCCGTGAATACGACCGATCGCAATATCGTGTGCAGCGTGAGCTTTGAGGGCACTACCGACGAGATCACCGCACAGCTGGTGAATGTGTTCGGCAGCGGTAATTTTATGGCTTATGAGCAGAAGAAGGGCGCCTTCGATCTGAGTATCAAGACCGTGCTGACCGACTATATCAATCTCGGCTATATGCTCAACAGCGATAACGCCGAGCGTCCGATGCGCTATTCCGTCAGCTCTGAGGGCGGCGAAAATATCGTGTCCCTCTCCGTCGACGGCAGTGAAACGGCGTTCACCGAGAGCAACAAGGGGACGATGGCAATCAAGGGAGGCTGCGCGACGGTGCGTTACCGCGGCAACATCCCCGTGACCGTGAGTATCATCATCTATCTCACAGCCGGTCTGGTGCTGCTGATCCTGACTGCCTTCATCGCGATCAAGCTGATCAAACCGAAGAAGAAGCGCGTTCCCGATCCGCTGAACAATCCCGAAGCGGTCTACGCGGACGCAGATGTGTCTGAGGATGCAGCTGACGACGCCTCCGAGAATGATACAGAGGACGCGTCCTCAGAAGAAAAAGGCGCGCGCGCCCCGCTGGCGCAGACCACGACCTTCAGCATCTTTGAGCTGAACACCCTCGTCCGCAACAAGAAGTATGTTGACGAGATCAACAAGGATGTGGAACAGCGCCTGCATGCGCAAAGCCTTGAGGAGCAGAAGCACGATATCCGCGCGCGTGAGCTGGAGGATATGAGCCGCAAGGTCTACGGGGCGCGCACGTCTTCTTCTGATGAAACTGCGACCGACGATATTGCGGAACCAATCGAGCTGGAGCCTACCGAAGCGCCGGAATCCGCACGTGAAAGCGCCGACGCTCCCGCAAAGGAGGATGATGATAATGAAACTGGTCGTATTTGATCTGGACGGTACCCTTGCCGATACGCTTGCCGATCTTGCCAACGCCGTGAACTTTGCGTTGGCGCGGCAAAGCCTGCCGACCTATCCCGTGGAGGATTACCGTCATTTTGTCGGCAACGGTATCGATAATTTGATCCGCGTCACGATGGGGAACGCCTACACCCCCGAGGGCGCGGAGAGAGCAAAAGCTGACTTTCAAGCATACTACGCGGAGCACTGCACGGACTGTACCGTCGCCTATGACGGCGTCGAAACGCTGCTCGACAGATTGGCAGCGGACAAAACAGCCACCGCCGTGATCTCCAATAAGCCCGATCGATTTGTGCCCGAGATCCTCTCGGCGCTGTATCCGCGCCATACCTTTCTGAGCGCGTGGGGACAGCAGGAAGCGTTTCCGCGCAAGCCCTCTCCCGAAGCGCTTGAAGCGCTGATCGCGCAGAACGGTTACCAAAAGAGCGACACGCTCTATGTCGGCGACAGCAACGTGGATGTGATGTTCGCGCATAACGCCGGAGTCAGGGTATGCGGTGTGAGCTGGGGCTTCCGCGGCGCGGCTGAACTCAGAGAAGCCGGCGCCGATGCGATTGTTGATTCCGCAGAGGAATTATATTTACTGGTGAAGGGTGAATGACTAATGGTGAATGGTGGTGGGAAAATCCTTGCGGATTTTTGTTTCCTGTTATCATTGAGATGAAGCGTTTCCGCATCCTTATAAATGGGTGAGGGCGGCGCCCTCCATCAACCATTCACCATTCACTATTCACCATTCACCGAACCGGAGGTTCTATGAACAAACGCAATTATCAAAAGGAAATGGACGCGCTGATCGAGCGCAACGCCCGTGAGGGGGTTCGCCCGACCTTGCTGCTGCACGTCTGCTGCGCCGTATGCGCAAGCTACGTGTTGGAGTACCTTTATCGCCATTTTGATATCACCATCGCCTACTATAACCCGAATATCACAGAGGAGAGCGAGTACCGCTACCGCTACAGTGAGCTGCGGCGCTATGTCGAGGAGGCAGGGCTGAGCGAATACGTCCGCTTTGCCGAGGTCGCATACCGCCCCGAGGACTTTTTGCAGGCGGTCAAGGGTCATGAAGCTGACCGCGAGGGCGGCGCGCGCTGCGCGATCTGCTTTGATCAGCGCTTGCGCTATACCGCTGAGCTGTGCAAGAAGGGTGGATATGATTATTTCGCGACTACCCTGACCATCAGTCCGCTGAAAAACGCCGAGGTTCTCAATACCATCGGCGAGCGGATCGCAAAAGAATGCGGCGTTCGGTATCTATGCTCCGATTTCAAGAAGAAGGAGGGCTATAAACGCTCCATCGAACTGAGCCGTCAGTATCACCTGTACCGCCAGAACTACTGCGGCTGTGTTTTTTCACGAAGAGAAGCGCCGAGCGCCGGAGCCCTCGGATAACGACTGACGAGTTGGTGCCTGTCGTTGTGACCCGAAGGGTCAAACAGACGGGCAAACGAGTGGGAGTTATACGAGGATCAGCGGAGGTGAACGAGGCGTGACAGAGAAGCGCCGAGCGCCGAAGAGATCGAAAGCACCCAATTGAATAGAATAGATCAGAAACCTTTGGCATAGAGATATGTCAGAGGTTTTTTTAAGTTAGGAGTTAGGAGTGAGGAGTGAGGAGTTAATGGTGGGCTTTGCCCACACCTATTGATAGGATAGCGGATAAAGTAATCGGTTGAGATTGCCACGGCATAAAAGCCTCGCAATGACCGATTTGTCTACGCTTTCTGTATCCGATTGATGTCCTTCTAGAAATCCAAAAGCCGAAGGCTTTCCCAAAACTCCTAACTCCTCACTCCTACCTCCTCACTAAATAATGTGGTGATAATTTGACATCTATTCTGATCTTTCTTTTGTTCGCTCTCGGGCTGATCTGCATCATCCGCGGAGGTGACCGCTTTGTTGACGCGGCGGTGTGGATGGCGTCGGCGTCGCGGATACCGCCGTTCATTATCGGCGCGACGGTCGTATCGCTGGCGACTACCCTGCCGGAGATCATAGTATCGCTGATCGCGGCATGGCAGGGGCAGACCGACATGGCGACAGGTAATGCTGTCGGCTCCGTCACGGCAAATACCGCGCTGATCCTGTCATTCTCCTTGCTCCTGCGCCCCGAGCCGATCGACCGCGCTCGTCTGATGCCGAAGGCATTCTTGCAGATCGCCGCCGTATTGACCCTGTGGTTCTCGGGAATCTCGGGCTGGCTGACCCCCTTCGGATGCGTAGGCATGCTCATCCTGTTTGGACTCTTTGTGTATGAGAACCTGCGCTGCGCGAGGAAGGAACGCCGCGGTGATATCGCGACGAGTGTGACGGTTAACCGTAATACGCTGATCCGCAACCTTCTGATATTTGTGATCGGGGCAGGGGAGATCATCATCGGCTCACGGCTTTTGGTAGATAACGGCACCCTGATCGCGCGCGATATCCTGCATATCGACGAGCGTATCGTGTCACTGACCATGGTGGCTATCGGCACATCACTGCCCGAGTTGGTCACCGCGATCAGTGCCGTCGTCAAGAAAAGCGGCTCCCTTGCGGTCGGCAACATCCTCGGCGCGAATACCATCGATTTGCTGTTGATCCTGCCGTTGTGCGCCCTGTCGCGGGGCGGCATTCTGCCGTTGAGCCGGGGCTCGATTTGGATCGATATCCCGTTCTGTCTGCTGATCACCCTCATCATGCTGGTGCCTGCCTTGGTGAAAAGGCGCTTTTATCGGTGGCAGGGCGCGGTATCATTATCGATGTATCTGCTGTATACCATCCTGCTCTTTGTATTTTGATTGCATAAAAATCCCGATATCTCTTGTAATTCATTTTCGTTTCGTTTATAATGAAAATCAGCGTGGATATAATCCGCGCCGATTCTACAGAATGAGGATAATCAAATGGGCAGACCTGACGGCAAAAAGTTAAAGAACCTCGGCGTCGAGTATTTGGTAGGCGCGCATGTGATGGCAGAGCGCTCCGACGCGATGAACATGATCACCATCGATCTTCCCGAAGCGCCGATGAAGGAATATCTGAATCGCAAGCGCAAGGAGGGCAAGCGGTATTCGCATCTTTCACTGATCCTCGCGGCAATGGTACGTGCCTTTGCGGAATATCCCCAGCTCAACCGCTTTGTTGTCAACAAGCGTATCTATGCGCGCAACGAGATCGCTGTCGGCATGGTCGTCTTAAAGGGCGGCAAGATCGACGGCGTCGGAACGACCAGCAAGATGAAGTTCCCACCCGACGCTACCATCGATACGATCAACGATATCATCACGCAATATATCGAGAAAAACCGTCAGGAGGACGATCTCAACGCGACCGATAAGCTCGCCGACTTTTTGTGCTCCGTGCCGGGTCTGCTGCGCGTAGCGGCTAATCTGATCAAATGGCTGGATAAGCACAACTGGTGCCCCAAGGCGATCATCGAGGCTTCTCCCTTCCATTGCTCGATCATCCTCACCGATCTGGCGAGCATCAAGACCAACTCCATCCACCATCATATCTATAATTTCGGCACCACGTCCATCAGTCTGGCAATGGGCAATATGCGCGAGGTACCTGTGCGCAGAAAGGGCGAGGTCACCTTTGAGAGATGTCTGCCGCTCGGCATCGTGACGGACGACCGCATCGCCTCGGGCAATATCCTCGGTCTGGCGTTCAGAAAGTTTCAGAAGTATTTACTGAACCCCGAGGTGCTGGAAAATCCCCCCGAAATCATCAATTCTGAGATATAATTTTTCAAAGACCGCTCCGCGCGGTCTTTTTGTGCATTTAGACCTATAACAAGCCGGTGTAAGATGATATTTTTGTCACATCTGTGAAGCTCTGCCATGATTCACATAATGGAATAAACGGTTACAATTTGTAATTATTTTCAGTATCTTGTGGTTTGTTTGTACGGGATATACTACATATCCGCATCTTACTGCGGTTTTTGGATTGAATTGATCAAGCAGAGGCAGGCGCATTATTCTTGTCAGATAACAAAAGAATGGAGCAAAAAATGCTAATTGTTGGCAAAGAAATAAAATATTACAGAAAAGTTACAAAATAGTAAAAATAAGATTACAAATCACTCAAAAAGGTTACAGTATTGTTGTTGGCAATAACTCTGCGCTTGAAATATAATGTAATTGCTTAGAATTGGCGAAAACTATATCTTTAGCAAATTTTTTTAGGAGGAAATACGAATGCTTAAGACTAGGAAACTAATCAGTTTGCTGCTTGTTGTAGCGATGATGCTATCGATGTTTTCCGTAGCAATCGTGTCAGCAAGCGCGGCTGATGGTGACGCAGCCACCATCGTAGCTGATGGTGTAACGTACAAAGCCCATGAAGGCGATACCATTCGGTATAAGGCCTACATGGATGTCACCTCAATTCCGACAGCTGCAGATGGTATTGTACACGCCATCGAAGCAGTCACCTACTATACGCAGGACAACCTGACGATTTCGGTAGAGCCTGACTGCTCCGGCGAGATAACAGATCCTACTGTTGTCCATGATGAGTACAATCACATCTACTACAACGATGCGAATGCGAAAGGCTTTAAATTCACGGCCGACAGCAAACCGTTAATCGATGTCAGCTTTACGGTTACTAAGGGTGGCACATCCACGATTACCAATAGTATTATTACTCTGTCCAAGGCAGAGAATAACGTACTCAAATACTTCTATGTCAATGGCGGAGAACCGTTGACACAGGAGCAGCCTACCTATTGGAGTACGATCGAAGTAACTTGTCCCCATCCGGACGAGCCTACCGTAGCTCCGACCGAGGCACCGACCCCCGGTGACAAGGCGATCGTGCATGTCCAGGGTCTGGACGGCGAGACTGAGACCAAGGAATTCAACGTAGGCGACGATTTCTATGTTTACACTACGCTGAACGCTTCTCAGATCAACGAAGGCAAGATCGGTTCGATCAACGGCTACCAGCTCTATCCGAATGCTATGATCAAGCTCCTCAACGAGTATGACGAGGAAGGTATCATCGATCTTGAAGATATGTTCCCTGTCACCAAGACGAGCACTATGGCAAGCGGACATCATACCTCTATGGATGATCTGGAGGGAGAAGTTGGTGAGAGATACAACCATGATCCCAACAGAGGTATCGTTGGTTACACTGCTTCCATCGCAAGTAAGAGAGGCTTCGCCTTTAATGATAACGACGATATCCTGATCAAGGTACATTATCAGGCGACCGCACCCGGCGAGGCATACATCACCAATGATATGAGAACGCTGAGCGCGTCTGATGATCATTTGACACCGCTTATCGACGAGTGGGAGACTATCAATCCTGAATTCAGACTCCATTCTTCGTTCTACTGGCCTGAGTCCGCTAAGCCGACTGAGGGCGAGACCGAAGCTCCCGTACCGACTGAGGCACCGACTGAGGCTCCCGAGCCCACCGAGGCACCGACCGAGGCTCCCGTGCCCACCGAGGCACCGACCGAGGCTCCTGTCCCGACAGAAGCTCCGACCGAGCCCACTCCCGAGGACGTCTATATCGTAGCCGGTAACGCTACCGATATCTTCGGTACCTCATGGAACGGCAACGATAC
>DGUQ01000105.1:0-6587 GCA_002394725.1 Ruminococcaceae bacterium UBA4306
TACAGAAAATTCCAACAGAGATCCTCCAAAGAGGATAACGACCGTACCGCGCGGAATCTTGACATTCTGGACACGGTGATCCTGATCGTCATGGTTTTATTCAACGCGATGTGCGTTTTTCTGCTGACGATCATGAAACATCCTGTGACGATGAAGAACAAGGAGAATATGATCTTCGTCATCGTCTCCACCATTATTGGCGTGTTGTTCATCCTGCTCGGCAACATCCTGCCCAAGACCAAGCCCAACTCCTTTGTCGGTGTGCGTCTGAGCTGGTGCATGGACTCCGACGAGCACTGGTATATCACCAACCGCAACTGCGGTATCGCGATGGTGCTCTCAGGGATCTGCACCGTGATCGCCGGACTGATTGTCCGCAACGGCACCTATATTATCTACATGATCCTCTCCCTGATCGTCTTTTTAACGGTTGCAACTATTTATTCTTATGTTATAATAAAGGGCAAGAAAAAATAAGGAGTACCATCATGCACGTTTACCGAATTGCGGAGATGAACATCGCCGTCAAGGCACGATATGAAGAAACCTATCGCTACATGTCGGATTTTCTGACCGACAGCGAGGAGTATGAGCTGTTGATCGAGCCGACCGACGAGATGATCCGCTATGAAGCCGAGCTGGGTGAAGAGATCCACGGTGAAGCAGGCAGTCCGTATATCTGTGAGGCGGTCGCGATCCTGCGCGTCATCTGTGATTACATCATCGATAAGGGAGGCTTCTTCCTGCATTGCTCATGCCTGAAATATAAGGGGGAAGCGATCATTTTCACCGCGCCCTCGGGCACGGGCAAAAGCACCCACGCCGCGTTGTGGCGCAAGCATTTCGGCGATGAGGTCACGATGATCAACGACGATAAGCCGCTGGTACGCGAGAAGGACGGCAGGTTTGTCATCTACGGCACCCCGTGGAACGGCAAGCACGGCATCGGCGCCAACACCTCCGCTCCCGTCAGGGCAATCGTGTTCCTCTCGCAAGCGCCCGAGAATACCGCTAAGCCGATCAATCCTATCGAAGCGATCACCCTGCTGCTGCAGCAGACCGTTCTCCCCTCCGACAAAGCAGCGCTCTCAAAGCTGCTCGATATGCTCGGCAGGATGGTTGAAACCACATCGATGTACCGACTCGGCTGCACAATCAGCGACGAAGCGGTGACGACGATATACCGAGAGATTTATGATGATTAACGAGAAAGAACGCTTCCCGAAAAGAAAATCCACACACATGAAGTATTTCGATTACGGCGAGAACCACAGATACTTCATCACAATATGCTCCGACAATAAAAGGAAGATTTTTTCCGATATATCTGTAGGGGAGGGGCTTGCTCCTCCCGTCATCCATCTTTCAGCGATCGGTAAGATTATCGAGGAGCAGCTTCTTGCGTTATCACCGCGATATCCGGAAGTTGAAATTGAGAATCATGTTATCATGCCCAATCATATACATATGATTCTTCGTTTGGAAAACACGGGAGGAGCAAGCCCCTCCCCTACAACACACGACATCATCTGCACGTTGAAATCTTTGGTAACACGCTCGTGCAGACGAACTGGTTTTCAGGGAAGTATATGGCACCGCAGCTATTATGAACACATCATCCGAAACGAGGACGATTATAAAAACACTTGGCTCTACATCGACAACAACCCTGCTCATTGGGCACAGGACAAATACTACCAATAGCAAACCACCTGCTCCATGGAACAGGTGGTTTTTATTTCTTTATTAGAATTATCTTATCATCAAAATGTCGGTTACTTCGTCATAAACAGCACGCCGAGGGTATGCGGACCGCAATGGCTGGAGATCGTGCAGGAGGCACGGGTAATGTGCACTTCCTTAAAGATATTCTTCGCCTTGACCGCTTCCACGACCGAGTTGACCAGCTCCATATCCATACCGGCATGGGTGACGAACACACGGTCGGGGTCGATGTTATCGTACTTACTAAGGGTATCCTCCATGTACTGGAGCAGCACCTTGTCAAACTTGCCGCGGTACTTTTTGCCCACGCCCATTGAACCGCCGTCATCGTTGTGGACTTCGATCGAGGGCTTGAGGCTCAACAGATTCGCGCCGAGCATGGCGACCGCGGAGCATCTGCCGCCTGCGTGCAAAAAGTCGAGGCGGTCGAGCACAAAGGACGCGTGCGCCTTGGGCACCATAGCGGTGACCTTCTCGGCGATCTCCTGTGCGGATAAGCCCTGATCGCGCAGCTCACACGCCTTGATGACCAAGAGCCCCGAGCCTGTGGAAAGGTTCTGGGTATCGACCGAAAAGACCCTGCCGGGGAATTCCTCGGACGCGAGCACACTGCTCTGATGGGTCACGCTCAGCTTAGAGCCGAGGCTGAAATGCACGACGTCGCAGCCCTGATCGATAAACTGCTTGAAGAAGTCGGTGTACTCGCCGACGCTGCCCGCGGTGGTATGCGGCAGCTCCTTGGTTTTGTAGAAGATCTCGTACAGCTCCTCGGGGGTGATGTTCACCCAGTCCTCATAGCTTTTACCGCCGATAACGATATGCAGTGGGATCATGGTCACGCCGTAGCGCTGTTCCAGATCCCGGTTCAGGTCGCAAGTGATGTCCGATGTGATGATAACCTTGTTGCTCATTTTCAACCCTCCGGCGCGGCATTTCGACAAAATCCGCAAATAATCATTGTAACTCCATTCATTCAATGGTATACTGATAGTATCGACAGGATATTACTTGATAATACATCCCGTTGATCCAATCAACACAATAACTATGTCATTATATATCATTCAAATCAAAAAATCAAGTGCGAGGAATTACCATGATCAAACGATTCTGCTATGACCCCTTCATTACCACAGGCGCCGTTATCAAAGACCTCCCCTGCTCTGACGGAGCACCCGAGCCCCTCACCGTGACCGAGGACGGCTTCACACTGAAAATGGACGAGAACACACGCGTCTACGGTCTCGGCGAGACAATGCGCGGCATCAACAAGCGCGGATGGATCTATGAGAGTTGGTGCACCGACGAGCCGTTCCATACCGAAGACAAGCGCTCTGTCTACGGCGCGCACAACTTCATCTTAGTTGACGGAGAACAACGTTTCGGCGCGTTCTTTGACCTGCCCGGCAAGATCACCTTTGACGTCGGCTATACCGACAGCGATATGCTCCGTATCACGCCCGAGCACTTCGCGCTTGAGCTGTACCTCATCACGGGCGAGAGCCTGAAAGCGATCGTCAGCGAGTTCCGCTCCCTGATCGGCAAGAGCTATCTGCCGCCCAAGTGGGCGTTCGGCTACGGACAGAGCCGCTGGGGCTATGTGACAGAGGATGACATCAGGCGGTGTGCAGATGAATACAAAAAGGCACGCATCCCACTGGATATGCTGTACCTCGACATCGACTATATGGATAATTTCAAGGATTTCACCGTCCATCCCGAGCGCTTCCCCGATCTCAAAGCGTTTGCCGCCGAGATGAAGGAGCGCGGCGTCCGACTGATCCCCATCATCGACGCCGCCGTCAAAAAGGAAGAGGGCTACCGCGTCTATGACGAGGGACATGAAAAGGGGTATTTCTGCAAGGACAAGGACGGTGAGGACACCATCGTCGGCGTATGGCCGGGCAAAAGCGTTCTGCCCGATTTCCTCAATCCCGAGGCGTCACGATGGTTCGGCAGGCAATACAAAGCCCTCACCGATCTGGGCATCGAGGGCTTTTGGAACGATATGAACGAGCCGGCGCTCTTCTACAGCGAGAAAGGGCTCGAGCAAGCGATCAAAGAGGTCAAAAAAATAGACCTCGAGAAGGTCGGCGCTTTGGACTTTTTCGGCACACGCGACGTGCTCGTGAAGCTCCAGAATGCCGACAGCGATTACAAGAGCTTTTACCACAACACCCCCGAGGGCAGGTTTGCCCACTATGACGTTCACAATCTCTATGGCTACCATATGACCAAGAGCGCTTATGACGCATTGTGCGAGCTGCGCGACGAGCCGAGCCTGCTGTTCTCTCGCGCGTCCACTATCGGCGCGCACCGTTACGGCGGTATCTGGACAGGCGACAATCATAGCTGGTGGAGCCATATCCTGCAAAGCCTCCGGCAAATGCCGGGGCTGAATATGTGCGGCTTTTTGTTCAGCGGCAGTGATATCGGCGGCTTTAACGGCAACTGTACCCGTGATCTGCTGATCCGCTGGATGAGCTTCGCGCTGTTCACACCGCTTATGCGCAATCACGCCGCCTTCGGCACACGCAGTCAGGAGGCGTTCGCCTTCGGCGATACCGAGGTATTCCGCCACATCATCACGCTCAGATACCGCCTTCTCCCCTATCTGTACGATGCATTCGTCAAGGCGGTCGAAAACGATACCATGTATTTCCGTCCTCTCGCGTTCGACTACGAGGACGACGAGATCGCCGCGACGGTCGAGGATCAGCTGATGGTCGGCGACAGGATGATGATCGCGCCGATCTACCGTCAGAACGCCGACGCGCGCCATGTGTACCTGCCCGAAAAGATGACGCAGGTGCGTATGCACGAGGGAGAAATTTCTACAGAAGAATTAAACAAGGGCTGGCACTATGTCAGCGTTCCCCTCGGCGACGTCGTCTATTTCACCACCTCCCCCATCAAGCTCGGGGAGGCTGTGATGAACACGGCAGAGGTCAATTGGAATCATTGAATAAGTAGGAGTTAGGAGTGAGGAGTTAGGAGTTGATGGTGGGCTTTGCCCACACCCATTGATAAAATAAAGGATAAGTTAAGCTGTTGAGATCGCCACAGCATAAACGACTCGCAATGGCTTATTCATATACGGGGAGCTTATGTTTTGGAATCCAAAAGCCAAAGGCTTTCCCGAAACTCCTCACTCCTAACTCCTCACTCCTAACTAAAAAAGCTCCCCCTTTCGGAGGAGCTTACGCGTTAGGTTATTCGAATCCCTAAAGGGGTCTCGCAACGACGATTACAGAATGATCTCGCCGTCGGTGGTGCCCATCAAGCCTGCGGCGTTCGCCTCATCGGTATCGAGGTGAACAGCAGGAGCGTACTTGGGGGATACACGAACGATGACGTCGTCAAAGATGACCTTTCTGCCGTTGTCGCCGACAGCGACCTTGACGATCTGCTTATCCTCAACGCCGTACTCTACAGCGGTCTCGGGCGTCAGATGGATGTGACGCTGCGCGACGATCACGCCGTGGTCGATCTCGACCTCACCCTCGGGTCCGCGCAGGATGCAGCCGGGAGTGCCCTTGAGATCGCCGGACTCACGGATCACGCCGACAACGCCGAGCTTACGGGTCTCGGTCATGGAGATCTCTACCTGATCCTCGGGACGGAACGGTCCTAAGATGGACATGGTGATCTCGCCGCGAGGGCCGACTACAGTCACCTTCTCGGTGCAGGCGAACTGACCGGGCTGAGAGAGGTCCTTCTTATTGGTCAGGGTCTTGCCCTCACCGTACAGGGTCGCGAAGGTCTCTGCCGTGACATGGAGATGGTGAGCGGAGGTCTCTACCATAATTGTACTTTTCATTATCATTACCACCAATCTGATTATTCTATACATGGGTCAAGCCCACGGTTATATACATTGTACATCATTCAAACACATATTTCAACATCTTATCGGAAATTAGGTGAAGGATTTTGAGCACTTGGCAGGAAATCGAAGAAAAATGTCTGAACTGCACACGCTGTCGGCTGTGTGAGAAGCGGCATAACGTTGTATTCGGCGTCGGGAACAGGGACGCGCGCGTTTTGTTCATCGGCGAGGGTCCCGGCGAGCAGGAGGATCTGCAGGGTGAGCCCTTTGTGGGCAAAGCCGGACAGCTGCTCGATAAGATGCTCTACGCCGTCGATCTCGACCGTCATAAAAACGTCTACATCACCAATATCGTCAAATGCCGACCGCCCATGAACCGCGATCCGCAGGAGGATGAGCAGGACAGCTGTATCGGCTACCTCAGAGAACAGACGCGCCTGCTCCGCCCGAGGATCATCGTCACATTAGGCAGGATCGCCGGTATGAAGCTGATCAAGCCCGATCTGAGGATCACGCGCGAGCACGGCACCTTCATCGAGCGCAAGGGGGTATGGATGATGCCCATGCTCCATCCGGCGGCGTTGCTGAGGAATCCCAGCCAGATGGAGGGCGCGTTCAACGACTTTTTGATTCTCAGAGAGAAAATAAAAGAGGTTTGTCCGGAAGCGTATGATAGTTAGGAGTGAGGAGTGAGGAGTTAGGAGTTAAGGTTGGGCTTTGCCCACACCCATTGATAGGATGGCAGATAAGGTAAGCGATTGAGATTGCCACGGCATAAATGCCTCGCAACGACTTATTTTATATACGCTTACCTTACCCGGTTGATGTCCTATTTAGAAATCCAAAAGCCGAAGGCTTTCCCGAAACTCCTAACTCCTAACTCCTCACTCCTCACTCCTCACTTCTAACTCCTCATTCCTAACTCCTCATTCCTCATTAAAAAAGCTGACCCACAAAAGGTCAGCTTTTCTTATGACTTCAATGCTCTGTTGAGCCAGACGTCGGCGATGTCGAGGGCGACATACAGACCGCT
>DGUQ01000105.1:6716-12553 GCA_002394725.1 Ruminococcaceae bacterium UBA4306
ACCTTATCCGCAATCTCGGTATCCCCTACGGTTTTCTTGCTTTTTATCTGCATTCTGATCACAAAACGGTCAGCCATACTGCCAAAGTACAGCTCATCGCCGCAACGAACCAGAGGCTTGCCCTTATAGGTCGAAAATTCCTTTTCAGCCATTGGAATCAATCCCTTCGTTAATTTATTTAAATGTTCAGATAAGACTTTACCATGACCTCGAGCAGGTCGTCGCGGTCGATCTTACTGATGATATTACGAGCGTTGCCGTATGTAGTGATATAGGTAGGATCCTCACTGAGAATATAACCGACGATCTGATTGATGGGGTTGTAGCCCTTCTTTTTCAGCGCGTTGTATACGGTGATCAGCGCCTCTTTCATCTCATCGTCACGGTTACCGCCCAGAGAGAATACCATCGTTTTATCTAACATACAAACACCTCCGTAGATACTGATTCTATGATATTATACACCATAATCAAAAATAATGCAAGCCCTATCTTGAACCATGAAATAACAGAGCGCACAGCTTATCTCTGCTGTACGCTCTTGATCATTTATGGCATGCAATACTCGCCCGATACCACGACGGTATCGCTGTAGACGGAGCTTGCGTTCTCACCCTTGGGGCTGACCGCCTGGATGCGGTAGGAGCTGTTGTCATATTCTCCTGCTGTAAAGTCCATGACGGAATCCTTGTAGCTGGTACCCTTGACGGTCGTGATGTGCTTGAAGCTGCCGCTGAGCCCTTCTCTTCGGAAGATACGATATCCCGACGCGCCCTCTACGGCATTCCATCGGATACAGCGTTTATCCCTGTCGATCTCAAGCTCGGGACAGTGGATCCTGCCGTAAACACTCACCGTGTTGCCGGTGATCTTCTTGCCCGATCTCATCACCGCCTTGACGTAGTAGGTGTACTTGGTACCGGGGTTGGACTTTGTGTTGGTATAGCTGACGGCGTTGCCCGAATAAACGAGCTTGTCTCCGCTGCCGGTCACCTGATACACCTCATAGCTCTTGGCGCCGTCCACGGCAGTCCACACGATCCTCGCGTCACCGCGATTCAGATAACGCGCGGTATCCGTTTTAGGACGGTCAAAGGTTTTCAGTCGATCGATACGCGTCAGGCTGATGATGTAGCCGTTCTTGTTGGGAGTGGGCAGCCAGTGGACAAAGTTGACGAATTCCTCCAGACTTGCCTCACGATAATGGACGCAGTTGTCCCAGTTCCAGTTGCAGTCCGCCCACCAGATACGGTCGTCGGTCACACGGAGCAGGACGATCATATGCGAGGGGATGTGCTTCGGGCCAAAGCTCATCGTGGTGCCGGGCTTACAGCCCTTGGCAATGGAACGGATATTGCCGGGCGTCATGGTCAGGTTGGCATAATCCGTTGTGTGCATGGACGCGGCTCTCGTGTTGCGGATATATCTGCCCCACTCGGCACAGCGCCATGTGTAGTCGCCGTTGAAGTAGGAACAGCACGACCATGTCGCCATCATCCAGTCAACGACGGAAGCCTCCAGCGTACCCTTACCCCATACGTCTTCACCGCAGTAATTATCATGACCGTGGTAGTTGACGATGGTGCCGTTGTTCTCATTACGCGCGTCGGCGTCGGTCATCACGCGTACCTCACAGGTCGCGGTGACGCCGTTTTGCAGGGTACAGGTCACGGTAGCCTTACCGGGTGATACGGCGGTGACGATGCCGTCCGCGCGCGTGACCTTTGCGACAGAAGGATTATCAGAGGAATAAAAGCGGTAGAATGCTCCGTAGCCCGAGGGCACATAGCTGTCAAGATCCGCCTTCTTCCCCTTTTGCAGTCTGAGATAAGTATCGTTCAGCGACAGCGATTTTGCCATCGGCTTGACGGTGACGACGCATTTTGCCTTGACGCCGTTTTGCAGGGTACAGTATACAGTTGCCGTTCCTGTCGACTTTGCCTTGACCAGACCGCCTGCGGCGGCAACGGTCGCGACGGAGGACTGGGAGGAGCTGTAGACGCGCTCATTGGCGGCACAGCCTGCGGCGGCATAGCTGTCCAGATCGTACTCCTCCCCTATCGCGAGGGTAATGTCGGTCTGATTGAGATACAGCTTCTTTGACATCGGCTTGACGTTGATGATGCACTTCGCGGTCACGCCGTTGTTCAGGTTACAGGAGATCACCGCTGTGCCGACGACCTTGGCGGTGACGATACCGCCGCTCTCCGTGACGGACGCGACAGAGGGATTGGAGGAGCTGTACAGACGGTAGTAGGCCGCGGTATCGTTGGGCACGGTGGAATCGAGGTCAACCTTCTCCCCGATACCGAGGGTCAGGTTGGACGCGTTCAGCGACAAAGAATCCGCGAGCGGCTTTACCTCGACCATGCAGACCGCCTTCGCGCCGTTCTGCATGACGCAGGCGATCTCGGCTTTTCCGGGAGCGACTGCCTTGACCAGACCGCCGCCCTGCGCGACCGCGGCAATCGACGGATCGGACGAGCTGTACAGGCGGAAGTAGGCGGCGGTACCCTTGGGCGCATAGGAATCAAGATCATACTCCTCCCCTACGCCGAGCGTCAGTGAGGTCTGATTGAGCTTGAGCGACGGCGCCATCGGCTTGACGGTAACGGTCATCTCGGCGGTGCTGCCCTGCGCGGTCACAGCGGTAACGGTAGCCTGTCCGACCGCGCTCGCCTTAGCGGTCGCGGTACGGTCGCCGTTATCGGTGAGAGTCACAGCGCCCGAGGAGGACGCCCAGGTGATTTTATCGGCTGTACCTGTTGTGCGGATGAGATATTCCTCTCCCAAGCCGAGGATGAGATTTTCGGTATCCAACGCAAAATCCTTATCCTCGGGAGTGATCCCACTTTCGGTCGGCGCCTCGGTCACTGACTCTGTAGGCGGCTCGGTGACAGCCTGTGTGGGTGCTTGTGTGGCAGGAGCTGTCGGCGCCTCGGTCATCATCTCCGTAGGCGGCTCGGTCGGCGCCTGTGTGGGAGCCGCGGTCGGATCGGGGAGCACCTCGATCTCACAAACAGCTTTGACGCCGTTCTTCCTGATTGTGCAGGTGATCGTTGCTTTACCTGCGGACTTTGCGGTCACGATACCGCCGGCTTTCGCCACATCCGCAACAGAAGGCTGATCGCTCGTATAATCTCTGTAATACGCCGCCGTGCCGTTGGGAGCACTGCTGTCCAGATCGAGCTGATCGCCGATGTGCATCGTCGCCTTCATGTAGTTGAGCGTCAGCGATCTCGCCAGCGGACGGACGACGACCCTGCACTGCGCCTTCACGCCGTTATCCAGCGTGCAGGTGATGGTCGCGGTGCCTGCCGATTTTGCGGTCACGATACCGCCGCCCGAGGCAACGGTCGCGACAGAGGGATCGGATGAGCGGTAGAGCCTGTAATACGCGTCGGTGTTCTCGGGCACATAGCTGTCAAGATCGTATGCTTCTCCGATACCCAAAAGCAGAGATTGCTTATTGAGCGTCAGCTTATCGGCAAGCGCGGATACCTTCACCTTACAGGTGACATATCCGCCGTCACGACTCTTCGCGGTAACGGTCGCGGTACCGACAGAACGTGCCGTGATCAACGCGGAATCGTCGGAATTGGCAGAGATCGCTACCGCTTCGGAGTCGGAGCTCCAGCTCAACGGCGCGGTTGCGCCGCTCACTCTCAGCGTATAGGATTCACTTTGTCCCATGCTCAGTGACGGACGATTGATCGACATCCCTGCGGACAGCTCAGCCGTGTCCGTGACCTCCGCGGCAAGCACGGGCGACGCGGTGATCACTGTGCCGATCACGAACAGAAGCGATAATAACAGGGCGGTTATTCTCCTTTTCATTGTTCATACCTCCATAAAAACTAAATTCACTGTCAAAACAATGATTCACCGATATGACAGATGCGACAAAGCACAAAAGCGATCGATTGTAATCAACATCAATCTTTTATGTTTTTTCCGATTGTTTGACAAGAAAAAACTCCCTGTTCACCGAAGTTAACAGGGAGTGTGCAAAAGCGATATAGATGATAAAACGGGGGTTGCTTTATGAGGATGTGCGTTAACTGAATGATTTTATTTCTTTAACAGAATATTCTGCTGTTCCAGCTCGGCGATGATGCCGTCGGTCACAGCGGCGACCTCTTCCTTGGTCAGGGTACGGGAGTTATCCGAGAAGGTGATGCGCACGGCGATGGAGGAGTTCTCTCCGGCGTCATAGATATCGATGACGTCAACGTCCCTGATCAGCGCGCAGGCGGCGTTCTCGATCGCCTTGGCGATCGGCGCGAACGCGGAGGTCAAAAAGCTCAGATCGATCTCGATCGCCGGGAACTTGGACGGCTCCTCATAGCGAATCGAGTTGTTCTCGATCGCGGCGAACTTGTCCATGTCGATCTCGGCAAAAACAACGTTGGCGCGCTTATCGAGCTTTTTCATCACGGACGGATGGAGCATACCGATCCGGCCCAGCTCGACGCCGTCCACGATCACCGCGTTGAGGTTCACGGGATGCTCAAAGTCGAACGCGGGCTCACGCTTCTCAAAGGTGACCTTCTTGTGCTTTAATTCGTCCACGAGCGTCTCGAGGATCGTCTTCATCTTGAAGTACTGATCGCGGATGTTATCGCCCTTCGCGTACAGGGTAACGCCGAGGTGCTTTTCCTCAATACACAGGTTGTCGTCGGTCATACCGGTGACCACTCTGCCGACCTCGAAGATGCCGTACGAGGGCGCGTAGCCGAGGTTCGATTTAATCTGGCACAGCTGGGTGGGGATCATCGTCTCACGGATGGTCTCGATGTTGGGGTTGGTGGCGTTCATCAGCTTGATCACGCCGCGGTTCTCGATGCCCAGCTCCTTGAGCTCGTCCACATAGTTCCAGACGTAGGAGTGGAGCTCATGCAGATTATAATGCTTGACGAGGATATCCTTGACGCTGTCCTCATCCTTCTTCACCGGCTCGGGACGAGTCGGGAACAAGGGAGCTGTCGCGGTGTGGATCTCAAAGTTATCGTAACCGTAAATACGGGTGATCTCCTCGATGATGTCCGCCTTGATGGTGACGTCCTTGGTGGCGCGCCATGAGGGCACCTTGACGGTGAATTCATCGCCGTTGTTCTCTACGCCGAAGCCCAGACGCTGTAAGGTGTTCACGATGGTATCGTTATCGATCGCGATACCGGTATATTTATCCACATACGCCTTGTCAAAGCTGAGCTCGACCGCGGGATAGTGATAGACGTATTCATCGGTCAGGGAGGATACGATCTTCACGCCCTCGTCAAACTGCTTGATCAGATACACAAAGCGCGCGATCGCCGCGGTGGTCAGCTCGGGATCGAGCGACTTCTCATAGCGCATGGAAGCGTCGGTACGGTGGCTGAGTCTGACGGTGGATTTGCGGATGGACGCCGCGTCAAAGGTCGCGGATTCGAGGGTGAGGGTGTTGGTGTCCTCCACGATCTCGCTGTCCAGACCGCCCATGATACCGGCGATCGCGACAGGGGTGTTGTCGTCGCAGATCATCAGCGTCTCGGGGTCGATATGGCGCTCCACGCCGTCAAGGGTAGTGAAGTCGAATTCGTTCTCAAAACGCTTGATGCGGATCTTGCCGACCTTACGGGAGTCGAACGCGTGCATCGGCTGACCCATCTCAAGCATGAGATAGTTGGTCATATCGGCGAGGAAGTTGATCGCACGCATACCGCAGTAGAACAGGCGGATACGCATATCCACAGGGCTGACAGAACGCGTGCAGTTCTCAAACTGTAAGGAAGAATAACGGTAGCACAGCGGATCCTCGATCTTCATGTCTACCTTGGGCAGGTGATCGTATGCCT
>DGUQ01000072.1 GCA_002394725.1 Ruminococcaceae bacterium UBA4306
ACAATGGGCAGGCGGAAATATGCCCACCAAAACCACGGTTCGGATTATTCCTGTCACCCTATGTGCTGGTCTCCTATACGATCAACGAATGCAAAGCGACCGAGGACAGGGAATACACACCTCTGGAAAGGATCAAGGATAATTATCCGAGATATTTGCTTACAACCGGCTATCTGCTGCAGAACCGCAACGGTATCCGTGATGTCAACCTGATGGATTTCCTGAAAGAAGGGCGATAATTTTAACAGTATGACTGCTATAGGATTTCTAAAGGATGTAGAGGGTGCATTGTATCAATCGTATAGTCTAATGCCAAAGAAAGACTCTCGATTTGATACAATCGGGAGTCTTTTTCTATCAGGTCGTGAGGAAAGGTCTCCGTAACCCTCGCAAACAATGAAATATCTGAGATTGGTACAGTCTCAGGTCTTTTTTCTATTCAGGGCAAAGGAAATCGTCTGCTATGGATCAATCTATACGGTATAAAAATAGCGGCTGATGCAGTTTCGATTGCTTCAGCCGGTTTTTGTGTTTATATTACTAAGGCGGCGATAGAAAGTCATCCCTGCTATCATGGTAACGGTAACTCATCCAGTCCGAGTTCCTCCAGTTTGTTGTTTGCTTCGATCACGCTTTGATTTCTGTCCAAGGCGTAAATCAAAACCAGATCGCGGGGATTTCTCACGTACAGTTCACCGTTGGAGCTCATTTTCAGTAAGCGGTTTGTTTCCTCGGATGTGAGCTTCAGTCCGAAGCAGAGCATGATCAGCTTATCTCTCTCCGGCTTTTTTCTGTTGCCGTTGATGATGCTGTACGCGTAATTGCCGAGCATGGACCGTCTGACAACATCGGCTTTCTTCAAGCCCTTCTGATTCATGAAGAATGTGACCATTTCGGATAAGCTGTCAAAGATCAGCTCGGATCCATTTTCTTTGAAAAACTCTTCTATATTCGTTTTCTTTTTCAGTTGATTTAATAATTCGTCGGTTGATTTTTTCACGGCTTCCTCCTATAATAGTCTTAAAGATAGTGTTGGATATACGTATATATTATCATAAACATTGCTAAAAGCAAATGATAATTGATGGGTGTTAAGATGACTGAAAACGAAAGAATCCGACTATGGGCAGTTGAAGAAGTAAACAGAATATCTCCCGAAATGGCGATCGTGAGAAACATCTATTCGGGTCAGTATATGATAAAGCGATTCTCGGATCCTTCCTCCATTGAACTCATGCGCAGACTTTGCGGTATCCGCCACAAAAACCTCATGCGGATCTATGACGCTGAGATCATCGGTGGGTTATGTGTCACGCTATGTGAGTATGTCTATGGTATCACTTTAGCGAATGCTGTCACGCAAAGAGGCGTCTACTCGGAACGCGAAGCCATTTCTGTCATCGCTTCCGTATGTAACGGATTGAAGATCCTTCACCAAAACAACATTGTTCACAGAGATATCAATCCGAATAATGTCATGATAGACAGTTCAGGATGCGTCAAGATCATCGATTATGATATATCCCGAACCGTAAAGGCACATCAAAACCGTGACACGGAAGTTATGGGAACTCCCGGTTATACCGCCCCGGAACAGTTTGGCTTTCAGCAGACGAACGAAAAAGCCGATATTTATTCCTGCGGCGTCTTGCTGAATTTCCTTCTGACAGGCAAGCTGCCGAATGAACAATTATATCAGGGTAAGCTGACTCCGGTAATTACTCGCTGTATCGAGCTTGACCCGAACAATCGTTACGTTAACATCGACCATTTACGCGCGGTTTTAGTAAACGACAGAAGATATATCAAGCTGATGGGAAGAAATGAAATCGAAACGATGAGGTTTCGACCGTTACCGGGTTATCGCTCCAAACGCTTTTTCCCGAAGCTGGTTACAACAATAGCCATCATTCTCTATCTCTTCGGATTGATCACCTTTGTCGGTTACATTTTCAGTCCGGAGCATCATACGCAACACTCGATACAGCATATTTTTGCTTTAGTGTATTTCACCATTCTTGTATTCGGTTTCTTTACGTTGTTTCCGTATCTGCTGTTCGGAGACGTCGGTAAATACAGCCTGAAGATGACAAAGGATATCCGATCGAGAAAAAGGCTCAACAGACTCTTCGGATGGCTGAGTATTATCATCGGAGTGATCCTATTCATTTTGATGTTCACTTTAGACGATATGGGGATCATTTCGATCTGAATATATCATATCAAAAAGATTATCAAAAAGTTATTCTGGCAGAATAACTTTTTTATACCGAAACCGTGTATAGTATATACACGGTTAATTTTTTGACCGATTCTGAATCAAAAAGGAGAAATGATTATGAAAAGGTTTAAGGCGATTTTAGCAGTCGTGATGATCACGATACTGACATTTGTGTTTGTCGCGTGTTCAAACGGCGGATCATCGTCGGATGGCTCGGGTTCGTCAAAGACTGACGCGGCGTCATCCGGTAAAGACGACAGCAAAAGCAATTCCAATGGGGCTGACGACATCCTTCCGGCGTTTGATAAATCCGGTACGATCACAGAAACACATATGACAGATGTGTTTGACGTCAGTATCACCGCAACCAAACTCACTTATACGAACAGTACAGTCGAATTGTCATTGAAGTTAGAAAACAAATCCGACGCAAAACGTAAAGCGCATGCCGGAACAGCCGGATATGGATGTAACTCTGTTAACGGATATATGATCCACGACGGATATCTGAACTGTGATCTTGATCCCGGCGCGTCCGCCGAGGAAAAGATTTCTTTCTCTTACGCGGAGTTGAATGTCCACGGAATCAACAAGATTGCCGAGATCGGGATCGGCTTCGATGTTTCGGATGAAAACTATAAAAGCGAAAAAAGCGATATGGTCTTTGTTAAGACGCAAAACGCGGACAGCTATGACTACAGCGAAGATACATATCTAAAAACCATAAAAGGTAATTCGTTGCAGAACGCTTACGGTCTTACCATAAACGCCTTATCTGAAAGCTCGAATTACTCCGAAGGAAATGTCAGCATTTTATCTCAAGCGATCATGACCAACAAGGACGGCAATAGTAATTTGATGATTGAGTTTGAAAACAAATCAGATCAAGGACTGTATGTCGGTTTATCAAATCTGAAGCTCAACGGTACAGTAGTAAACGATTCGTTTGTCGCCTCCGATCTGATCTGGTCGAATAAAAAATCCGTGGTATCCATCTCATTAAAAGACTATTTAGATGAAAATGAATCCCTGAAGGCGAACAATATCAAATCAGCCGAGTTTACTGTTAAAGCAGCGAATCTCGACAATACGCCGGTAACGCAGGGAAGCGCTGTAACGCTCAACTTTTAATGCCGCTGAATAAGTATGATTCATCCATAGAATAGCATTGACAAGTGTTATCAAATATGATAACATCATAGCAAGAGGTGATTGCTATGACGAGCGACAACAAAATACTCCGCAAGCGGCAGGAGATCGTCTCCAAGCTGACGCAGGCGCGGATCGAAAAGGGACTGTCGCAAGCACAGCTCGCAGAGATGGTCGGTACCCAGCGTTCTAATATCTGCCGCATTGAGAACGGCGGTCAAAATCTGTCGCTGGATCTGCTGATCAAGATATCCTCCGCACTCGGAAAAGATATCAACCTGCTGTTGGAAGAGAGACAGCCCGATATGAGCAACGTTTATCATCTGAAGCTGTATGATGAAATCCTCCTGACTTTCTCGTTGGAAGAGAAAGGCTTGGAGGGCTTGACAGCTGAGATCCAATACATCAACGAGGATAGAAAGTCTCTCTTCCCCGTCAATCTCACCGTCACCAACGAAGGTATCGTCAAGTGGCTGGCAAAGCGCGTCATCCCGAAGAACAGAGCCTTTGTCGATGAGATACTAAAAGGCTTCGGTCTGAGTGTGAACGATACCAAAGGGATCATCGACATTTGCCTCGGATTATCTTTGACCGACAGCTATTGGGTAACGCCGATCGAATTCGGTGGTACTTTTGCCGAATACAATCTCTTTGAGAATCCCTTCTCGGAGGCACTCTCACTCGTTGCCTATACAGGCGTCGGCAGCGCCGACAAAGCGTTTTCCACCTCGCCCGAGTTCACCACCAACGGTATGCTCCGCAAGGCGTGGCGGCATATCGACGGCGACGGCATCTATCTGTATAAGGGCGGTACGGAAGGCGCGGCGAACACCGGCAACGAGCCCTACAGCGAATACTACGCCTGCCAGATCGCAAAGACGATGGGGCTCAAATGCGTCGCGTATGACCTCGAAAACTGGAAGGGAATTCTGGCGTCGAAATGCGCGCTGTTCACCGATATCAATACATCCTTTGTCCCGATCGGTGACCTGATGAAAAGCAACACGCTGAAAGTGGCGCTGGATTGCTATGAGAGTCTCGGCAAGGAATACTACGACGACGTATGCAGTATGCTTGTTTTCGACGCGGTGATCTACAACGAGGACAGACATTTCGGTAACTTCGGCTTGCTCAGGGATAACCATACGGGAAAGTTCGTCGGAACCGCGCCGATCTTCGATAACGGTTTGTCGCTGTTCAACTTCGCCATGCCGGAGGATCTCAAAAACCTTGACGATTATGCCAAGACAAGAACCACGCCGTACCGCATTTCCTTTGAGGATGTATGCAGGGCGATCATGGGCAGCAAACAAAAGACGCAGCTGCGCAAATTGGTGAACTTCACCTTCACCAGACACCCGTCGATCAACCTGCCCGAGGAACGCTTGCAGGCGATCGAAATCCATATCCAAAAAAGAGTCCGGGAGCTGTTAGCGATCCCGAACGCAAAATAATAATATGAAAAGCTTCAAGAGCCGATGGGTCATCCCGTCGGCTCTTGCTGTTTGGAGGTAAATATGAAACAAAATCGGTTCTCCAAAATATTCGGCGCTTTGAGATACAGGTTTCGTATCAGGACTGATAGCACAAAGAAAACCACCCGAAAACGGGTGGTTCACTTCAAATATCCACAGTATATTAATACTCTGTTATAGGATGTTGTTTTGGTATCTTGCCTGTTTTGCAAAGGATTATTATATGACCAGGTCGCTTTCCTCGATCTTTTCATTGAAGAAGGCGATGATCTTGATACACGGCTTTCTCAGCAGCAGACCGAGGATCAAGGCAGGAACAATGAAGATCAGCAGCATACCGATGTTTTGCCAATAGCTGCCCCAATCCAATCCGGCGACAGTCTCGCGCAGGGCGTTGATGCCGTATTTGAACGGCAAAAACGGCGCGATCGCCTTGAACGGCGCGGGAAGGACCTCGATCGGGAACGTACCGCCGGAGCCGGCTACCTGCAGGATCAGTATGATGACCGCGAGGGCTTTTCCGATCACGCTGAAGGTGATCGTCAGCGAGTAGATGATCAGCGAATAGACGATGCTGGAGATCATGCAGGTGGCGATAAACAGCAGCGGATTCTCGCATTGGATCTTGAGGAAATACAGATCGCCCAGCGCGATGATAAGCCCCTGGATCAGGCTGATCGCGAGGAACATCATATATCTGCCGAAGAAGAGCTGTACGGGATTTGCTTTTCCGAGCTTTTTGCGGTCTTTTTTGGTTAGGTCGGTATTCAGCACCGCAACCAGTACAACGCCGCCGACCCAAAGAGCAAGCGAGGAATAGAAGGGCGTCATCGCGGAGCCGTAGTTTTCCATCGGATAGACTCTTGTGGTATCGTAAGCGACGGGAGAGGACACAAAGCTGCCCAGCGCTTCGGGATTTTCAATGATCGGTGTGACGATGTTTTCGATCAGGTTAGAGCCCTCGACGTCTTTGATCTTTTCAATCAGCGTGTCGATCTTATCATTGACATTTGTCAGAAAGGTCTTCAGGCTTTTAAGGGCAGTCTTGAGATTGGCGGTCGTATCCAGCGCGCTGTCGAACACCGTATCAAGCTGACCCGTACCGGTGCTCACGGTCTGGAGGAAGCCGGTGATATCGTCCAGCGCGGAGAAAGAATCGGAAACGACCGAGTCGATATCCTGACGGATCGCGCTGAATTCCGTTGCCGCGGAGGAAAGCTCCGTTTTGGCGTCGCCGATCAGCGTTTCGATCTCAGACTTTGCGTTTGCAGGGAGATTGCCGGTTGTCGTAATATTGTCGCGGATGCTGTCTATTTTATTGATGATAGCGTCCTGCTTTTCGTTCGCGCGGTTCAGAGCGCTCAGCGCCTTGGAACAATCGACGCCCAGCTTTTCCTTGATTTTTTCCAGAATACCGATAACGACGTTGTTGACAGACTTGATCTTCTGATTGATCGTCTTGATTTTTGCCAGCTTATTGGACACAGCCTCTGCGTCGTCGCTCAACGCGCCGAACACATCATCCATTTGATCTGATACGCTGTCCATGTACGTTGAGCCGGAGCCGATCAGACCGTCGAGAGAGGTGGTGATCTGAGAAGCGATGCCCTGCGTCGAAGAAAGAGTTGACGCGACGTCGGCAGTGAACACGCCCGCGCTTGCAAGGGTCGACTGGACCGTAGGCAGCAATTCCTTGTTCGATTTGACCAGACCGTCAATAGAATCCAGCGTCGTGAGCAGTACATCGACAGAGGAATCAAAGGTACCGATATCTTTTTTAGCGTCGTTCAAGGCATTGATCACCTTGTCCGCGAGGTCGTTTTTACTCTCACTGTAAGAATTCTCGGTAAGGTTCAGGACCTTGGCGATCGTTTCTGTCAGTGAGCTGACATAGGTTGAGCCCACGCTTGTTTCGATCGCTTCGATTCCCTTATCCGTGATCTTGGGAGCAATCGCGTTCCTTTTTTCATTGACGTAGTATTCGAGCTTTGCCTGTGTAAAATCACCGGTCGTGATAGAGAGAAGGTTCTCGCTGAAATCCTCGGGAATGATCACGGCGGCGTAGTATTCGCCGTTTTTGACGCCGTCCTTCGCTTGATCGGCGTCAACAAACTCCCAACCCATCTTGTCATTCTGCTTGAGGTTATTGATAATCTCGTCGCCGGCGTTGATCGTCAGGGTCTTGTAGCTGTAGCCCTTATCCTCGGAGCATACCGCAAACGCCAGATTCCCCGTATTGGAATACGGATCCCAGTTGGCGGCAATATTGAACCACGCGTAAAGCGCCGGTAAAATGGTAATACCGATCACAACGACAAATACGATCAGGTTCTTGGTCAGGCTTTTCAGATCTAACCGGAAAACAGAAAATATCTTTTTCATTCTTTCTCCTCCTGTTGGTTCTTGGATGACGCGGTCTTCGGTGTTTCAGCTTCGGCTGATCCCTCCGGCTGCGATTCGGCCGTTTCAGCCTCGTTTGATCCCTCCGGTTGCGAATCAGCCGTTTCAGTCTCGGCTGATTCTTTTGGCTGTGAATCAGTCGTTTCAGCCTCGGTTGATCCCTTTGGCTGTGAATCAGCCGCTTCATCCTCTGTGCTTTCTTCTTCACCGGTTTCTTCATCAATCAAACCGAGATATTTCCGGAATTGGTGATACTTGTATTCGGTACGGATCATCAAAGCAACGGTGTAAAGAATCGTGATGACCCAAAAAATCAGAAACGTGATCTTATTCTCCAGTGTGAAAATCAAAGCAAGAAAGATGATACCCGAGACCAGTACAAAGATCGGCCCGATTTTCTTGTATTTTTCACGCTTACGCTTGGCTTCCTCATATGCTTTCGCGACGTTTTTGAATACCAGCTCCTTATCGGGCTCTCCAATCTCTGCGATCGTATCGGGAGAAAGAGTGATCTCTTCCTCTATAGTAGTCGGATCCTGCGGCGCCTGTACAACGGGTTCTATATCCGCTGCATCGACTTCCGCTTCTTTCATCTCAGTATCTACTTTTGTTTCATCTAACGGAACGGATTTCTGAGCCTCCGGAACGGAAGGCTTTGCGCTTTTCCTTTTCTTCGCCATGTTCTCATCTCCTCAACAGAGCTATTGTACGATAATTATTCATTAAAATCAAGCGCGGAACAGCAAAAATACCCTGTGCCCGGGCGGCGCAGGGTATTATCGTCAATGCCTTTTGTGTCCCATAGCCCTTTTTAACAAAAGGAGAGAATGATCATCGGACAGGTGTGCCACCATGCCGGATAACCGATGATGACGTCGGTATATTCATCAAAGTTTTCAACCTTGCCGATCAGCGCGGGGCGTGCGTTCTTATCGCGCTCTGCCTTAGCCATAATGGCGCATCTGACATACAGCCTCGGGTACTGCGTTACGGGGACGATCTCAAACAGATTGCCGCCTGTTACCCTTGCGATGCGCTCGGCGGTCATCTTTGCGTGACCGGACCAGGAAAAAACGCAATCAGTGTTTTCACGGTTTGTGCCTCCTTTCTTTTTCACACGATGTATTTTATACTAAAATATAGTAAAAGTAAATTTTTAAGTAATAATACACATTTTTCTTGAAAACGATTTCTTTCCGTTATCGCTTAGCGATCGGCTTTCCGTTTTGCTCTTTGCAATTCATGGGATAAGCCCTATCGGCATGATGCTCCCCCTTTTCCTATCTATAAGAAAGGGCGTCTTGGACTTCTGTCCGAAACGCCTTTGTCTTAACAGCACGCATTATATGCCCCGACATTTTGTTCGTCAAGAGCAATCGTGAAAAATGATCAAAAAATTCAAACTCTTTGACGTTATAAACGATTGACTTATTATGCAAACAATGGTATAATATCCACGATAAACAAGGGCGTTTATTTGGGAGCTCGTTCCC
>DGUQ01000140.1 GCA_002394725.1 Ruminococcaceae bacterium UBA4306
CCATGAACCAGCTGTTCTCCGCGTACGCGCGCGGTAAGGACGCAAAGGAGCTCATGGTCATCCTCGGCGAGAGCGCTTTGACCGATATCGATAAGCTCTACGCGAAGTTCGCCGATCGTTTTGAGAACGAATATGTTTCTCAGGGTTACGAGAAGAACCGCTCCATCGAAGAGACCCTCGACCTCGGCTGGGAGCTGTTGAGGATCCTGCCCAGATCGGAGCTCAAGCGTATCGATGATAAGTATCTCGATCAATATTACGATAAAAAGTGAATGTCGAATGATGAATGGTGAATGGCGGTCGAAGGGCTTTGTCCTCACCCGAATTCCTGATTTCTCATTCCTGATTCCTTATTAAACAGGTGATGATATGGCAGTCAAGCAGGTCAATCCGACCCGTATGGAGTTGTCAAGACTCAAGAAAAAACTGAATACGGCTACACGGGGACACAAGCTGTTGAAGGATAAGCGTGATGAGCTCATGCGCCGATTTCTGGAAATGGTGCGTGAAAACCGCGCTCTGCGCATGAAGGTGGAGGAACAACTCCGACAGGCGAACGCTAATTTTATATTAGCGAAATCCTCGATGAGCGATGAAACGCTCAAAGCGGCATTGCTCGCGCCGAAGCAGGAGGTTTATGTGTCCACTTCCTACCGTAACGTAATGAGCGTTGATATCCCTGTGTTCCAAACGGATACCAGAACGCCCGACCCCAACGACATTTATTCCTACGGTTTCGCGTTCACCTCCGCCGATTTAGACGACGCGGTCAAGTCGCTCGCCGACGTCCTGCCCGATCTGATCAAGCTCGCCGAGATCGAAAAGAGCTGTCAGCTCATGGCGGATGAGATCGAAAAGACCCGCCGCCGCGTCAACGCGCTCGAGCATGTCATGATCCCCGAGACGCAGGAGCAGATCCGCTATATCACCCGTAAGCTGGATGAAAACGAGCGTTCGACTCAGACCCGACTGATGAAGGTCAAGGATATGATGCTAAAGCAGGCGCACGGCTATTGATCCGATATATTGATTATTTCCATCCCTCTGACAGGAATTGTCAGGGGGATGTTTGTTTGGGGAGAATTCACTCTCAGTTCAAAGGTTATTCATATTTCTCTGTTATGATACATATAGTGATACGGGTGATGTTTATGCCGTGTCGATTACAGGAGCTTCGTAAGAAAGAAGTCATCAACGCCTGTACGGGACGCAAAATCGGATATGTAGACGATTTACAGATCGATACCAAATGCGCCAAGGTCGTAGCGCTGATCGTATACGGCAGACCGAGGATATTGGGGCTGTTTGGTAAATGTGACGACTACTATATCCGATGGGAAAAGATCCGTCTGATAGGGGAAGATGCGATTCTTGTCGAGGATTCTGTGCAAAAAATGCCAAACAAAGCAAAAAAACGTCATAAATTTGTGACAATTTGTCATCTAATTTTTTTGTGAACGATAGCAAATTGCACTATACAAATATGTGGATTATGTACATTTTTTCTAAAGTAAAATTCCTAATCAGAATTAAAAGCTCTTTTTGATTCTTTATAAGAACTAAAATCAAAATGTTACAAACTTGCAATTCTTGCAATATTGTGGTTAAATAAGACACGAAATAAAGCAAGTCTATACAGATTTGCGGACATTTCGATATCGGTACGCCGATAAACATATTATAAAGGAGGCAGAAATATGAGTACGACCACCCCCCACTTGTTTCGCAGAACAGTGTTGATCGGTCTTATCGTCGCTTTACTGATGACCACCTTCTCACTGATTCTCGCGCCGGGCGTAAGTGCTGCCAGTGATGCCGCTAAAACAGAAACCAACAATGAAACTAATATAGGAACGAATGAGGACACCCTCCTCACTCAAAGAGCCATCATGATCGATGAGGCCAGAAAAGAAGCAAAAGAAGTTGTCAGCGAGCAAATCGCGATTCAGGAAGCCAAGGCTGCTACCGAGGCTCCTACGGAGGCTGCTTCCGGCAACTCCCAAAGCGCTACTTCCGCTCCTGCTTCTGCTCCTGCCGAATCCCAGTCCGGCTCTTCTTCCGTCAGCGGCTCTGCTGACGATTACGGCTACACTTACAGCTATGACGACGAGGATTACAGCGAAGGAAACGCTGTTTCTGCATCCGGATCCGGAGATTATCTCCTCGATATCGCTAACCCCGACCCCAACTATGTCGGCTACAGCGTATCTCTCAACGATGAGGACAGAGATATGGCTGAGCGCATCCTGATGGGCGAGGCAGGCGGTGAGGGCTATATCGGTATGGCTCTCGTTGCGCAGTGTATCAGAGATACTTATGTTAACGGCAGCTACAGCAGCATTGCTCAGCTTCTCAAGGTGAACGGCTACTACGGCTCCACATCCATCACTCCCTCTCAGACAGCGAAGGATGTCGTTAGCTACATCTTTGATCAGGGCGGTTCCGCTGTACAGCACAACATCCGTATCTTCTATGCGACCAACATGTGCTCCAGCTCATGGCATGAGGCTCAGGACTTCGTTGTACAGTACAACTACGTAAGATTCTTCAACTATTGATCTTACATCGATAAAAATTGTAAGAAATCAAGTGTTTTTCTAAGAAAATGCTTGATTTCTTTTTTTGTTTGTGATAAAATATTTAGGCATTACGCACGCTGAAGACTTGACGGTAAGGTGTTTTGTAATGATCAGTGATCTGGAATCGGTGATTCGGTAATTGGATTTGGGCAGAGCTCGCCGATAACTGTTCACGAAACACTTACACTGACCACTACCGAATTTTCCCGTCAAAATACAAGGTCTCGGCGGAGGTTAAGCAGGCATACTGCGCTTGCTTAATATAACCTAAGGAGGAAAAAACATGGCAGTAGTTTCTATGAAACAGCTTCTGGAGGCAGGCGTACACTTCGGCCACCAGACAAGAAGATGGAACCC
>DGUQ01000026.1 GCA_002394725.1 Ruminococcaceae bacterium UBA4306
TGAGCTGTTGTTTGTGTTCTTCTTTCGGTATCTTGTCATACAACCGCTTGATTTTTTGATAATAAAATGATATAATCCAAATCAATGTGAGTAGCAAAACTGCGTAAGTCCGACATTTCGGGCTTACGCAGTTTTCATTTTAGGGAGGTAATCATATGGAAAATCACTCTTATCTTGCCGATGAAAAGATCGGCAAGTTGATGCGAAAGTACGCGGTACCGTGTATCATCTCGCTTTTGGTCGGCGCGCTGTATAATATCGTCGATCAAATCTTTATCGCCAACGCCGACTATCTCGGCTCCTACGGCAACGCCGCGAATACGGTCGTCTTTCCGCTGACGGTGATCGCGCTCGGTATCGCCGTGATGATCGGCGACGGCTGCTGCGCCTTTGTCAGCATCTCGCTCGGAGCGAAAAACAGTGGCGACGCAAAACGAAGCGTCGGTAATTCTGTTGTGCTCTGTATCGCCGGAAGTCTGATGTTGACAGCGGTATATCTGATTTTCGCTCAGCCGATCCTGACCGCTTTCGGCGGCAGAGTCAACAACGAGACGTTCGAGCTGTCAAAGGAATACTTCTTATGGATCACGCTCGGGATTCCCTTTTATATGTTCGGTCAGGCGATGAACCCGATCATCCGCGCGGACGGCAGTCCGAGATTCGCCATGATCTCTACCTTGGCAGGCGCTGTCGCAAACATCATTCTTGATCCGATCTTCATTTTTGTTTTTAAGTGGGGCATGATGGGAGCGGCTGTCGCGACCGTCATCGGTCAGATCATCACCGCGATTTTGGCAGTTGTTTATCTGTGTCGGGCAAAACTCATCAAGCCGACTTTCGGTGATCTTCGTTTGAAGGGCAATATCGTCAAGCGCACGCTGTCGCTCGGCTTGTGCAGCTTTTTGGCGCAGATCTCACTGGTAGCGGCGATGATGGCGATCAACAATATGATCCGTCAGTATGGCTCGATCGATCCGATCTTCTCTCAGGAGCAGTACGCGCAGATACCGATGGCGGTAGTCGGCATCGTCATGAAGTTCTTCCAGATCGTCATCTCCATCGTCATCGGAATGGCGGCGAGCTGTATTCCGATCGTCGGCTTCAATATGGGAGCAAGGCTCTACAGCCGCGTCAAGGCGCTGTTTACAAAGCTATTGATTGCAGAAGCCTGTATCGGCATGGTCGCTCTCCTGATTGTTGAGCTGTTCCCGCAGTTCCTGATACAGATTTTCGGCGCCGTGAACGAAAGCGCTTACTATACCGAGTTTGCCGTCAAAGCGTTCCGCGTCTACCTGTGCATGATTGTGCTCGCCTGCGTGAACAAGGCGACGTTTATCTTCCTGCAGGCGATGGGCAAAGCGGTGGAATCCACCTTGCTCTCCATGGTCAGGGAGATTGTGTTCGGCGTAGGCTTCGCGCTGCTGCTTCCGAGGTTTTTCGGGCTCGACGGCGTATTATATTCCATGCCTGTTTCCGACGTGTTGACTTTTATAATATCTATGTATTTGATCATCAGAACATACAAACAGCTTGACTCGGATAGTGCTTCATCATGAGTGATAAGATGGATTTATTAGCGTTGATAGCTTTTGCCGTCCGGCATGAAAGATATCACACAAACAATAAGCAACTCTTTTCCATAAAGGGTTGCTTATCTCACTTTTCGGGGAAATCTGCCCGTTGTTTTCGTTGAAGGATGCGATATAATAGAATCAAGAAAAGCAACCAAAGTTGCTTAAAGTAAGGAGCTGTCATGATGGAAACTGTTAAACTCAACAACGGAATCGAATGTCCCGTGATCGGGATCGGAACCTTTATGCTCAAGCCCACGGACGCACAGAACAGCGTGCGTGAAGCGCTGAAGATGGGCTACTCGCTGGTCGATACGGCGAACGCCTATGTCAACGAACGCGCGGTGGGTCGCGGTATCAAGGAAAGCGGACTCAAAAGAGAAGAAGTATTCATTTCCACCAAGTTATGGCCTTCTGAATACGAGAACGAGAACGCGGTCGATGAAACGCTCGAACGTCTCGGCGTGGACTACGTCGATCTGCTCTATATCCACCAGCCGGCAGGCAACTGGCTCGCAGGCTACCGTCAGCTTGAAAAGGCGTACAAGGAGGGAAAGGCGAAGTCGATCGGTATCTCAAACTTTGAGGGCAAATACATCGACGAATTGCAGCATCAATGGGAGATCGCGCCCCAGTTTATTCAGGTGGAGGCACACCCGTATTTCACCCAAAAAGAGCTGCGCAAAACCCTTGACAAGTACGGCATCAAGCTGATGAGCTGGTATCCGCTCGGACACGGTGACAAGAGCCTGATGGAAGAGCCGATCTTTGTCAAGCTCGGTGAAAAGTACGGCAAGTCACCGGCTCAGATTATCCTCCGCTGGCACACGCAGATGGGCTTTGTCGTGATCCCCGGCAGTAAGAACGTCGCGCACATCAAGGACAATCTTGACATTCTCGACTTCACGCTCACCGATGATGAGATGAATGAGATCGCAACGCTCGATAAGGATATGCGCTACTACCACCGCACCGACGAACAGCTGAACAGCTTCGCGGCATGGCGTCCCGAATTTGAAAGAGCATAAAAAGCACAACGCGTGACGGAATTTCCGCCGCGCCTTTTTGAAAACACTTGTAAGATAATTCGGAATTTGTTATTATGTAACTAGCGTTGCGATACGGAGGGCTGTTATGATACTGACAGGAACAGAAGATTTGAGGATTGTCAAAACGATCGAAGCCATCAAAGGCGCGTTTGAAGCGCTGATCTGCGAAAAGGATTATGAAAGGATCACGGTCAAGGAGCTTTGCGACCGCGCGAAGATCAATAAAAAGACCTTTTATCACTACTATGAAACGTTGGATATGCTGCTCGTGGAAATGCAGGAGGAGTTGTCCGTGGGATTTCTTGAACGCGTGAAGGATTACGCGCTGCCCGATGACCTCGACAAGGTGAACCGCGAGTTCTTCCTCTACGCGTCCGAACAGGGGCTTGCTTATGAGAAGATCACCTGCGGCGGAACATATCACGCGATCCGCGACGAGATGACCGATCAGGTCAACGACGCCGCGTGGAGCAGATCGAAGAAGTATCAGAAGCTCACCGACTATGAAAAGAAAGTCTTGATGGGCTTCATCAACAACGCCGTACTGAACACCTACCGCGAGTGGGTACAGGACGGAAAGAAGCTCCCGATGGACGAGGTGATCGACATCACCAACAAGCTCGTACTCGGCGGCGTGAAAGGATTCTTTAAATAATGAAGAAAAGAATGCTTCGTATATTTGTAAATCAACACTTTTACTTAACGGAATACGAAACATCAAAAGGAAATAGCCGGTAAGCATATTCTGAAAAAGCGAAAAACAATTACCGAATTAGTTTGACATGATATTTTGATTGATAAGGCTTGACAAAATAAAAGAAATGGAATACAATACTAGTTAGCGGTGTCTAACCGCTATATTTTAACTCGCGTGGTTAGCGCTAGCTAACCCGAATGGTTGAGGGTCTTATGTCAGAGGAAATAATTGTAAAATACTGCTCGCCTACCTTGGCAGGAATCAAAACGGGCAGCCTGTTCAGCTGTTCCTATAACAGCAAAAACGAGGTATATGCGTTTTTAAGAGAGCTTAATATTTCTTTAAGAAACAAGGGAGTACGCTTTATGCCGCTCCGTTTCAAAAACAGGAAGGTTTTGATCTACGCGTACCGACCTTCACGGCTGTTGCCCGATGTTCAAAGCAAAGAAGCGGATGAACTGCTCTCGCAGCGTGGGTATTGCACGCAGAATTGCGGAAGCTGCCTTGCGCGGTTGATAAAGCGGCTCGGCGAGGGCGATGAGTTCCCTCACGAGATCGGACTGTTTCTGGGGTATCCTGTCGATGACGTCAAAGGGTTTATCGAAAATAACGCCTGCGGCGCAAAGTGCGTAGGTTACTGGAAGGTCTACTCGGACGAGAAAAAAGCGCAAAAGCTCTTTGAGCGATATAAAAAATGCACCGGAATTTATAAAAAGCAATGGTGCGCCGGCAAGCCGCTCACACAATTAGCGGTTGCCGAATAGGAGGTTATCATGATAAAAACAACACTTATGATCGACGGGATGATGTGCGGTATGTGTGAGAGCCATATCAACGATACGGTTCGTCAGAGCTTTAAGATCAAAAAGGTCGCTTCCTCACACGCAAAGGGGACGACGGAGATCATCAGCGATGAGCCGCTTGACGAAAAGGCCTTGCGTGAAGCGATCGGCAAGACGGGCTACCGGGTTTTGGAGATGAGATCAGAGCCTTATGAGAAGAAACGTTTTTCGTTCTTTGGGAGAAAATGACATGTCGATCGTACAATTTGAGAACGTAACAAGAACATACACAAGCGGCGACCACGAGCTCAAAGCGCTCGACCAGGTCAGCTTTTCACTGGATGAGGGAAAGTTCGTCGTCATTCTCGGCCCCTCGGGAGCCGGCAAAAGCACGCTGCTCAATCTGCTCGGCGGACTTGACAGCCCAACAGAAGGGAAGATCACCGTCAACGGCAGGGATATCAGCACCCTGTCCGACAACGAGCTCGCCGATTACCGCGCGGCGACGGTCGGGTTTGTCTTTCAGTTTTATAATCTGATCCCTACGCTGACCGTATACGAAAACGTAGAGCTTGTGTCGACGATCACCCCCAACGCGCTTGACGCAAAGCAAATGATCGCCGAGGTAGGACTATCCGACCATCTTCACAATTTTCCGTCAGAGCTGTCCGGCGGAGAACAGCAGAGGATCTCTATCGCGCGTGCGCTTGCCAAAAATCCGAAAATCCTGCTGTGCGACGAGCCTACGGGCGCTCTCGACTCCGAGACCGGCGTGATGGTATTAAAGCTCCTGCTCGGCATGGCGAGAGATTACGGAAAGACGATCGTGATCGTGACACATAATCAAAGCATCGCAAAAATGGCTGACGTGGTGATCCGTGTAAAAAACGGTAAAATACGCTCGATCGATGAACAGGAAAATCCGCTGAGCGCCGACGAGGTGGAATGGTGATGCTGACGCGCAAATTATTTCGAACCGCGTGGGGCTACAAGGCGCAGTTCATCTCGATGATCCTGATGATCACGCTCGGCATCGGAATGTTCCTCGGCTTCAATATGGAGTGGAAAACCATCGAGGTCGATACGGGAAAATTCTTTGAGCAGACCAAATATGCCGACTACCGCCTGTATTCGGAAAAAGGCTTTACCAAAGAGGACTTAGATAAGATAAGCGCCATGGAAGGCGTTGACGCGGCGACGCGCTATCTGTCCGTCAATCTTGATATCAAAGGCGAAAAGAACAAAAGTCTTGCGCTTGATGTAAGCGAGAATAACTCTGTCAGCACCTTCCTTGTAACGCAGGGCGCCGAGTATGATGAAAACGGCGACGGCTTTTGGCTGAGCGATAAATTCGCAGCCGCAAATGATTACCAAATCGGAGACGAGCTTGTGCTCGAATTTCAGGGAACGGAAATCAGCGGTAAGATCGTCGGGCTGATCAAATCAGGCGAGCATATGATCTGCGTCGCAGACAAAAACCAGATGATGCCCGATTACAACACCTACGGCTACGCCTATATCTCTCCCAAAAAGCTGCGTTCGGCTTTAGAGGATAAGATAAAAAGCGATTTTGCCGATGAGTTGAAGAAATCGAATGTTCCCGAGGAATTCATTGACGAAAGCCTGACAAAGCTGTTTGTTACAGACGAAATGCTGAGCGATGCGGCTGACAAGGTGTTCGCGCAGGTCAATCTGCTCTCAGGCTTATCAAAGGAAGCACTGGAGGACAAGATAAAAACCGCGCTCGGCAGAACGATCATGGTAACGCCGAAGGACGATCACGTCGTTTACAAGGAGGCTATGGGCGAAGCGGAGGAAGGAAAAACGATGGGCTCCGTATTGCCCGTGCTTTTCCTTGCCATTGCCATTCTCACGATGGTAACGACTATGCACCGCATCGCCACCAAGGAAAAAACACAAATCGGGACGCTGAAGGCACTCGGCTTTAAAAACCGCAGAATACTTCGTCATTACACCTCTTACGGCTTATTTATCGGCTTGTTCGGCGCGGGCTTGGGAATCGCGCTCGGCTACGGCGTATGCAAGCTGATTATGAGCGAGGACGGTATGATGGGCACCTACTTTGATATGCCCGATTGGAGCGCGGTAATACCGGGGTTTTGCTATCCGGTGTTGATCGGTACTGTATTACTGCTGACGCTGATCAGTTATCTTTCCGTCAGACAGCAGTTAAAAGGCACCGCCGCTGACGCGCTGCGTCCGTACTCACCGAAAAAGATGCGGAAAATCCTCTTTGAGCGCTTCCGCTTTTGGGATAAGCTCCGTTTCGGAACAAAGTGGAATATCCGCGATCTCAGTCGTCACAAAAGCCGCTCGGCGATGACCTTGTTCGGCATCGTCGGCTGTATGGTGCTGATGGTCGGCGGCTTGGGGATGCGCGACACCATGTCCGGCTTTTTGGAGCTGCTTGACAAGGATATTTCCGACTACACCACAAAGGTCAATCTCATTGACGACGCCGATCTCAAAAAGTCAAAGGAGCTGTACGAGGAGATCGGCGGCGACTGGGAAAGCCTGTGCGGAATCAGCATGGGCGGCGATACCGTTACGCTCGATATCATACATAATCCCAAGCATATGCTCAACGTCATTGACGAGGACAATAACAGGATCGAGCTGAGCGACGAGG
>DGUQ01000174.1 GCA_002394725.1 Ruminococcaceae bacterium UBA4306
GACAAAGAGATCGAAAAGCGCAAGCTCCAACCCCACAAAGCAACAGCATAAGCATAACGCAATCAAAAGAATAATGTCATTAAGTAAAGAAGGCTCCCTTTACCAAAAGGAGCCTTCTTACTTTATACTTAATAATATTCAGAGCTTTGTTTTAAATCGGTTGAGATTCCCATGTCGTAACCCATTTTTAGGGAGTACAGATTCAGAATATCTTATGCAGGAAGTTGTAGAAGCACTGACGCCAGAACGTCTCATCATGACCGAAGCCCTCGACGTAATCCGTCTGGTTCCTCACGCCCATTTCATTGAGCTGATCGCGGTAATAGAGCGTACAGTCGATGTTCCACGGATCCTCGGAGCCAACCGTCATATACAGATAGTACGGCGTGTTCTCCGCTGTCGGCTGAGGGAACTTTTCAAAGACAGGAGTGTTCCAGAAGGTTCCCTTATAGTATTCGGTGGGGATAACGCCCGTATCGGGAGCAAAGCCGCCGATATAGCCGAACTTATCGAGCCACTGAAAGCCTGTGCAAAGTGACTTTGCGCCGCCCTCGGACATACCGGCGATCGCGGTATTCTCTCTGCCGGTCTTGACGGCATAGGTCTTTTCGATAAAGGGCATCAGATCGACCGCCGTCTCCTCGATCGCCTTGTCATAGATAAAACGCAGTTCTTCATCCGACTTGCTCTCCTTGTCGGCAAGCTTATCGGTGTACATATCCATACCGACGATGATCTGGGGCTTTGTCAAGCCGTCATGCAGCATGTTGCCGTACAGATGCACCAGATAAGAATCGGTGTCGAGATGGGTGTTGTGATCGCCGCCGAAGCCGTGATACACATAGGTGATGGGATAGCTCTTGCTCTCATCATAGCCTGCAGGGAGCAGGACGTTGACCTGTTTGTTATCTCCTGCCACTGTCGAATAGTAGGTCACATCCTTGTGCAGGGTACCGTAATCGACGCCGTCCCTCTTCTCAAACATGGAATCAGGGATATCATAGCGGTTTTCCTCGGTATAGGGATCATATGCCTGATCCGCGGTTGCGCGGCTCGCGGCAGTTGTGGCGGCTTGGCTCGCGGTCGTTTCACTTTCGGTTTTATTTTGGTTAGAGCAAGCGGTCATCAGCATCATGCAGACCAGTAATAATGCCGCCGCTGTCATCATCAGTTTTTTCATATTGTACCTCCTGTATCGGTTGAGGTTGCCACAGAGCTGACACGCAGGTCATCTTTTCGCAATGGCAATTAGTATTCGAGGGAGATCGAAATATCTCCGTTGGAAAGCAACGCGGTGAGCTCATCCTGCGATTTGTCGGTGATATGTCCGAGCCGTGTATATGCCCAGTCGTTGGAGCCGTAAAACACGACGAGCTGATTGCCCGAATAAAGCATGATATCGCCCGACTGTGTTGTCGTCTGCACATCGTTCCGAGGCAGGGTCGTGCCAATGGAGCCGACCTGCTCAAAGCCGCCGTACATCGACATAGGGATGGTCAGGATCTGATCACGGCAATACTCCTTCAGCGCCGCTACAGCCTCATTATCCTCCCACGCAACAGTGACAGGGGTGCCGTCGATCTTCATCTCGAGCACCTTTTCCTGCTGTACCTCCTCAGCCTGTGTGGGCGGATTCTCCCACGGCTCCTCGGTTGCTTTTGCCGCTTGCGGAGGTTGCGTCGGGGCAGCCGTTGCCGCCTGTGTAGGCGCTTCACTTGCCGAAGTCGGCATTTGCGTCGCGCTCACGGTATCCTTTGTCGCGTCTGACGCGGTATCGCTTGCTTTACCGCAGCCCGTCAATACCGCTATCATGATGATACACAATAGTATTCCTATCAATTGTTTCATATCATTCACCCCTGCGTTTCGATGGGTTTGATAAACTTTGCCGGCACGCCGCCGACCACCGTATTTGGCGCGACGTCCCTGTTCACGACCGCGCCTGCCGCGACGACGGCGCCGTCGCCGATCGTGACCCCCGGCAGGATAGTCACATTCGCACCGATCCAGACCTTGCTGCCGATTTTGACCGGCTTGGGGATCAGATTCGCGCGCTTGTCGGGATCCATATGATGGTTCAGGGTAGCGATCACGGTCTTGGGACCGATCAGGGTGCCGTCACCGATGGTGATACCCCCCTGATCCTGAAACTGACAGCCGGCATTGATGAACACATGCTTGCCGAGCGTCAGATTCCTGCCGCAGTCCGTAAAGAACGGAGGGAACATATACGCGCCCTCGGGGAAGGGCTTGCCTGTCAGCTCCTCCATCAACACACCGATCTCTTCGGGCGTGTGATAGGCGTTATTCAGCTGTGCGGTGATCTTCATCGCCTCGTTGCTGAGCATCGTCATGTGCAGATGGACGTCGCTTCCTGCCTGCACCTCGGCGCCGCTGTCCATAATCCGGATAAATTCCTCTGTCTTCATCTTACATCTTCCCGAAGAATTCTTCCATCTTATCAAAGGGGATAACGTCTACATTGTCGTACAGATCGGTGTGCACCGCGTCGGGGATGAGCATCAGCTCTTTGTTGTCGGTGTAGCTGCTGTCGGTGATCATGTTCTGATACGCGTCCTTGCCGAAGTAGCAGGAATGTGCCTTTTCCCCGTGGATCACCAAAACAGCGGAGCGGATCTCGTTGCTGTATTTGAGGATCGGCTGATTCATAAAGGACAGACAGCCGATGGTGTTCCAGCCCTCATTGGAGTTGAGAGAACGCTCGTGATAGGCTCTGCCCTTGTAATATTCGCTGTAGTCCTTGACAAAGAACGGCAGCTCCTCGGGCACGGGGAGCTCGACGCAACCGCCGCCGCGCGAATACGCGCCTTTTTTATATTCGGCGGTTCTCAGGTTATTCAGCGCGGTCTTTTTCTCAAAGCGCTGTGCTTCACTATCCTCTTCGTCAAAATAACCGTTGGCATTGACGCGCGTCATGTCATACATAGTGGACACGACCGTCGCCTTGATACGGGTATCAAGCGCCGCGACGTTCATCGCCATGCCGCCCCATCCGCAGATACCGATGATGCCGATGCGATCGGGATCGACCTGATCATGGCAGGACAGGAAATCGACCGCCGCCTGGAAATCCTCGGTGTTGATATCGGGAGAAGCCATGTATCTGGGCATACCGCCGCTCTCACCGGTGAAGGAAGGATCGAACGCGATCGTCAAAAAGCCGCGCTGAGCCATTGTCTGGGCATAGAGTCCGGAGCATTGCTCCTTGACAGCGCCGAACGGTCCGCAAACCGCGATCGCAGGCAGCTTGCCCTCGGCGTTCTTCGGCAGATACAGATCAGCCGCCAGGGTGATACCGTAACGGTTGATGAAGGTCACTTTGCTGTGATCGACCTTGTCGCTTTTCGGGAACGTCTTGTCCCATTCCCGTGTCAGTTTTAAATCGGCAGTTTTCATCATCGTGATCGCTCCTTTTTCTATTTGATGATTCCATTATAATAAAAAGATATATAAATAGCAAATACTTATATTAAATAGTTGATTATACTTTACAAGCATGGTAATTTAATGTATAATCCAATTGAGGTGATCATATGGAATTTCGTGTATTACAATACTTTTTGGCGGTGACAAGAGAGGGCAACATCTCTGCCGCGGCACAATCGCTGCATCTCTCGCAGCCGTCGTTATCACGCCAGCTCAGGGATCTGGAGGAGGAGCTCGGCGTGACCCTCTTTATACGCGGAAAGCGCAGGATCGAGCTGACCGAGGAGGGGCTGATCCTGCGCAAACGCGCAAGTGAAATGATGCAGTTAGTAGAGCTGACCGAAAGCGAGATCAGCGAGGTCAAGAACGACATTGCAGGAAATCTGAGTATTGGAGCAGGTGAATCACGCTCTATGAGGCGCGTCACGGCGGTATTCAAGGAGCTCAAGGATCAGTATCCTAATATCCGACTGAACATCGTCAGCGGCGATACCGAGGATCTGAAGGATCGGCTCGACCGCGGCTTGCTCGACTTTGCGCTGATCTTTACCGATTTCGACAAGGAAGCCTATCACTACCTGACGTCGAGCGATCGCGAGATCTTCGGCGTGATCATGCGCAGGGATTGCGACCTTGCCGCAAAGGACGTGGTCACGGTCAAGGATCTGTACCATCGACCGCTGATCGTCTCACGCGCGAACGGTCTTCAGCTCTTCAACAGCGCGCAGGTCAGGCATTTGCGGATCGCCGCTACCTATAACCTGATCTATAACGCGTCGTTGATGGTGGAGGACGGGATCGGCTGCGCGATCTCGTTCGATCAGCTAGTCGATACCTCAGAGCGTTCTCCGCTGTGCTTCAGACCCCTCTCCCCCGAGATCTCCGTCAAGCCGACATTGATCTGGAAACGGGATCAAAAGCTGTCGGTCATCTCTCAGCTGTTCATCGACCGACTCGGTAAACAGGCTGCCGAGCCGATCAACGGCTGATCAATACTTCTCGGCAAACGCCTTGAGTTTTGCTTCATTCGGTCTGCCGTTGAGTAAGGCGCCCTCGACGATCTCAGCGTCGGGCGCGCTGGGCTGTAATCCCGCGACCGCCTTGCCGAAGCCCGAACCGCCCGAGGTGGCGAATAGCACGATCTTCTTACCGCTGAAATCATACGCCTCCAAGAAGCTATTGATGATCGTCGGAGCGACATACCACCAGATCGGGAAGCCGACAAAAACGGTATCATACTCCGCAATATTCGCATCGCGATCCGCAAGCGTGGGTCGCGAATTTTTATCCCACATTTCTAAGGAACTGCGGGAATTTTTGTCCTGCCAGTTAAGATCGGCTCTTGTATACGGCGTCTCGGGTCTGATCTCATACAGATCGGCGCCTGCCGCTTTTGCCAGATCCTTCGCGACACGCGCGGTGGTGCCGCTTGCCGAAAAATAGGCGACTAATTGTTTCTTCATGGTGCTTCTCCTTTTAACTGATAGTGTGATTATGAAAGATTCAGACCTTTGATCCACGCCGCGATATCGGTATCGGCGCTCAGGCGTTCGCCCTCGATCCATTTGCCGGTGCCGGCGTTTTGTTCAAGATTCTTGCCGCTCGATCCGATACCGGAGCCGCCGGAGGTGCAGAACGGGATCATCGTCTTGCCGGTGAAATCATAGCTCTCCACAAAGGTGTCCATGATGCGCGGCTCCTCGCCCCACCAGATGGGATAACCGATGTAGATCGTGCTGTAGCCGTCGAGTGAGATCTTCTCACTGCCGATCTCGGGACGGACGCTCTTGTCGTTCTGCTCGGTCGTGGTACGGCTGCTCTTATCGTTCCAGTTCAGATCCGCCTCGGTGTAGGTCTGTGCCGCGAGGATCTCATAGGTATCCGCGCCGGTCGCGTTGGCGATATTCTGCGCCACACCCTTGGTAGTACCTGTGGCGGAAAAATAGACCACCAGTGTTTTATTGCCGCTTGACACAGCCTCTGTCGCGGTATCGGCGGTGTTTGCGGTCGTTTCACTCTGCTGCGCGTCTGCCGCCTTAGTCTCGGCTGCGGTCGGGTTTTGCGCCGGCTGAGCCTGTGTTTCGGCGGTGTTAGTTTTACTGCCGCACGCGGCGAGAGAAAGCAGGAATACCGCCATCATCAGTAATGCTGTCACTCTCATCATCTTGTTTGTTTTTTTCATCATCATACCTCCTGATTGATTCTTTGGTCGCCTGTTGTCCAGACGTGTTTTTCTTTTGCGTTTTCTCGTTTATTCTGTGCCATCACTCCGGCAAGCGGATGTGGAATATACGGTTCCTCTAAATACGCGAGCTCATCATCGGACAGGTTAAGCTCGACCGCCTTTGCCGCGCCCTCGATGTGGTGCAGCTTAGTCGCGCCGACGACGGGAGACGTTACCTTGGTGAGCAGCCATGCCAGAGAAACCTCCGTCATGGTCACGCCGTGCTGTTCGGCAAGCTCGGCGACGCGGTTGATGATAACGCTGTCCTGCTGAGCGGTCGCGTCATATTTGAACTTGGCGTAAGCGTCCTCGGCGGCACGCTTTGTACCGCTCTGTCCTGCCTTACGGGACAATCTGCCGCTCGCGAGCGCGCTGTAGGGCGTCATCGCGATATTTTCCTCATAGCAGAACGGCGCCATCTCGCGCTCTTCCTCACGGAAAATCAGGTTATAGTGCCCCTGTACGGAAACAAACTTGGCAAAGCCCTCTTTTTCGGCGATCGCGTTCGCCTTGGCGAGCTGCCACGCAAAGCAGTTGGAGATACCGATATAGCGCGCCTTGCCTGCTTTTACCACACGGTTGAGACCGTCGAGGATATCCTCGATCGGCGTGTTCCAATCCCACATATGATAGATATACAGATCGACATAGTCCATACCGAGATTTGCAAGGCTGGTGTTGATCATATGCTCAATGTGCTGTTGTCCGCTAATGCCGTCCGCGATCTCCTGCGGTGTACGGGGCAGGAACTTGGTCGCGACGACGACATCCTGACGATCCGCAAAATCACGCAGCGCCCTGCCGACATACTGCTCGCTGGTACCGCTCTGATACGCGATCGCGGTATCATAGAAGTTCACGCCGAGCTCCAGACCGCGTTTGACGATCTCTCTTGTGTGCGCTTCATCGATCGTCCAGCTATGCTGACCGCGTGCCGGATCACCGAAGCCCATACACCCCATACAGATACGGGAGACGCTCAAATCCGAGTTGCCGAGTTTCGTATACTTCATCCTGTTACTCCTTATCTCTTATCCTTCCAAAAGCTTTTTTGCGCAGTTGTAGGCAAGCTCCTCAATGGAGTAATACACATAGCCGACCCCTGCGGTTTTCATCGCGTTTTTCTGCTTTTCGGTCACGACCGTGTAGGGATAGATACCGTAGATAAACGGGAAAAAGGAGTATAGGAACTCACGGCGAGCCGCCTCGTCCATATCGTGACAGAACTTTTGAAGAAGCCTGTCGACCGCATGGAGCGAGCTGCCGTAGGCGACCTTGAACTCACACAAGCGTTCCTCGCGGCTGTTCTCCTCCATATCATAGTGATTCATGCTCATCAGCTTGAGCAAAAGCCTTCTCTCTTCCAGTGAAGCCGCCAATGCTTTGGCGAGCTCGTCCTTTGTCATGTTCTCATTGCTGTCGATGATGCTGTTGAGTTGATTGACCCACAGCTCGTATTCCTTCTGTAAGATTGCAAGAAAGATCTCTTCCTTCGTTTCAAAATAATTATAGATCGACGCACGGGAAAAGGAGGTCGCGTCGGCGATCTTCATGATCGTGATCTCCTTGAAGCTCATATCCTTGTACAACGCTTTGCACGCGTTGATGATCTCTTCCTTGCGCGCGTTGGTCAATTCGGGAGAACCCTTGGGCATATTATCACCTGTTCAATGTATTCTGACACAATGTCAGTAACATTATTTTACACCTATTCTGACACAATGTCAATACCTTGTTTAAAAAAAGAGGCTGGAGTCAAGCTCCATCCTCTCAGTCGCCGGAAGCGGCTCCCCTTTTGTCTGCTTTGCGGACATACCCCCATGGGGGTACCCTTTCCCAAAGAGAGCTTTGGAAAGCGACTGCTCATATATGGTCTTATTTCGACAGGCAAAAAGGGCTTGCCGTACAACAAGCCCTTGATCGGTATGCTATCAGTCGGGATGACAAACAACATCGGAATATACAATCACCTTGTCCTCCGCTTCAAGTGAAACGTGAATTTCATACAAATTGCCGCTGAACACAACGGTTTCGCCGCCGGGTTTGACATAGCCGAGAACCAACGCGAGATATTGCTTTTCCGCTGCTCCGGCGGATGAAACGGACGCTTCAAAGACGGCGCGCACCAAATCGTAAGCCGTGCAAGGAGCAGGCGTTTCCTTAAAGAAGGACGAGACCTTTTTCAACTGCGGCTTCTTGTTTTGCTTACCCGATCGATCCTGAGAAAAGCCGAGCAAATCCTCATAAAAATCATAGATCGACTCTTTTTCTCCTATCTGCGTAATAATATTGCCCGTAAAGCGGTTACTGATGACCGCGTCGACCATATGGTAGCCCTTGACGATATCATAATGCCTCGGGTCTGTGATCTCCACGATCGTTTTGATCCTGTTTTTGTCCTTGTCGGGGTACTTGTGAAGCATTTCCTTGATATGATCCTGAATATAAACCAAGAACATCAAAGCGGAGGAATCGACATTTTCATCAAGCTCCGTATCATCGGAGAGGATCAGGATATTAATATCCTCTGTCGTATCAGTAAACAGACGACTGATCGTATCAAAGGTATTATCAATATGATACATATCCAATTCTACAACTTCTTCAACAAAGGGATAGCGTTGGTAATGATCCATCCGTTTGATGCTGTCGGCGTCATCGATCACGGTCACTTTCAGCAGGTTGTTCTGCTGATCATGGGACTGACAGGAAAGATAGGCTTCGTAGCAGCTCATGATCTCTTCCAGCTTACTGTTGTGACCTATCATAATCACTCTTTTGCATTCGCCTTGCGTGTTGTTCAGCTCTACACGATAGCCCGGGTTTGTGGGCGTACACTTGTAGTTAACATCCCTCTGATTATCTGCCACATAGCAAAAGCAGCTCTCGCCGTTATGGGTCAGCCACGTGAGAGGGACAGCGTTCCTGTGCGTCGCGAGATAATCGCGGATATAGCCGATCTCATCATTGATCCGCACAGGCTCAGTATAGAACGCCGCTCCCTTGTTGGAGAACAGGTCGTCGTATACAGGCGTCATTTCAGGCGAGATCGATAATTGAGCCAGCAGCTGACCGAGAAATTTCTCAACATGGAACATGACGATATTGCATTTTTCTCCGAGCTCTTTCCCGTTGATGATCCGCTGAACGATATCATAAGTCCATATATCGGTGATCTCAACGATGATATTCCGGTGACGCGCGGCGTTGCCTGCCGATATAATATCCGCTGCCTGCATCAACGCCTTAACCGCCTGAGGATTGCCCTCATCTGAGTGACCGTCCTCGCCGACTGAATCCGACGGATCGTTACTCAGGATAATGACGGCTTTCGCCAAGTCGATTCTGATATCCTTGAGCTGTATTCGGGAGAAGATGTTTCCTTCGATGACAATAAAAGTAACGTTATTGTCGAGCTTGTTATTTTTGAGATAACGCCAACGGGCAAAAAAGCCCATCTTCTCTGCTTTTTTCATAACAGCGGCATTCTCTTTTGCGATCGTGAGCCGGAGTCTTTCTTCGATCTCCTTTTTAATGTCATCACTGCCCGATTTGACCAGTGCCACAACCGTTTCCTTATTATCGCTGTAAAGAAGATCGTTGACGATCTCGGGCGCTCGGGCATTCCAGTTCAGGATGACGGTGTGATCGGATAGATAGAGCCGCGTATTGCCCGCGTTCGCTTTCTCGATAAAATCGTTGAGAATGTTGGTCAAATAACCGATCACCGCGCCTGAGAAGGTAATCATGCCGATGATGATAACCGACAGACAGGTGATGGTCAACGCTACGCCCGTGGTGCCGATATCCTTGATGACAGACTCAATACATCCCGCGTCAAGAATCATCGTCACCGTATAATACGCGGCGTGGAAGAAATTCATTTTCTCTGTTCCGCGCAGAGAAAGCGCGCTGATCAACGCCGCGGACAGCGTGATAAAAAGCACGTTGAACAAGATGATCAAGACCAATACGACACGCTTCGGATGCTGTGCAACCTGGATGCTTATCCATTCTCTGAACTTTTTCATACAAACCTCCTGCCATGATCCGTCATTAAACGGAAAATACACAATTCATTATACACCCTGACGTCAAAATTGCAAGTAATCGACCGAGATAAGCCCCAGTACAGAACGAAGGCACTTTCAGATCATTAAGAGCAACATGCAAATATAGAGTGTTATTCCTTAAAATGGCATGATCATCAATAGAAAAGCCGCCCACGAAAAAACATGGGCGACTGTGTGATTCTCACTTAATTATCCATTAATCGACAGGGCAAGGTATTCCAATCGATACCGTTAAATCGATGTTACATCTAAAACATTCCGATCACCGTCACGGTTAAAGGCGGAATAATACTTTAATATATTCTCCCCGTCGTATATCGGCTGAATCAAATCGTTCTCGGGACATTCTCGGATATGGACGTCACAACACGGAGCAATAGTTCGTCAATAATTGAAAGCATGCTACCGTTATCCATATCTCCAATGAAAGATTCTTTTTATGCTGTCACCCGTCTGTTACAGCGCTTTGCCGAAGTCATAGGCAGCTTTCAACATATCCTCTCGCCCACTCACCTCGTTCGCGTCATTAACGCCGCCGCCGTTGAACATACCCGCAAAACGAGCTTTTTCAAAGCACGCGATCCACCCCTTCAAGCCGCCGACTGCCGTCTCAACGACTTCATCGCCCTCCTCGGCAGAGGTCGTCATCAGATACACGTCGCGGAAGCGGTATTCCTGCGGATAGAGCGGATTCAAACGGTCGAGCAGGGTTTTGAGCTGACCGCTGAGCTCATAGTAGTAGATCGGCGTAACAAATACGACGGTATCCGCTGATTTGACCTTTTCCAATATCTCGCTCACATCATCCTTGATGACGCATTTCATCGTCTTTTGACAGGCAAGACAACCCTTGCAAAATCGGATATCTTTATCCTTTAATGTAATCAACTCTGCATGATTTCCGCTTTCAAGCGCTCCCTGCAGCGCCTGCTGAGCGAGGAGCTCGGAATTGCTTTTATTGCGGATACTGCTTGAAATAATGACGATATGCTTCATTTGTCGCTCCTTATCATCTTATTTGTTATTCTCTAACCAGCTTGTGATATGATTCACCGCATCCTCAAACGGCTGTCCGAAGAACTCATGACCGCCGCCGGAGATGACATGGTATTCTACATTCGGGAGCACCTTTGACAAGCGATCCGAATATGAGATATCTACCGAATTATCCTTGTCGCCGTGCAGCAGCAAGACCTTGTCCTGATATCGCGACAGTTCCTGATAAGGGTCGATATCCCAGACATCCGCTGCGTACTTCTTGCCGACCGTGATCCAACCGCCGAACATATCATACTGCTCAGGTACGCTGTCAAGATCGCTGAAACGCTCGTGGATATCGCTGAACAGACTGAGCGCGGGATAGAGCAGGATCATACCCTCTATCTCGTCCTGATAACGAACGCCTGTCAGCGCGGTTACAGCGCCGCCTTGGGAGCCGCCCATCAGGATGATGTTATCCGTGTCGACAAAGTCCCATGTTTTTGCGGTTTTGAGAACCGCTTCCAGATCCGAGACCTCGGTCATCACTGACATCTCGGTATTATTGCCTCCGGTCTGATTTCCTCCGACCGTACCGCCGTAAAAATCAAACACATACACCGCGTAGCCGATCTGAGAGAGCCGCTCCGCGTAACCGACGCCGGAGGTGTGACTGTTGCCCAGCTCGTGAGAGAAGATGATCAGTGGATGCTTCTCCTTGCCGTCGTTGGGGATATAGGCGATTCCGTAGATCTGATAAGCGCCGTTCGGGCATTTGATCTCCTGCGTTGTATAGCTTCCTGTTTGCACTGTGCTTTCACCTGTACCTTTCTCTTCTGTCGTTTCACTCGGTTTTTCGTTATTCTGCGGATTGGTTCCTGCGCTCTGTGAGCAACCTGCGAACAATACCGCAAGCAACAGACAGATGATCATTGCCATTGTACGTTTCATGCTATCTTCTCTCCTTTTATACTAAGTATCCATTAAACGCTTT
>DGUQ01000063.1 GCA_002394725.1 Ruminococcaceae bacterium UBA4306
GCAGCCGCGGCTGGACAAAGCTGACAGAGACCACCGATAACTCCGTGATCGACACCGATGTGGCGTCCGGACATACCTACCGCTATACCGTGCGCTGTATCAACGCCGACGGCACAGCGTTCACCTCCGACTGCGATACGACAGGCGTGAGCGCTTACTATGTGTCCGCTCCCAAGCTGATCGATACGGATACCGACTATGACCATGTGACGCTCACGTGGAGCAAGCCGAACGGCGCTTCTCGTTATCGTGTATACAAGAGGGTCAACGGCTCGTGGCGCAGGCTCGGTGATACAAGCGCCAACAGCTATACGGATACCGACGTATCTGCCGGCAGCACCTATACCTACACGGTCAGAGTCATCAATAACGCCGGAACCGCATTCTACAGCGGCTTTGATCCGAGCGGCTTCATCATCATGGTGATTGGCGACGCGCCGGACTTCTTCTACTACGACCAGACGGATTACGACTATCCCTACGGCGACGATACCATCGCGTGGTCGGGCTGCGGCCCCACCTGCTTTGCCATGGTGGCTTCTACCATCAAGGGCAGACAGATCACGCCCGTGGATGCTGTCAGCTGGTGCGGCAACAAGTATTATGTCTATAATGTCGGCACACGCTGGGACTACTTTTCCGAGGCGTCCAAGCGCTTCGGCATCACGCTGGAGCGTCAGCTCGGCGCCAATGATACGAGCGCTGTCGTATCCGCGCTCAAACAGGGCAAGTATGTCATCAGCGCCCAAAGCGCCGGAATATTTACCAGAGGCGGTCACTTCATCGTGCTCGCGGGCGTGACTTCATCCGGCAGGATCATTGTCTATGATCCCAACGGCGGCAACCATTATGTCGGCGAATCCTTTACGATGTCGCAGATCTCCGCGTCCGGTACCCAGTATTGGGTATTTGATGAATAAATCCATCCATACAACAACGCCGCGTACCAACGGTTGGTACGCGGCGTTTGATCGTTTGTCGGATCATACTGTTTTGATAAATTCCCCGATCGCCTTGATCGAGCGTTTGGCGGCGACTGTGCGGAACTGCATGAAGTCCATGTATTCATTGTCGTCGAAGTCGTCCGAGATACTGCGCAGGATCGCGAAGGGGATGTCGTTGCGATAGCATACGACGGCAACCGCGGCGCCCTCCATCTCACACGCGATCGCGTTGAAGTGATCCGCGATACGGCGACGGCGATCACGAGCGGCGATAAAGACGTCGCCCGAGGCGATCCGTCCGCGGAACACGCTGACGCCGTCGATGGTTTGGCACGCGGCGGCGAGCTTGTCGGCGGTCGCTTGATCGGCAGGGAAGTAGGTGCGCAATTCGTCATTGAACTGTACCTGACCGAGCGGATCGCCCATTTCGGTACCGTCCATATCGTGCTGGACGCAGTCGTCGGAGATCACGATATCGCCGATTCGGATATCACCCGACAGCGAGCCGGCGATACCGCTGTTGATGATGACGTCAGGGTGAAAGGCGTCAATCATGATCTGGGTGCTCATCGCGGCATTGACCTTGCCTACGCCGCACTCACAGCATACGACCTCCTTGCCGAAGATGGTTCCCTTGTAGTAAGTGATCTTGGCGATAGCGGTTGCTTCTTTGTTGTCCATCCTATTGACAATGCCCTCGACCTCGATGCCGAGAGCGCAGATAAAGCCTAACATCATATACCTCCGATATTAGTGATCTCTGATATTATTCCAAATTCCCTGTCAACAGCATTGCCGCGCAGAGTGCCGCGACGGGCGCGGTCTGGGCGCGCAGGATGCGTTTGCCCAGCGTGGCGACCTTGACGCCGTTTTGCGTGAGATAATCGATCTCCTCCTGCTCGAATCCGCCCTCCGAGCCGGTGATCAGCGCGAGTGATTTGACCTTGTCCCGAATCAACGCGCTGAGCTTTTCACCGCCGCATTCGTAAAAGACGACGGACGTGTCCGTGTTGCTGACTGCTTCGGGAATGTCGCGCAGATTGATGCAGGGGTTCACATGGGGGATGACGCCGCGGCGCGATTGGGACGCAGCGTTATCAGCGATTTTCTGCCATCGGGCGAGTTTTTTATTAAGAACCTTTGCGTCGGGGCGTGAAATGCAACGCGCGCTGAGGAACGGCGTGATCTCGCACGCGCCCAGCTCGACCGCCTTTTGCACCACATCGTCGATCTTGTCGCCCTTCATCAGCGCGATGAACAGATTGACATGTACATCGGGCTCCTGCTCACATTCGGTGGAGTTCAAAATATGCACGGTCACATCGGCGCGCGTGATCTCGCTGATCTCACATTCGTGCCGTCTGCCGTCGGGGGTGCAGAGGGTCAGCGCTTCACCGACCTTCATCCTGAGCGACCGCGCAATATGTGACGCGTCCTCACCCGTGATCGTGTAGTATTCGGTTGTCAGTGCGTCATTCGTGAAAAACCAAGCCATGTTATCTCCGTAATACTGTCATTGCGAACCGTTCAACGGTTTGACAATCTATTTGTAAACAAATTCTAACAAATTTCCGGGATGATTGCAATAGGGAAGAAGAGGGTTTATAATAATGAGGAAAGAGGAATCAGAATAATCTGAAATATGATATGCTTCGCATCATAAAGCTATTTACCGGAAATGATCGGGACGTCATAAATGTCGTCCCCTACAGAAAAAGCACACGGTTTTGCATCGTTGGATGAGAGAGGTACGTGTCATTCCTCCCTATTCATTCCCCATTCCTCATTCCTCATTCCTCATTCCTAATTAACCCGGAGGTTGCTATGAAAACATCTGAATTATTGGAGCTTTTGGCTCAGGATCATATTGAAGAGAAGGAGCTGCCCGAGCTGTTGGTGGCGGCATTGACCAAAATGAAAAAGCGCATCGCGACTGCCGAGAGCTGTACGGGCGGCTTGGTTTCCGGCGCAATCACCTCGGTGTCGGGCGCGTCGGGCGTATTCGACTGCGGCGTGTGCACCTACGCGAACCATATCAAGCACAAGCTCATCGGTGTGCGTGAGGAAACGCTCTCCACCTACGGCGCGGTATCGGACCGCACTGCCGCTGAGATGGCGCGCGGCGTCCGTCTGCTCGCGGGCGCGGACATCGGCATCTCCACTACCGGTATCGCAGGCCCCTTGGGCGGTACGATCTACAAGCCCGTCGGGCTGGTGTACATCGGTATCAGTACCGAACTGGGGCTGCATACCGAGAAAATGCTCCTCGGCGAGAACAACGCCGACCGTGAGCGGATCCGTGAGCTTGCCGTCACCGCGGCACTGTACTTCGCGCTCAAGGAAACAGAGAAGCTTTGATTACGGATAGGGTGACAGAAACAATCCGAACCGTGGTTTTGACGGTCATATTTCCGCCTGCCCATTGTTAAAATCCTCGCGAACCCGTCAGGGTTCGCTGTGGTTTTGCCGCGGTCAGACAAAAATCTGCTCCGTCAAAACTCCGAAGGACTGAAAATGAGCAAGATTTCGAGCAAGTTTCGGT
>DGUQ01000044.1 GCA_002394725.1 Ruminococcaceae bacterium UBA4306
ATCTGCAATCCGCCGTATAAGCTCGGCGGCTCGGGGATCCTCAGCCCCGAAAACGCGAAGAAGATCGCCCTGCATGAAACGGAATGTACGCTCGATGATATTGGCGCGGCGGCAAGCCGACTGCTCCGTTTCGGCGGACGGTTCGTCCTATGTCAGCGCCCCGAACGCCTGACGGATGTGCTCACGACAATGCGCGCCCACGGCATGGAGCCAAAACGCCTGCGCATGGTACAGGGCAGGGTCGCTAAAGCGCCCAAGCTGTTTTTGTGCGAGGCAAAGCGCGGCGCAAAGCAGGGCTATATGGATGTACTGCCTACGCTGATCATCGAGGATGAGAACGGCTTTACCCCCGAAATGAGAGAAATCTACGGAAGCTATAAGGAACATCATGATTCCTAAGGGAGGTGCCCCGATAGGGGCGGAGGGTTTTATCAACAGAATCAAAAGGTCTGTGGATGAAGAAAGGTATAAAATGAGTCATATTCTATACGTGGTCGGTACGCCGATCGGCAACATGGGCGATCTGTCGCCCCGTGCGGTCGCGACGCTGGAGCAGGTGGATTTCATCGCTGCCGAGGATACGCGCGTGACCGTCAAGCTGCTGAATCACTTCGGCATCAAAAAGCCGATGATCAGCTATTTTGAGCACAACAAACATGATAAGGGTGAGAAGATCATCGACCGCATTTTAGCCGGTGAGAGCTGCGCGATCGTCACCGACGCAGGGATGCCGTGCATCTCCGATCCCGGCGAGGATCTGATCAAGCAGTGTGAAGAGGCAGGCATCAAGACCGTGGTCGTCCCCGGTCCGAGCGCCGTGATCTCCGCGCTGGCGGTGTCGGGCCTTGAGACAGGGCGCTTCACCTTTGAGGGCTTTTTGTCCGTGAACAAAAAGAGTCGGATGGAGCACCTCGAGAGCCTGCTCGGTGAGCGCCGCACCATGATCTTTTACGAAGCGCCGCATAAGCTCGCCCATACCTTACAGGACTTTTACGCTTCGTTCGGCGACCGCAGGCTCACCATCGCGCGCGAGCTGACCAAGGTGCATGAACAGATCATCCGCACCACCACCAAAGAGGCGGCAGAGAAGTACGGCGACGGATCGCTCAAGGGCGAGATCGTCCTCGTCTTAGAGGGAAAAAAGGCGGAAGAACAATCCGAGATCACGCTGTCGGACGCCGTTGCCTATGCGCAGAAGCTGATCGACGCCGGTATGCGCCCCACCGAAGCCGCCAAGCAAGCCGCGGCGATGGCAGGACTCAAGAAGAATGATATCTACAAAGAATTGATGTAAACAAAGGCTCCCTTTGGTAAAGGGAGGCAAAGATAAAGGAGGATTCCCATGAATTACGAAGAAAGCCTGCGATTCATTCACTCACTCGACAAGTTCGGTTCACGCCCGGGGCTTGACCGTGTCAAAAAGCTCTTTCGTAACGTTCCCGAGGTGCTGGGACAATCCTTCATCCATGTTGCCGGCACGAACGGAAAAGGCTCTGTCTGTGCCATGCTCAGCTCCGTTTTGCAGCAGGCAGGCTACAAGGTCGGGCTGTTCACCTCGCCGTATATCGTCGATTTCCGCGAGCGCATCCAAATCAACAATCAGATGATCGACAAAGAGACTCTTTCCGAGGCGGTCACTTTCTTGGAGCCGAAGCTCAGAAAGCTCAATGAGCAGGGCACCGTCATCACGGAATTTGAGTTCATCACCGTTCTGAGCTTCTATCTCTTCAAAAAGCTCGCGTGCGACATCGTTGTCTGTGAGGTCGGCATGGGCGGTCTGCTGGATTCCACCAACCTGATCCCGTTTCCGCTGTGCTCGGTGATCACGCGCATCGACCTTGACCATACCGCCATCCTCGGCGAGACCGTCGAGGCGGTGGCGTTCCAAAAGGCAGGCATCATCAAAAGCTACGGCACCACTGTGACCGCGCCTCAGCCGCGTGAGGCGTTCGCTGTGATCGAGGAAAAGGCGCGTCAAGAGCACAACACGCTCTACCGCGCCGAGGATATCCGCCTGACCGTCACCGAGATGGATCGCGACGGCACGCGCTTTATCTACCGTGATATGCCGATGTGCCTGCCGCTGCTCGGCTCGCACCAGATCGATAACCTGCGCTGTGCGCTGGCGGTCATCGAGGTGCTGCGAAAGGAGCACGGCAAGCAGATCACAATGGAGAATATTCGAGATGGCTTACAGCATACCCATCATCCGGCGCGGTTCGAAAAGCTGCGTGAGAATCCCACGGTGATCCTCGACGGCGCGCATAATCCCAACGGGCTGCAGGCGTTCGCGACGGCGGTGCGCACCTATTATGCCGAGGGGGACAAGACCCTGATCATCGGTATCCTCGCCGACAAGGACAGCTCCTCGCTGAGCCTTTTAGACGGGCTGTTCAAGCGCGTTATCGTGACCGATATCGACAACCCCAGAGCACTGCCTGCGGCTGAGCTGGCGCGTAAGCTGGGCGGTGTGAGCGACGATATCGAGGTCATCGAAAATCCATGTGAGGCATATGATAAGGCGTTGTCCTACGGTGATGACATCTTTGTCTGCGGTTCGCTCTACCTCGCGGCTGAGCTCCGACCGTATGCTTTAAAATAGTCAATGCAAAAAGGAACGAGTGTCCGATCTCAAGAAAAAGACGCGCGTGTAAAACAGAATACGACAGCATTTTTAAGCCTATCCTATTACTATTAGTTGTAGGGTAGGCTTTTTTAGTTGAAAGTGGAAAATGGAAAGTGGAAAGTTGAAAGTGGAAAATGATTCATTAAATGGGTGCGGTTAGGGTGACAGGAATAATCCGAACCTGCTGAAAATGGCAATATTTCGGCAATTTTCGGCTTATCAATCTTGGCAGGCGCCAGCGCGTCCTCGCGGACTGCGCTTATTGGTAACGGTCAGGTATGACCGTTACCGTATCGCTTCGCCGCTCGTCCTTTCCCCAAAAAGCAGGCTTTTTGGGGACCCCGATCAACTTTCTGCACCGAAACTTGCTCGAAATCTTGCTCATTTTCAGTCCTTCGGAGTTTTGACGGAGCAGATTTTTGTCTGACCGCGGCAA
>DGUQ01000043.1 GCA_002394725.1 Ruminococcaceae bacterium UBA4306
TCGCCGAGATCCTGCATATCAGCCGTCAGGGAGTGCGCGATTCCTTAGCCCGCGCCGAGCGCAAGCTCTATGAATATGAGCGCAAGCTCGGGCTGCTCAGGGATTATCATCAGCGTATGGAACGTGATGAAGCCGTGCGCGGACTGATCGACAAAATCAAACACACCGAGAGCGGCGATATCACACCGCTGCTCGAACAGATAGAAGATTTGATGCAGCTAAACAGCGATTGATGTTCAGGTTGAAAGGAGTTGACCGCAATGGCATTTGAGAGCTTATCCGATAAACTGAATAACGCGTTCAAAAAGCTCAAAAGCAAGGGCAAGCTGACAGAGGCCGACGTAAAGGAAGCGATGCGCGAGGTTCGTCTGGCGCTGCTCGAGGCCGATGTTAACTTCAAGGTCGCCAAGGGCTTTACCAACACCGTTACCGAACGCGCCATCGGCGCCGACGTCATGGAGAGCCTGACTCCTGCCCAGATGGTCATCAAAATCGTCAACGAAGAGCTCGTCAACCTGATGGGCGCTGAGGACGCGCGTCTGGATTACGCCTCCAAGCCGCCCACCGTCATCATGCTGTGCGGCTTACAGGGCGCCGGTAAAACCACCCACGCCGCCAAGCTGGGCAAATACCTCAAGGCACAGGATCACCGACCCATGCTGGTCGCCTGCGATATCTACCGTCCGGCGGCGATCGAACAGCTCAAGGTCGTCGGCGCGAAGGCGGAGGTACCGGTCTTTGAGATGGGTACCGAAAACCCCGTCACCATTGCCAAAGAAGCGATCAAACACGCGAAGGACTACGGCAATGATATCGTGATCCTCGATACCGCCGGCCGTCTGCATATCGACGAGGCGCTGATGAAGGAGCTGCAGGACATCAAGGCGGCAGTCAGCCCCAACGAGATCCTGCTGACCATCGACGCGATGACCGGTCAGGACGCCGTCAACGTCGCCAAAACGTTCAACGACATGCTGGATATCACCGGCGTTATCCTGACGAAGCTCGACGGCGATACCCGAGGCGGCGCCGCACTGTCCGTCAAGGCGGTCACCGGCAAACCGATCAAGTTCTCCGGTACGGGCGAGAAGCTCGAGGATCTCGAGATGTTCCACCCTGACCGTATGGCGTCCCGAATCCTCGGTATGGGCGATGTGCTCACGCTGATTGAGGAAGCGGAGCAGAAGCTCGATCAGGAAAAGGCGGAAGAGCTCGCGCGCAAAATGCTCAAAAATAAAATGGACTTCAACGACATGCTCGCCCAGCTCGATCAGGTGCGCAACATGGGTCCCATCAAAGGGATCCTCAGTAAGCTCCCGGGCGTAGGCAACAAGGTCGATGAGATGGATATCAATGAACGAATCCTTGATTGGAACAGGGCGATCATCCTGTCGATGACCCCCACCGAGAGAGAGCATCCCGGACTGCTCAACCCCTCGCGTAAGCGCCGTATCGCCGCAGGCAGCGGCAGACCGGTGGAGGAGGTCAACCGGCTGATCAAACAGCTCGAGCAGACACAGAAGATGATGCGCCAGTTCACCTCTAAGGGCAAGAAGGGCAGACAGCTCAGAAAGATGCTCAACTCAAACGGCGGCATGCCCCCGATGGGCGGCGGCTTCCCGGGGATGTAATTTTTCGGTTAACGGTTAACGGAGATCGGTTAACGGTTGTCGGAGATCCTCTCGGATTTTGATATATTATCATCGGGTGCGGGCAGAGCCCACCATTCACCGTTCATCAAATTTGCTGATCACGGAGCAATCCGTTCAGATAATTTACGACTGTAAATTATATATATAGACTATGTAAAGACAGGAGGTAAGACCATGGTAAAAATCAGACTCAAGAGAATGGGTGCGAAAAAGAACCCCTTCTATCGTATTGTTGTAGCTGACTCGCGTTATCCGCGTGACGGCCGCTTTATCGAGGAAATCGGTACCTACAAACCCACCGCCGAGCCCTCTGAGGTTAATGTAGATGCCGATAAGGTTAAGGAATGGATCGCCAAGGGCGCACAGCCGACCGATACCGTAAAGGCTTTATTGAAGAACACAGGCATTATCTAAGTATTTCAAACCGAAATACCGAATCAATAGTATTTCTCATTGTAATTGCGAAAGGACCATAATTATGAAAGACTTACTTCTTACGATTGCTAAGGGCTTGGTTGAAGAGCCCGATGCGGTTTCCGTGACCGTTGACGAACCTAACGAAGAGGGCATCATCGTGTACCACATCCATGTTGCAGAGGGCGATATGGGCAGAATCATCGGTAAGCAGGGCAGAATCGCCAAGGCGATCCGCACTGTAGCACGTTCCGCCGCGATCCGCAAGGACGAGAAGGTTATGGTAGAAATCGACTAATTCCACATTCCATAGCACAAAAGCGCACCCGATCGGGTGCGCTTTTCAGTTTGTCGAAAAGTCCGGAATAATAAATGATCAGCCGGCTTTCAAGACTCCTTTTAGGAAAAGGAGCTCCCACGTGAATGGATTAGAAATTAGCATTAGTATTAGTATTAATCCTTACGATAGGGGGTATCGCTGAGCGGCAGGCTTTGTCGGAACTTGCCGTCATATTGGTAATATGCCAGCGCACAGGCAGGCGCGGTGGGGATCATACACAGCTCGCCGCAGCCCTTCGCTCCCAGGGAGAACGGCAGCTTGTCCTCTTCCTTGGGACGGCAGAGGATGACCTCGAGCTCGGGCGCTTCATCCGCGCGCATAAAGCCGATCCTGCCGAACCTCGACACAGGGTAACCGTCTCTGCACTCGAACTTTTCGGTCACGCCGTAGCCGATGCCCATGACCATACCGCCCTCGATCTGTCCCTCGACGGATCGGATGTTGACGGGTGTGCCGACGTCAAAGGCGGATACCGCCTTCTTGATCCTGCCGTCATCATCGAGTACGATCAATTGGACTCCGTAGGAATAGGAGATGTGGCTGACGGGGTTTTCCTTGATTGCGCCGAGAGGATCGGTCTTGGCGCTGTATTCGCCGAAGAATTCCTGCCCCTCCAGGTCGGCAAGGGTCTTGCCGTCCGCCAAAGCGGCCTTGAGCTTTTCTCCTGCCCTGCGTGCCGCCTCACCGGTCATCACCGTCTGACGCGAGGCGGTCGAAGTTCCTGCGTCGGGGGTGCGGACTGTGTCGGAGGTCTCAAAGAAGAACAGCGCCGGATCCAGCTCCGTCACATGGCAGATCTCGGTGAGCACCATCTGACCGATGCCCTGACCCATACAGGCGGCGGAGGTGCGGATATGGATCTTGCCGTCCTCAATCGAAAGCAGAACGCGACCGATATCCTTCTTGCCCATGCCGGTGCCCGAGTTCTTAAAGCCGCAGGCGATTCCGACATACTTATTGCTGTAGTAAATGTCCCTGACCGCGTCCAGACACGCCTCCATGTTGGTGTTGGGATCAGCGGTTTGACCGTTCGGGAGGATGTCGCCGGGCTTGATGGCGTTGCGGCGGCGGAACTCCCACGGATCGATGCCCACCATCTCGGCGAGCAGATTGAGATTGCTCTCGGTCGCAAAGCAGCTCTGCGTTACGCCGAAGCCGCGAAAGGCGCCCGAGGGGGTGTTATTGGTATAGACCGACATGCCGAAGATATCGATATTCTGATAGTTATACGGGCCTGCCGCGTGGGTACAGGCGCGGTGGAGCACAGGACCGCCGAGCGAGGCGTAGGCGCCGGTATCGGCGATGATCACGCCCTTCATGCCGGTGAGGATGCCGTTCTCATCACAGGCGGTGGTGAACTCCATCTCCATCGGATGGCGCTTGACGTGATAGTCAAGGCTCTCCTGACGGCTGTACTTGACCTTGACGGGGCGCTTGGTGTACCACGCCATCAACGCGGCGTAGGGCTGGACGCTCATATCCTCCTTGCCGCCGAAGCCGCCGCCGACCAGCGGCGCGCGGACATGCACCTTCTCGGGCGCGAGCCCCAATGCCTTACTGCACTCGCGCTGTACGTCATAGATGCTTTGGCTGGAGGTATAGATCAACAGTCCGTCGTCTCCCTCGGGGAGAGCGACACAGCACTCCGGCTCCATAAAGCCGTGCTCCTGCCACGAAGTCTTGTACTTGCGTGTCACGACGAACTTGGAATTCCTGATCGCTTCATCGGCGTTACCGCGCACGAGGTTGGCGCGGCTCATCACGTTGCCGTCCTCATGGATCAGCGGCGCGTCGCCCTTCAATGCCTCATAAGGTGAGGTCAAAGGGGTCAGCTCCGTGTAATCGACCTCGATCAGATCGAGGATCTCCTGCAGGGATTCCTGCTTGGTTGACGCCACGACCGCCAGCACGTTGCCGACATACTTGGTGATATCACCCTCGCCGAGCATCACATCCCAATCCTGCTTGATGTGACCGATCTTGTTGTTTTTTACGTCATCCTTGGTGAGAATCTCGACGCAGTCGGGGTGCTGTAAGGCGCGTGAAAAATCAATTTTATTGATACGCGCGCGCGGATACTTCGAATACAACCCCTTGGCATACAGCATGCCGTCAAAGTACAGGTCATCGGCAAAGAGTCCCGTGCCGTTGACCTTCTCCTTTGCGTCTATCCGCTGGGCATACTCGTCCATATGGAGGGTCGTGGGGGGCTTGGGGAGCTCGCGCTTCTCGCGGAAGTGATCCGCCGCTAGCAGGATCGCGTCCTCGATCTTTTTGTAGCCGGTACAGCGGCAAAGATTGCCCTTGATGGCTTTCTTGACGTCCGCGCGTGTCGGGCTGAGATTTTCATCCAACAGCGATTTTGCCGAGATGATCATGCCCGGGATGCAGAAGCCGCATTGCACCGCGCCTGCTTCGGCAAAGCAGTGCTCATACACGCGCATCTCCCGGGGGTCGATGCCCTCGACGGTCAGCACCTTTTTGCCCTGTAGCTTTGACAGGGATACGACGCACGCTTTGGTCTTTTTGCCGTCGACGAGGACGGTGCAGGTGCCGCATACGCCCTCGGAGCAGCCGTCCTTGGCGGCGGTCAGATGCAGATCGTCACGCAGAAAACGGAGCAGTTTTTTATCATGCGCGGATTCATAATCTTTTCCGTTGATATTGACTGTAAACATAAAATCACACCTTGATTGTTTCACTAAGGCTCCCTTTGGGAAAGGGAGCCTTTTTTTACTTCAATGAAGTGAAGTAATCCTTGAACAGGTTGGTCACGACCGTCCTGCGGTATTCCGCGGACACTCTGCCGCGCGTGAAGCTCATCTTCTCGATGAAGCGCTCGGCATACGCATCCACGTTCGCGCTTACCTCATCGACCGAATTGCCGATCAGGGTCGCCTCCACCTCACGGTAGCGCGTGAACTTACCCTCGCCGATCACAGCGGCGGAGATCGCTTTGATCACGCCGTCCTGCACCTCATACGCGCCTGCGAAAGCGACGCGCGAGATCGCCAGCGCGCTTCTGCCGCCGATCTTCTTGTAATAATACGGCAGGGCGCATTTCTCCTTCGGGAGCAGGATCTCGGCGATCAGCTCGTCATCCCCGATATTGGTCACGCCGCGGCGTACACAAAAGTCATCGAAGGGGATCACTCGTTCACCGTTTGCCGAAACCAGACGGACGCGCCCGTCCAGCGCGAAGCCTGCCAAGACAGAGTCCGCTTTATCGGACGCATTACCGAGGTTGCCGCCGAAGGTGCCTGCGTTGCGGATCGCCGGTGCGGCAATGCGCGAGATCGCCTCCTTCATCAAGGGCGGCACAAGTTCATTTTCGAGCGCCTGTGTGAAGGTGACCGCCGCGCCGATGCGGATGTATGCGTCGTCCTGTGTGATCTTTTTGAGCTCATCGATATCGTTCAAAAAGAGATAGACCGCGTCGGGGATATTCTTGACCATCAGGTCGGTACCGCCGGCGTAGGGGATCACACTCGTGCGGCTCTTGATCTCGACCGCTTCCTGTAACGTGGTGGGCTTATATCCGTTTACCATAATCCGTCACCCTCCTTTGCGGCATTCAGCACAGCGTTCACAATCGCGTTGTAGCCGGTACAGCGGCAGATGTTACCCGATAACGCCGTGCGCACCTCTTGTTCTGTGGGATGGGCATTTTTGCTGAGCAGCGCCTCCGCGGCAAGGATCATGCCGGGGATGCAAAAGCCGCATTGTACCGCGCTGAGCTCGGCAAAGGCTTTGGAGAGCGCTTCAAAACGGGCTGTCTCGCGATAGCCCTCCACGGTGACGATCTCATGCGCGTCCACCGCGCCCATCGCGACACAGCAGGAGTTGACCAGTACGCCGTCGATCAGCACCGCACACGCGCCGCATTCTCCCTCCTTACAGCCGCATTTCACGCTTTTCATATCATAGGTATCGCGCAGAACGTCCAGCAGGCGGTCAGCCGCCGAACCGTCATAGCACGTGTCTTTTCCGTTGAGTCTGAAGTGGATACCGTTCATCACAGCACCTCCTTGTTCAGTTCCAGAATGACGTCCTCGGTGGAGAACGGGATCGCGTTCAGGCGATGCTTCATCCCACCGCCGAGCGCCATTTCGACCGCTTCCAGATAGGCAGGAGGCGGCGCTACCAGCGGCAGCTCGCCTGCGCCCTTCGCGCCGTAAGGACCGTCGGGATATTCCTCGACGTGCATCTTCGCTACCAGCTTCGGCACATCCATCGAGGTGGGCACCAGATAATCGGTGAAGCTGTTGTTGCGGATCCTGCCCTTGTTGTCATAGCTCATCTTCTCGATCGAGGCGTAGCCCAAGCCTTGCAGGAAGCCGCCCTCCATTTGTCCGACAACGATGTTATAGTCCACGGGCGTGCCGACGTCAAAGCTGCCGTACGCGCCGAGGATCTCGATAACGCCGGTGTAGGTATCGACCTCGACCTCAACGGCGCTGACCGCCCACGCGTAGGTGGGATAAGCGTCGCCCTCAAAGCGGTCGAGATAGAACGGGATCATGAAGTCGGGCTGTCTGTAATGCTCCTCGACCTCCTGCTCCTTGCCTTCCTCCCAGATATCACGGAGCTTGATCGCGGCACGGCGCAGCAGCTCGCCGACGATCATCAGCGATCGGGACGCGACCGTGGGACCCGAATCGGGTACACGCGCGGTATCAGGGTGACTGTAATAAACCTTTTCAAAGGGAATGTTCAACTCATGCGCGACGATCTTCGGGAAGGTCGTGCGAACGCCCTGACCGATATCGCCGTTGGAGGCGAGCACCTCTACGGTGCCGTCGGCATATTTGCGCAGCTTGGCGGTCGCTTTGATCATGTCGCGCTCACCCGAGCCGGTAAAGCCCGCGCCGTGGAAGACTGCAGAAAAGCCGATGCCCCTGCGGTATCTGCCCGACTGCGGCTTGCTGTATGCAATATGCTTGCGTCTGAGGTCACATAATGCATCGATCTCGTCGAGCATAGAGGGGATCGGGACGGGAAAATGATACCTGCCCTGTGTGGAGGTCATGTCGCCCTGCTTGACGAAATGCTTCTGCTTGAATTCAATGCTGTCAATCCCCAGATCCTGCGCGATATGATCCATCATCATCTCGATTGCGAAGAAGGTCTGGGGCGCGCCAAAGCCGCGGTACGCGCCGCAGGGAACGGTATTGGTCTTGACCGCCTTGCCCATTACACGCACATTGGGAATATTGTAGATGCCGGGCGCGGCAATGATACCGCGCTGTAAGACGACTGCGCTGAGGGTCGAATACGCGCCCGCGTCAAATCGAACATCCGCGTCAACAGCGGTCACCCTGCCGTCCTTGACGGCGAGCTTGTATTTGCATAAGGACGGATGGCGCTTGGGGGTGAATTCCAGATCCTCACGGCGGTTGTAGACGCAGCGCACCGGCTGACCGGTTTTCTTCGCCGCGACCGCGACCTGACAGCCTAGGATAGAGGGGAAATCCTCCTTGCCGCCAAAGCCGCCGCCTGTCACATCCTGCAAGATATGCACGCCCTCGGGGCCCGTGCCCATCGCTCTGGCAACAGCGCCGTGGACGTAGTAGGGGCATTGCAGAGAACCGTGGACGAACATCCTGCCGTCCTCCTCGGGCTCCGCCATCATGCCCTGCGGCTCCAAGTAGGTCTGATCCTGATAACCGGTGGTGAACTCTTCCTCATAGATCTTGTCCGCCTCAGCGAACGCCTTGTCGACGTCGCCGTGACCGAAGTGGTAATCAAAAAAGGTGGTATCACCATTTCTCAGATCGAGCGTCGGCTCGAGCTCCTCGTACTCGACCTCGATTGTTTTGAGCAATGCCTCGACGGTCTTTTCATCGGGGCCTACGACCATACCGATCGGCTCGCCGATGTATTCCACCGTGTCGCGGCAAAAGACCGGTGTGTCATCGAGCACGATATTGACGTTATTATCGCCGGGGATATCGTTACGGTCGACCCAAAAATATCCCTCGGGCAGCTCAGGCACGGTGACGGATAGTACCTTTGCCTTGGCATAGATCGAATGAAGCAGTCTGCCGCAGAGGATCTTCCTCCCGCTTGCGGTCAGATTATAGTCGTCGACATAGACCGAACGACCCTCGATCTTCGGGTCATGGTCTTTTTTCTTGACCGATTGACATATCTCTTTCATATACGCACCTCCTGATGCTGTTGATGAATGGTTTTACTGTGATCGGAATTTGCTATGCGGCTGTATGGATCAGGCGATTCGTTGTCCGCTTTCCGAAAGAAAGAGTAATACCGTTCTCTCATTAATCCCTTTATCAACGATTAGTATAAAGCGCCCACCTCGCCTGTATCACAACACGGCGAAGCAAGCACATGATCATATATGATTCAAATGATTAATCAGCGCTGTCGTCAAGCATCGCGGCATAATCCTCGGGTGTGTCGAGGTCAGCCGTGATCCCCCTATCGGAGAGCTCGATCACCTTTTGCGGCACGTCGCTCAGGATCGCCCTCAGACCGCCGTCTCCCCGATAGCTTTGTATCGCGGGAATCAGTGACGCGGCGATCAGCGGCGGATGACCTTTTCTGCCGTTGCGTGAGGGAAAGGTAACCATATGCTCGCCGTCGAACGCCTCGATCAGCGCTTTGAGCGTGTCGCTCCCGACAGCCGGCATATCGCCCGGCAAAAGGAGAAATCCATCACATTCTCCCACCGCTTGCAGCCCGATCTGCACGGAGCGCAGCATATCGGTTTCGCGATAATCGGGATTGCACACGATATTTACATTGTCGCCGAACCGGTTTTTCAATACCCGTTCTACTTCATCGGCGTGATTGCCCAGCACGACGACCGCTCTCGGCACCGCTTTCAATACGGCGCCTACGGTACATTCGATCACCGTGCTGTCACGGTACGGCAGCAGCGGCTTGAACGCCTTCATGCGTGAGGACATGCCTGCGGCAGGTATCACCGCGCCGATCTGCTTTTTGTCGTCCGTATTCCCGGGCACCGACCTCATCTCCCTATCTGCTGTTTCAGCGTTAGGGTGACAGGAATAATCCGAACCGTGGTTTTGCCGCGGTCAGACAAAAATCTGCCCCGTCAAAACTCCGAAGGACTGAAAATGAGCAAGATTTCGAGCAAGTTTCGGTGCAGAAAGTGCAGGCAGGCTGGCACCTGCCAAAATTGATAAGCCGAAAATTGCCGAAATATTGCCATTTTCAGCAGGTTCGGATTATTCCTGTCACCCTATGCGTACATAGCCCCTATCCGATCAGGTGGTCGTATTATCATACAACGCCTGTATCGCACTGCGTGAGATTGCTCACACCCTGTTATTTGATCAATTGTTATCTTCGACTGAAACACGAGTATATTAATATGTATATATGGTTTTATTTTATCATAAAACACTATAATGTCAATCTGTTTTTGAAACATTTTGACCATAATAACCAAAAAGATTGAGAATCTTACGATTCGACCCCATTCGCCCTTGACAAATCCGCCGCGGAGTGATAATATATTAAGGCTGAAAGGCAGATATCGCGGGGTGGAGCAGATGGTAGCTCGTCGGGCTCATAACCCGGAGGTCGTGAGGTTCAAGTCCCACCCCCGCAACCACGACGGAAAGGTCGACATTTTGTAGAAATACAAGATGCCGACCTTTTCATTTTTGCCTTATCTATGCGATTTGTTTTTGTTTTCGCCACACCGAAAAAAGTCGACATTGTCGAAAAAATATTTCAGGTTCGTCTATTCAGGTCGTGAGGAAAGGTTTCCGTAACCCCCGCAGCCACGACGGAAAGGTCGACATTTTGTAGAAATATAAGATGCCGACCTTTCATTTTTGCCTTAGCTATGCGGTTTGTTTTTGCTCCATCGAAAAAAGTCGACATTGTCGAAATATTACAAGTTTGTCTACCTTCTTGACTTTCGTACATATATTCGATAGAATATACACGAGGTGAAAACATGGATTATACTAAAACTGTCAGGGCTTTCTGCCTGAATAATCAGAATCAATTATTTGACGTTTCCTATATGGCATCCGATTACTTTGCCGTCATGCCGCGCAAGACCCTGTTGAAGATCCTTTCACGACTTACCGATGAGGGCCTTCTGCTCCCCGTGTCAAAAGGCGTGTACTATATTCAAGGCGACAGACCATTCGACTTGGACAGGGCGGTCGAGGAGTATTACATCAACGACAATCACGGTATGTTTGTCGGGTACAAAATGTACAACGATCTGCAGGTCAGCGATTACACAGACGGTACTGTTGAGATATACACCAATCGGATTGGAGCCGCTCATAAGACTGTCGGTAAGTATCATCTGACTTATGCCAATGTCGTATTTGACAACTACGCAAAGCAGCTGATCCAAACCCTTGAGCTGACCGAACATTTCACAAAAATCTTCGATCTTGATTACATCCGCTTGTACAACGTCAGACAAAGCGGTATCCGCAACTATCTCGATTATGATATTGATCGTGTCACAAAGGCGATCCCATACCAACGCTCCACGCTGGTCACCTTTGATCGACTGATGAAAGAAGCCGGCTTCTCCGGAAGTGTCCTGAGGAATCTCAAAGGAGCTTGACGGAGATGGGGCGTATATATTACTTTTGCAGAAATGAACGGGACTTCTTCAAATGGTGTAGGCGCTATGTCAGGCGCGCACAGCAATACATCGAGTCTTTTGAGAGCGACAGGGGAGAGCTCTCTCGAATGCTCGGCGAAGAAGAATACCGCGAATCTGTCAAAATTGTACGCCAATATCAAGTGCTATTATCCTCCCTGCCGAATGCACAGCAGAGATTTCTGGAGGAATACCTGATAGACAATCGGGAATATCCGATCTTCAAACCACCGTATAACCGCTACACGCATATCATCTATGAAAACTGGGAGCAGATCTGCTTCCCGCAAAATATCAGCAACTTCAAAACGGTCGACCGCGTTCAGCTCGGCAAAACGATCCGGATGATGCGCGAGAATCATGGATTGTCCCGCAGACAGGTCGCCGAGCTGTTACAAATCAATGATAAAACCCTGAGTGCCTACGAGAACGGCGATAGACTCGTCAAGACCGATGTCCTATACGGAATGTCTCAGATATACAAAACGAGCATAGATCTCATCATCGAGAAATCTATGCCCGTTTTTCTTTTTTACAAAGGAAGATAAAGCGGTCTTCCTAAAGAAAACCTTGTTGAGAATCTCATTAAACCAGATCGCTTTTTAATTACAATACATTAATTTAATATCGACTTCTTCTATTAAGTTATTAATTCTTTCTGCATTACCAGTATTTGAACTCGAATAATTAGCTAATGTTGAAGTGTTTAAATAATTATATCTGATATCTGTTGTTGTCTGAATGGACTGTGTTTCCGGGGTTATCGTTTTGTTCGACTCTATTATCTTCATATCGTTCCCATCCTTCAAAAATTGTTTGATTGTTGATTGCTGAACCTGGAGGCATAATATTTATTTTCCCTTTTGTGATAAAATAATGAGCGCCTCCGTCAATGCTTTCAATCAAGCATCTTTTTATATTATATTCACCGTTGTTTTGTTTAGACAATCCTAAAATATCTAACGGTAAACTTAACCCAAGCTCACTACTAATATCATCATATATTTGCTTTATTACATTATATAAATCAGAACTGGGTTTTATTACATTTAACCCTAAATTATTCTTTGCTTCTCTTCTATTGATAGTATAATCGTGGCTTCCAGAATCGCTACACAAAAAGGAGATTATTTGCTTAATCTTACTAGTGTCTGTTACTTGATTTAATAATAGTTTTTCTGCGAGCATTTTTATCTGCGCTCTTGATCTATATACTTGACCTAAAACTAAAGGATGCACCTTCTCCGATAGCTTTATCATAATATTTGCAAGAGCATTATCATCTTTAATTGATAATTCCTCTTTTGCGAATTCCAAGTAACCTTTAACTGCTTCTACGCTAACAGGAAATGTATTATTGCCTGGTAAGTTCTCTAATTTAGGGTTAAGCGGAGTATTAATGCTTGGATCTATTGGACCAAGCGTTGCTTGTTTTGTCATTACTATAGAATTAGCTCCAATACTAATAAGAGTTCCCGCGCTATGTGCTTTATGCGGTATAATAACTTCTAATTTATCACAGTACATTCTTAATAGATTCACTATATTCCAAGCGGCGCTCGTATCTCCACCTCTTGTGTACAAATATAGTGATATTTTGGGGACAACCCCAATTTTATCTAGTTGATCAATAAATCTATCAATAGCATCTTGTGCAATTTGTGATTCAAAGCCTTGTCGATCACTTGTAATATATACAAGTACTTTTGAATCTAGTTGTTCTTCTAGTTCTCTGTAAAGAGTTATTCTATCATTATACATTTTATTTCTCCAATAATTATTCTGTAATTGTTATTATATACTATTATTTTGATGATTACAACCCAGAATCAACGCAAAAATCACACAACCTCTAAACTTTGAGTATTTGTGCTATGCGTTTCATAATATCGTTTTTGTTCGTAATTATTATTTGTTATTAGTGTTTTCCTGATACAATCAGCTATTATGTAAGCTAATCTAACCGGCACGGCATTTCCGATCATCTTATATCCGTAATCTACATCTGTATAAACAAAATCGAAACTATCCGGGAAGCATTGCAACCTCGCACATTCTCTTACGGTTAGTCTGCGATACAGATCTTCTTTTCCGGGGACAAAGATTCTTTTGTTTTGCTCGACAAAAAGCATCTTCGGAGCCTGCGGGTGCAACTGGCACTGACGTCCGCTGGCCTGTACAGTAAATCCCTGCTCGTCCCAACCTCTTACTCTGTTTCGACTCATAAATATAGTTGAGTACGCTCCAATGTAGTATTCATGGTTGGATATCTCCAGTTTTCCATTTGTTTTGTTTTTCGGAAGAGCCGGAATGGCGGTGTCTTTTAAATCTCCAATTGCTTGTTCAAGCGTAATTTTTTGTGATTTTAATGGTGTAGTTGGCTTAGGAAACACAAACTTGATGTTTAAATCTTTTCTAAAACCGATATAAAAAACACGTTTTCGGTCTTGAGGAACACCATAGTCCGCAGCGTTTACCAAATCAATTGTAACATCATATCCACATTCCTCGAATTGTGCAATAATGTTTTTAACCGCCTCGGAATGTCTATTTGCCAACATTCCAGAAACATTCTCAGCTAAGAAAAACTTCGGCTGTTTGCTTTTTAAGATTCTAATGTAATCGTAAAACAGCTGTCCTCTTTCATCATTGATACCGCGAAGAGCTCCAGCCTCACTCCAGCTTTGGCATGGCGGTCCTCCAATTATTCCATCGATTTCGTCCGGAAAATCTGAATCTTGTATTTTTCTAATATCTCCTTTTATGAGTTTTGAAGTGTGGTTCTTTTCATATGTAGCCCATATACCCGGATCAAACTCATTAGCAATCGCTATTTCATAACCTGCCTGCTCAAATCCTAAATCAAGACCACCGGCTCCAGAGAATAAGCTTATCAGCTTCATCTTTATCATCTCCATTCCGATTGTATAATAACTCTAATTCTTTAAATTGCAAGTGTTTTATTCGTAAACAATCTGATAATCTTCGACGTTGTCCTTGGTTACATCTTCATCGGTCTCAATTCCTAGTTGCTTCAGAGCATCTAACAATTTGTTTCCAACGTCATTCCCTTTAGTGATTAATGGTTTATCAAACTTTATTTCATATGATAACTTTCCGTTAACAACCGACCAGTCAATATAAACCGCTAATGGTCTGTTACCATCCCACTTGTTTTTATAACAACGGTAGTTTAGGGCTTTACACGCAAAGTAGACATTAGGATGTAAATCGACATATTCCTCGATGGTATAGAGATTATCAAAAATATCCTCAACACTTGAATAATTATCGCCAAACAAGAGATGTGTTGCTATTCCCGAATCAGAAATAACTTTCCCATTTACAAGAGCATCTCGTTTATCTTTAGGTAAATTTGTACCTGCATAAACATCTATTACTTGTTGATATGTTAAGTTTATCTTATTGGATAATTCACCGCTATCTTTATTTAGAAGTTCAAACTTCCAGCCAAGAGTAAAAGCACCTTTATCAGTCCTTCCAAATTTCTTTTTATAAATAAGTGGTTTATTACTAAAAGCCTTACTGATGTCTGAGGTTGCGCTTGAAATGAACTTTGCCCACTCAGAGCCAAAGAGTACCTCCGCTCTATCAGCGCTTGTCTTATTCTCTAAGAAATCTGCATTTCCCTTTTTATAGGAGATTTTAAACTCTTTTGTGCCACCTTCAAAGGAGGCTAATACATAAATATCAGTTTTAGGTTCACCATTACGGCAAGTCGGTTTTCCAGATTCTAAAACTATATACTTTACATCGTTATATATAAACTCAGTTCCGGGTGAAAGAATGTTTTTTATTCTTCTCTCTTCTTTTCCAAAATCTTTAGCCATAACAATTTCTCCTTCTATAATGAATATTAAAATTATATCACAGAAAAGAGCTGAAAACAATCTCAGGAATAATAATTCTTGACTTGTTTCGACAATTATGGTAATGTCATGCACTAACAAGGAGTTGGTCATGACAGTATTAGAGGATCTGTTTTACGGAAACATACAACCGTGCGATAACAAACAAAGTGCGGAGGTGCGGCGGAAGCTGTCGGTAATGACCGCAGCGGAAGAGAAGTTGATAGAAACGATACCAGATGATGTGCAACGCACCGAGGTGTTAGAAATGTTCAATAAGCAGATAGAGCTGATCGCTCTCTGTGAACGCGATGCCTTTATTGATGTCTTCCGTTTAGGGGCAAGGCTGATAATCGAAATGCTGACAGCGCCGTAAATACCGGATCAAATCTATCGTATCATGTCGTTTTACGGAATGCAAGCGATTTGCAAAAACGTAAACAGAATCGCCGAAAATGTAAAAAACAATGGGTGCTCTTTCCCAAGAACCGGGATTGAGTGCCCTTTATGCAATCGTTTGATTGTTGTAAAAAACATAAATTTTGCAAAATCGACCGCATTCAGCACGGCAAACTGATCCGAATGACGCGCTAGAATAAACAGATTGTCCCACAGGCAGGTCGCCGAGCTGTTGCAGATCAACGATAAACCCTGAGTGCCTGTGAGAACGGCGATTGACTCGTTAAGACCGATGTCCTATACAGTATGTCTCAGATATACAAAAAACGAGCATAGATCTCATCATAGAGAAATCTATGGCCGTTTTTCTTTTACTGCATAAGTAGATAAGAAAAGCACTGATTTGACATTGATTTATTGTTTTAACCATGATATATTTATTATGGTTCTAATGTTATAGCTCAACTTGCTAGTATTATGGAAAGGATTTTGTTATGAAAACTATTGCGATTTTTAATCATAAAGGCGGCGTATCGAAAACAACAACCACTTTTAATCTTGGATGGGCATTGTCTACAAAAGGCAAGCGAATACTATTAGTAGATGCTGATTCACAATGCAATTTAACAATGTATGCATTAGGCGAGGAACATTTCAATTCACACTATGCTGCTCATCCCACAGATAATATTTCTTCATTATTAGAACCAGCATTTAAATCCCAACCAAAATTAATCCCCCCCGCAAACTGCATTGAGATTTCAAATAATCTTTTTCTTCTGCCTGGACATCTTAATTTTACCGAGAATGAAGTTCAAATGGGTATTTCAATGCAGTTATCTAACGCCTTTGGTACAATGCAAAATCTCCCTGGTGCCATTCATTATTTAATTGATCAAACCGCTCAGAAATATAATATAGATATTGTAATATTTGATTTGAACCCAAGTTTGAGTGCAATCAATCAAGATATCTTTATTTGTTCCGATTATTTTATTATTCCAACTTCCCCAGATTTGTTTTCATTGATGTCTATCGATTCGTTAAAACGAGTACTTGTTTCTTGGGAAAGATGGGCTATTTCTGCAAGACCACTTTTTTCTTCAGCCACGTACAAATTGCCTAACAAGACGCCAGTTTTTCTTGGATACACAATCAATGATTTCAATTTGAGTTTTGGACAACCTCAAAAATCATTTGGTGAATTCATGAATCAAATCTCGGAAAAGATTGTTCAGCAACTAGTACCCGAGTTAAGTGCAAATAATATGACCTTTGATTTAGACAAATATCAAAGTGCATATGAAACTATGAAAGCTAGTAGCAATAAAGCAACAAATATCAATTATAGCGATTATTTTTGTTTGGCCCAGATTTCTAATTTTAATAAACTAATTGCTTTGTCAAATAAAGCGTCAAAACCAGTTTTTGAATTAACATTAGAAGATACCGCTGCTGACGGGCAACAACGCACATTAAAGTGGTTCCGTTTTTTATATAACGCATTATCTGAAAGAATTTTGGAGTTGATAAAGTGACTGCGGACAAGAGTAACTTTGATAAATGCTTAGATACATGTCAAGAAATGAACACTGTTTTTTTGTACTTGCAATCAAATCATGTGGAATCATTAAACATTGACAGTATTCTTCGAGCTGAATTTGTTTTGCTAGTTAGCGCCTTGGATTTTTATATACATCAAATTGTTTGTCATGGAATCGTTCAGAACTTCTTTAGCGGTGTGATAGAATGTGAAGAAGCCCTTATCCCTATATCGATTATTCAGCAACTCGATCGCGCTACCAATCAACCTGACAAAGAACAAATCCTATTTGCTTCCCTAAAAAAACGGCTTTCTAAAGACTCTTTTCAATCCTCAAGAAGCATTGAGTATGCACTAGGTTTAATCGGAATACAAAGAATTTGGAGGCAGCTTTCATCCAGAATGGGAGATACCGCTGAAAATATAAAGAATACGTTAGACTTAATAGTTCAGCGCAGAAATCAAATAGCTCATGAGGCTGATATTGAGACTCATACTGGAACATATCGCCCTATATCACAATCGACTGTGAATGACTGTCGTAATTTTTTGTCATCTCTTGTCACAAATATAGATCAGCTTCTATAATATGTACAATATCCTATGGTAATGTCATGCACTAACAAGGAGTTGGTACCATGACAGTATTAGAGGATCTGTTTTACGGAAACATACAACCGTGTGATAACAAACAAAGCGCGGAGGTGCGGCGGAAGCTGTCGGCGATGACCGAAGCGGAAGAGAAGCTGATGGAAACGATATCGGATGACACGCAGCGCACCGAGGTGTTAGAGATGTTCAATAAGCAGACAGAGCTGATCGCTCTCTGTGAACGCGATGCTTTTATTGACGGCTTCCATTTAGGGGCAAGGCTGATGATCGAAACCCTGACAACACCGTAAATACTCACTCAAATCCATCGTATCATGCCATTTTACGGAATGCAACTGATTTGCGAAAATGTAGTACGGAATCGCTGAAAATGTAATACAAAACGTCGGGCGCTCTTTCCTAAGAATCGGATCGAACGCCCATATTTTCATGTAATCGTTTGATTGTTGCAAAAAATCGTAAATGTTGCAAAATCGCCCGAGTGTTGCAAAAAAGTTCAAGTGTTGCAGAAATGACCGGATGTTGCAAAAAACTTAAAAAGTTGCATTTTTGCTCGAATGTTGCATTGTATCATTTTGTGAGTTTTTTGCCAAAGAAAGACTCTGAAATGATACAATTTCGGAGTCTTTTTTCTTTCGGGTCGCGAGGAAAGGTCTCCACGCACGCAACAAAAAGAACCGATAATTGATACAATTGTGTCAGTTATCGGTTCGTTTTTTATATGTAAATATTGGTTGAGCAGTATGTTTTTATAACGGCATAGGGTGCATCGCTTTTCGGAGAACAGTTTTCCAGACTGCCGCGGGAGGCATTTTACTCCTTTTCAGCCGAAATCCGAAGAAGCTATCGTTTCGTATCGTTTCAATCGTTTCAATCGTTTAATATGAAATATCAGAGTAAACTAATGGATGAATACAACAAAGAGAAGCCCGAAGGGGTAGAATGATCCGTTCCTTCAGGCATGACATTTGGTTAATTACAGCTTTTCCGTTATCTCCGCACCATTCTTGAAAATGAATACGCTCCTACCGTCACCATAAACTGTGACATGGTCGATGTGGCTGAGCCACAGGCGGTCGGAGTATTCGAGTGGGAGGGTGTCGGCATTTGCTGGTTGAGTGCCACAGCTTCGAGCCATAGAACGCGCCGCAATCGCCGCAGATGATCTTGGACGAAAACGCGCTCAGACTGTTGCGATATCTGCCGAGAGCTTTCCTGCCCTTCATCTTTGAGCTTCTGTTTCAGATCAGTCGCGTCCTGAATACCGTAAAAGCTCATTTCATCGATCTCATCATATCTGTCAATGGCGTTATACATATAAATACCTCCGAATAATAGATTTGATTTGTTCTATATCAACCGTGTTTCACGGGTAATGAGTTCAACTGTAGCAGTACAAAAGGAATTTGTAGCAGAGTTTATCTTGACTGCTACATTCTGAGTGTTTCAGAGATCCGCTGTTTATGCGGATTCTTATACCTCCGTGTAGCAGAAGTAGCAAAAGTAGCAGTTTTTTCAACTCTATACTCACACATCTCCCTCCTCCTATCTCCCCTTCCTATTCACCCTACACTTTCCCCAAATTCCGCTGAGAAGTTTGAAAGACTGCTACAACTGCTACAAAGATGTGAAATAAGGCTAAAGTAAGCCGTTTTTTGTGTAGCAGTTCTCAAAAATACTGCTACAGTGACTGCTACACTCGGCTGAGTTCTGCTACACGCGCGCGTGCCTTTCCCCGCGCAGGACGCGTCGGAGACCCCTATAAATGGATACAAGGTCACGTTGTTTCGCTGAGGAAATCATCGTCCTCATTGTGCATATTGTCATAGCCATATACCTTTGCATACTGCGTCTTAGCTTCGGAGGTCAGCGTGTAATCCTTATAATAGGTGTTGCCGCCACTGCGTTTCGTCATTTCTTCAAAGGTACATCCGAGGTGGTCGGCGAGCGTATCACGGAACTCCTTCGCCGTTTTGGCAAAGCCCCTGTTGTTATCACCGCACCACTCGCGGTAGACTTTATAGACCTTACCTGTCGTAGCACTGTCACGGATCTTGTCGCCCTTACGCGGTATCATACATTCCTCAAAGAAGCTCAGCACCGTATTGTTCTCTGCCATGTACTGATCCCTTGCCTGCGAAACGCGCTGAGGTTCGTCGAAGCGATAGCCGTTTTGGATGACCTTTTGCAGCGCCTTGATTGCCAGATAGATGATCCCCTCACGTTCCTCATACATCTTGTCGAGCAGCTGCTTGTCCTGCTTCTCGGGTGGGATGACGTTCGGGCAATTCACCACCATGATGCGGTTGTAGACCCACTTGCCGTCGTCACCGCCGAACTTCGGCAGACGGTTCATGCAGAACCATAAGAGACCGCCGTAGGTGAACTCAAATCCCTGTATCCCTTTGAACTCGGCGAACACGCTGTCGCCGCCGGTCAGCTTCTTGAAGGTTTTCAGCTCGCTGACGGTCATAAAGCTCATATCCGAACTGCCGGCAAGCCGCGTGCCGTAGATGGTACCTGTACCGAATCGGGCTTCGATCTCGCTCAGGTCGGTACCGATGAAGTTGCCCCTGCCGAGCAGTCGCTCCACTAAAGATTTCAGCTGCGATTTACCGGTGTCGCCGTCGCCGACGAGGAAGAGCGATTTCTTCATCCGCCAGCCTTTGATGTTCGAAATGCACGCGCCCATGAACTGGAGCAGCAGTCGGGCGATATCTTTGTCGCCGTCGGTCAGCGTTTTGAGATACTCCGCGAACACCGGCGTTGCCGAACGCTCTCCCGTCCACTTGCAGGGAATCTGTATCGTCGAGTAGACGCTCGGATCATGGTCTTTCAGCTCAAGTCCGTCGGCTGTCACGACCAGCAGACCGTTCTCAAAGTTGATGACGTCCTCGCGAGCGTTCAGTTCGTCCTGAGAGATATAGTTGCGGTCAGTGATGATATGCTGGAACGCCTCGTTGACCTGTTTGATCTTCACCAGCTCGGGATCGTAGTCCTCGATGAACCCTTTGATACAGCCCTTGAACATCTCGTCGGCGTAGAGCTTGTACACGCCGCCGTCGTAGACGTATTTCAAGAGTCCCTGCTTACCGCTGTCACGGACGAGCAGATAGTGCAGATGATCGCGGACGTACTGCGCGAGCAGGGGGACAACCACGTACGGCCGACCGGTCCGGTCGTTAAAACGGATAAAGGTTGGATGCGGCATCAGTGTACGATGAAAAACACCGTTGCACGCCTCAATCCCTTTGGTGATCGTTTCTTCACGGTAGTCGTCGCGCTTCCACTTTTCCCGATACAGCGCCGATCCGCGGATGATCTCGTCTATTGCGTCAGGATCAGGACCTGTGCGAAACGCAATCATCGCACACAAAGCGCAGTCCGCTTCACTCTGACTGCCGTAATCCGAAAAGTCGCCGTCATCATACAGCTTTTTGAATTTCTCGCCGTTCTTTTGCTTGCGGAGATTGCAGATGACGTCAAAATCATCGGTGGCAACATCGATTAATTTTGTATCGCCTGATTTTGCTTCTTTGCTCGGCTTCTTTCGCATATCCGAATCTAATGTCAGGAGCGCTGCATCGGTGCAATCGCTGATGGGGACATTCCTGATAGCGTTTCCTGTAAAAACAGAGAACCGATTGGTGATCGCGCCGAAGTACATTTCTATGTGGTTTTTGGGGTTCTTTTGGTAGTATGCTTTATCCAGCTTCCGCTTACCGTCTTTTTCATAAGTAGGGATCTTGCCGGGATCCATCTTGAAATAGATATGGATGCCGTTACCGCTGACAGAACGCTCTGTATAGGAATTGAACCGATCAAGTCGTATCTGCACGAACGGGTCGGTTTCATTCATGTGATCCATATCCAGAAAGCCCATGTTCTCGGGAACAGAAAAACCGACTGCGTCATACCCGTGCTCCTGCATCGCTTTTACCGCTTCGTCATAGGTAACCCAAGTGTGAGCGTGAGTGGCATCGGAACCGGTTTCCGTACCGTGAGCGGAAATAGGGCTTTTATTTGTTTTGCCGTTACTCTCAGTGATGATAAAACACACCCATATCCTCATCTGCTTCAAATCAGCCAAACAATCTGTATTTTGGTTCAATATTCTTCTCACCTCCTTCGGGTCATACTGATTCATCAATATGCTCATTATCTCGCCTCCCTAAGTAATCGAAAGAAAAAGTCCTTTCATAAGGTGACGATTATTTCAAAAAAGTTGCATAAAACTATACAACTTCGCTGTCATTATCCGTTTGGCTGTTCTTCTTCAGCCATTCCTGAAAACCGTCATCAAGGTCGTGACGGTTCCGGGCATTTATTTTGTGAAAAAGATTGTAATCATAATCGTATTATGTTAAAACCATGTTGCCAAACATAAAACGAATATTACCTTTGCAATTAGACTCATTCTATCACCTTAATATAGTCTATAAAAAATGACAAAAAAGTAAAACAGACTATTGACATTATTGTTGAATGTATATATACTGTAAATATTATCAAAACACATATTTATGCCTATAGTCTGTAAATATAACAATTTATGAATTTATATCATAAACGCGTTCTTTAAAACGACATTCCTTCGGAAGGCTGAAGTCTGCACCGAGATTGAAAAAAGAGGGTGACCGGGTGAAAAGAAAAGGATCAAAGATCGCCGTGATATCGGCGGTTTCGGTTCTGATCATTCTGTTGGTTAGTATCTGCGCCGACACCGTATTTGCCGCTGAGAAGGGAAAGATCACCCTTAATGACGTATCCGGTAAGCCCGGCGAGGATGTTAAGCTCGAGCTGACGCTTTCAGACAATCCCGGGTTCATATCGGCAAACCTCTACCTCACTTATGACACCGAGTTGCTCAAGCTAAAGGAGGTGGAGGATGGCGGTCTGTTGAGCGGCGTTTCGCACAGCGACGATCTGACCAGCCCGTACAGTCTGGCGTGGATCAACGATCTGCGTACGGAGGATTTCACTGTTAACGGTACTCTTGCGACGCTTACCTTCGAGATCGTCGGCGATACCGACGATAAGGCTGATATCAAAGTGGAGCAGGATATCATCGACGCCCGGCTCAATACAGTCGTGTTCGACGTCAACACGCCGAGCGTCACGATCATAGGCGGTACTCCCTCTGCGAAAAAGCCGGCTGAAGACGGTAATAACAGCGACGCTGTATCTATCGAAGCAAATCCTTCCGGCGGTCAATCAGACTCCGGCGAGAGTGACAGCTCCGACTCATCCGCAGACCGCGTTATCACTCAGACAGACGCCGACGGCAACCCGATCGAAGGGGCTCCGAGATATATCATAGATGAAAACGGCGAAACGGTCGAGATTATCCCGGTTGACGATGCCAGATCTGCTTCAACTGCTACCGACTCCGAAGCTGCGAAGGGGAATACCGGCAGAAGCCTGTGGCTGTGGATCCTGATTGTGATTCTCGTTGTGGCTGTGATCATTGCGGCGATCATCTATAAGAAGAAATCCGAAAAATCTGCCAAACCTGATTCGTCGATCGGCGAAGAGGAAGCTTCGGCAGATGACGCGGATAAGTGAACGGCATAATGAATGTGCGCTTTCTTGAAAGTTCATTATTCTTAATCGGTAGATCAACATGACGAAAAAGGAGAGAGCCTATGAAAAGATCCACAAATATACTGATTGCGCTTCTCTTGGCGCTTGTGATGTCGATATCGGCTGCAACGGCTTTTTCGGCGGCAGCAGCTGTCAAGGGAAAAATCACCGTCAGCAGTGTGAAAGCGAAGGCAGGTAGGACGGTGACTGTAACGGTAACGATGGATACCAATCCCGGTATCGCTACGGCAGATTTTGAGCTTGTGTTTGATACGGATGTGTTGACGCTGACGAACGTTAAGGATGAGGGCTTCATTAAAGCGAACGATGCACAGTATGCCGGACCTGCACACTCGGATAATCTTGTATCGCCGTATCATCTGTCGTGGTGTAACGATCTCGCAACTGCCAACACCACAAAAACGGGCAAGATGGTCACCTTGACCTTTGCGATCGCCGCTAACGCTCAGCCGGGTGATTACACCATATCTGTCGCTTCCGGCGCGGAGCTGTATGACTACAATACCAAGCCGGTAGATTTTGCGTTTGTATCGGGTATCGTAACTGTCGTGCCCACTTCTGCCTACATTCTCGGCGATGTTGACGGCAACGAATCCGTTACGCTTGTGGACGCTTCTCTTATCCAACGCAGGTTAGCGAATCTGGTAATCACCGGAATTTTCAATGAAAAGTCCGCCGACGTTGACGGCAACGGATCGCTCACGATCGAAGAAGCAACTTTCATCCAACGCTTTGTCACTAAGATGAATACACCGTACAAGATAGGAGAATTTGTGGTATAAACGGAAAAACGTCTCAGAGGGAGCAGGTTTGGATTTGCTCCCTCTGTGCAGCGCTTTATATCATTTATAGTGTGAGAAAAGAAAACACTCATCGGCACATCCCCATAATTTATAAATATATCAGGGAAGCGGACGGAGGCGGTAAAACGCTTTCGTCCGCCTTTTTCTTTTTCTCTATAGGAAACTGCTCGTTTATGTAAAGCAAAATGATGGATGGCTCTTGTACGGATACGCCCTGCGCACGAACGACGGACAGACGAAACCACACGCTTTCTTGAAAAATGAGAGGAGTAAAAGCAAAGGAGAGGCAGACGAATGAAGAAAATAGTTTACAGGATGATATCAGTTTTGCTGACTGTGATCATGATCGCCGGCATGATGACCGCAACCGCGTTCGCGAAGGATATCGATGACCGCATCGGCGGTCAGCAGGTCGGCAGCGATATGTACTCAACGTACGGCGACTGGCGCTATATCAACAGGGAAGACGGGGTCATCATCACCGGATACAGAGCAGAGGAGTCAAAGGATCGTGTGACAGTCCCTTCTATTATTAACGGAACGCCTGTCGTTTCGATCGATATGCTTTGGAGCTGGGGCTATACAACCGTTAAGTCACTTACGATCCCTTCTTCCGTCACAAACATTAAAAGCGGAGAATTCAATGAATGTTTGGGTCTTGAATCCGTTGAACTCGGAGACGGGATCTCACAGCTGGCTCCTTATACTTTTCAAGATTGCGGATCGCTGAAAAGCGTAAAGCTCGGTGACAAAGTGGAGGAGATCCCCTCATATACATTCTATAATTGCAGAAAACTCTCGAAGGTAACTCTCGGTAACGCTGTCAAGCGGATCTACGAAGCAGCGTTCACCAACTGTCCTTCTATAGAGAGCTTGAAGCTGCCGGCAAGTACCGAATCTGTCGATCCGCGCTTATTCGGTAAGGGTTCAGGATTAAGCAGTTCGCCTGCGTTTGTCCGCTATGAGGTCGCTCCCGGCAATCCTGTTTTTTCTGTACAAGACGGCGTTTTATACAGCAAGGACATGAAAACGCTCATCAGCTATCCCTGCGGTAAAGGCGGAGATTATACCGCGCCCTCAAGTATCGCGGAGTTAGCCCCCGGCGCATTCTACTATTGCGATAACATAGGGACGGTAACTCTGCCTGACTCTGTAAAATCGATATCGGACTATGCATTTGCCGGTTGTGAAGCAGAAAATTTCGATTTCAAGGGATCGATAAACGAAATAGGCAGATTTGCTTTTTATAGCTCCTCGATAGACCATATAGTCAACGGTCCTAAGACTGTTTCCTATGGTACCTACTCCGGGTGTATGAAACTTAAACAGGTACAGATTCCCGACACGGTAGAGATCGTTGAGGGTGAGGCTTTTGCCGGCTGTCAGTTTTTATCCGAAGTACAGATCCCGTCCTCTGTCAGAGGAATCGGAACAAAAGCCTTTGAAGATTGCTACCAACTTAATGTGCTGAACATCGAAGAAGGTGTCAAGTACATCGGCGACCAAGCGTTCAACAATAATTTTGCATTGATATGGTTGCCCCTGCCTCGCAGTGTTGAGGAGATCGGAAGCGGAGCGGTTTCAGGCAGGACAGGCATTATCGGTTACAAGAACTCCTACGCCGAGTCTTACGCGCGTGAGAATGATATCACATTCAAAGAGCGTACCGGAGCTTTTTCTACCAAAATCTCTTTGGATGATGTCGAAATCACGCTGTCGCCCGAGACCGTCGAGTACAAGACATATGATAACCGCACGACTCTACCCAATCCCGAGCTGCGCGACAACGGCACCTTGCTGTGGCGCGACTGGTCTTACAGCCTTGCCTATGAGAATGCCGAGAACGCCGGAACCGGAACTGTAGTCATCACCGGCGAAGGCATTTATGAGGGCACCAGAAGGATAAATTATACCATAACTCCCCGCGGCACCGAGACCCTGCGTCCCGCGCTCGAAACCGATGAGTTTACCTATACCGGCAGCGAAATCTGTCCCGAGGTATCGGTGACCGATATCATGATGATGTCTGTCGGCAATAAACGTATCCCTCTGGAAGAGGGTAAGGATTTTACCGTAACCTACAAGAACAATGTCGATATCGGTACCGCTACAGCTGTTATCAAATGCAAGGGCAACTATACAGGTACCATGGAGCTTTATTACGAGATCACAGGCGAATCGCTCAGTAAAGCCGATATCAGCCTGTCTTCTTACAATTATACCTATGACGGTACAGAGAAGCGACCTGCCGTGACAGTGGAGTTTGAAGATCATGTCATGACCGAAGGAGCTGATTATGAGGTTGAGTACAAGGACAATATCAACGCCGGCTCAGCTAAGGTCCGTGTGATAGGCAAGGCTAATTTAGGGGGATCAAAGGATCTGACTTTTACCATCTCACCTAAGAGTATCCGTGGTTGTACCATTACTCCTGAGACCAACAGCTTTATCTATGACGGTAAACCAAAAACCCCCGGAGTTATGGTCAGGGACGGCTCCGTAGCCCTCAAACAGGATACGGATTATACTGTTTCATATTCAAATAACATCGATCCCGGTACGGCTACTGTTACCGTTACCGGTAAGGGCAATTATCAGGGCTCGCTGCCTCAGACCTTCACTATCAAGAATGTCGTAAAGGATATCGCGGGCTGCACCCTTAAACTCGGCGAGTATAACAACACCTATACAGGCAGCGCGATCAGACCTCCGGTCACGCTCAACTACGGTTCAACTACCCTCCGCGAGAATACCGACTATACCCTGAGTTATTCGGATAATATCAACGCCGGCTTGGGTACGATAATCATCACCGGTAAGGGTACCTACTCGGGTACGGTCAAGAAAACCTTTGTTATCAACGCTCGACAAATATCATTCTCCGATGTGAATCTTTCTTCACGAACCTTTACTTATAACGGTACAGAAAAACGTCCCGATGTTACGATCACCTATGATGGAAAGCAGTTAATTAAGGACAAAGACTATACCCTTATCTATTCCGATAACATCAATGTCGGAAACGCAACCGTAAAGGTTACGATGATAGGCAACTATACCAACACTATCATCAAATCGTTCCGGATCAACGGCGTGTCCTTCGACGACGCGCAGATCACCGTCAGTCCTTCAAGCTATGTATATGACGGCAGTGCGAAAAAGCCGGGCGTATCCGTGCGTTTGAATAACACTTTGCTGAAAGAAAATACAGACTATACGCTCTCCTACAGCAATAATATCAAGCCCGGCAACGCTAAGGTGACCGTGACCCCCAAGGGCAACTACACCGGAACGGCGCTTACCCGAACCTTCAGTATCACCGGGATTCCGCTCTACCCCTCGATGGTATCTCTTTCTCAAACAAGCTATACCTATGACGGCTCCGCCAAGAAACCTTCCGTCACCGTTGAGAACGGCACAACGACCCTTAAATCGGGTACCGACTATACCGTGTCCTATAAGGATAACATCAACGCCGGTACAGCTACGGTCACCGTTACCGGTATAGGATTGTACGCAAATGCCGCCGACAAATACTTCACCATCAGCCGCAAGGATCTCTCTAATGCGGCGATCAAGCTCTCGCCGACATCCTACACGTTTGACGGCTATGAAAAGGAGCCTTCACCGACCGTCACTCTTGACGGCAAAACGCTGGAGGAAAACACGGATTATACGGTACAGTATTCCAATAACATCCGACCCGGCAACGGAGTCGTTACTATAGTAGGTAAGGGAAATTATGTAGGAAACAGCTCACAGACCTTCCTTATCAAGGATAAGAAGATGCAGTTCGAGTGGGGCTCAAGCAACTGGAGCTTCATCAACGCCTACGGTGTATTCCCGTATAACACCAAGCGCATTAACCTGATGACTGCCTCGGATATCAATACTCTGAAAAGGGAGCTCACCAACACTGAGTATGCAAGGGTTTTCGGAAACAACGAGAACGGTTATCTCTATACCAACTGGTCAGGCTCATGCTACGGTATGTCCGCCTTGATGATGGTAGCGGCGGCAGGATATATGCCCTATGCCGATTATACCTCCGGCGCCAAAACTCTGCATGATATCGGCTGGCCTACCAATAACGCTAAGTTGATGAGCCTGATCGTCTATTATCATATGCTGCAGAAGACTGATATCAGGCAAAACGGATATATAACCACATTGACCGAGGGAAGGGAAAACACGATCAAGCGCCTGATATCGAATGTAGAACAGTACGGAATGGCGCTGGTATGTTTTAGCCAAGGAAACTACTACGGCCACGCGGTTGTGGCTTACGGCTGCGGAAACCAGAGCTATGATAAATGGAATAACAAAACCTTTGACCGCTGTATCTATATTGCCGACCCTAATAGTTACAACGTCAACGCAGATCGTCATCTGTATTACAACTCGAGCACTTATGATTGGATCATCCCGGATTATTCTAACGATATAGGGCAAGTCGCTTCTTCCTATACCGACGGATTAATCTCATATGTCTGCCCCTTTGTCGATGATATCAACGATAAAGGCCTGCTGAAAACCAAGGTCAACTCGAGCCTCAACGCGGCTAAGCTCTCATCTTCTTATATCTCTACGCTGCATCTGGACGCGTGCGATGACGATCTGAAGGTATCGAAGGTCATGGGGTACAAGGGCAATTTCTTCGCGCCCGATATGGAGGCGCCCGAGGGTGAAGACGGATCCGATATCGTCAAGAGCTCGCTTATTACCTACAACGGTGAAGGCGACGCTACACCTGCGTATCTGCTGTATGACGCTCGCAGCTCATATTCTGCCCGGCAGGATATCGGCGAGATGGATCTGACGTTGGACTATCCGGATTCGGCTGTCTCTGTTAAGAGCTCTAACGCGAATACCGCTATCTTCTCTGAAAACGGCGTCGCACAGGTCAGGGGCATAGACATGGATTATACCCTGAGCTTGACCGCTAACGACGACTACCCGACTGACTGGTTCACTCTGTCCGTTGAGGGTGAGAATGCGTCTTCCGCCAAGCTCGAACAAGTCGAAGAGGGATACATCCTGACCGCTGATAATCTCAATGACGTTAAGGTTGAAGCTCATAACAAATATATCAAAGCTCATACCACCTTCTCATCCTCCGCAAACTCTGTTTTGATCTATGAGATCGACGAGAACACCATCGGTATCAGGCAGGACAACGACCGTGACGGCGTATATGATGACGAAGTCTCTACCGGCACACGCTCGCTGACGGGTTACAAGGTAGATCTGCGCTCACGTGTAGCAGCCTACAGCGGAGAAACAGTTAAGCCGCAGATGACTGTCACAAACGGCTCTGTGACACTCACCGAGGGACAGGATTACACCGTTAGTATTTCAAACAATGTAGATGAAGGCACTGCGTTCGTTGATGTTTACGGCATCAACGGCTACAGCGGAACGCTTAATACGAGCTTCTATATTCAAAAGGATCATCAGCTGGGCGACGTAAACGGCGATAAGGCAGTCACTGCGGCAGACCGCGCGCTGCTGGCTCGTTATGTAGCAAAATGGAAGAATACCGAGATATACGACACAGCGGCTGACGTCAATCTGGACGGCACGATCAACGCACTCGACCGTATTATCCTGACGCGCTATGTATCAGATCGTTCCGGATACACAGATTTACCTGCAAACTGATATATGAGGAGCAAAAAACATGAAACACCGATTTTTTGTGCGATTGATCTCTTTAGTCGTGGCAGCCGTTATTCTCAGTATGACGGCTGTACCGGCTTCGGCGTGGAGCCCTTGGGATGAGTGTGAGCCGGAGCTTCCGGTTCCGCCCAATATGGATGTTTTCTACTTTGACGAGGATATCAGGCAGTCAGGTATGCTGTATTATAAGGTGATCGACGATTCTGTTGACATTTGCGGTCTGAGCGGAAAAGATGTTGACAGTAATTATTACCGGGATAAGACGAATATTGATATCCCCGAAACGATCGACGGTTATCCTGTTGAGAGTATCAGCGGAATGCTGAAACATTATGAGATGACACCTTTCGATGATTATGACAGCGATTTCAACGGCTATCAGATTTCTATCCCCAAAACCGTCAAGACAATCTCCGACAGAGCGTTCGGATTCAGTGAACCGACCGAGTGGTCGACCGAACGTGAGACCGATGCGCTCTCTGTATACAGTATCGAGGTCGCCGCGGACAACCCCGAGTATTCATCGTGGAAGGGCGATCTGTATAACAAAAACCGCACCGTACTCTTGCGCGGAACCAACAACGGCTCTGCCGTCAATATACCGACCACGGTGAAGCGTATCGAAAAGAACGCATGCATCAACACCTCGATCACTTCCGTCACGATTCCCGAAAGCGTTACCGAGATCGGTGACTTTGCCTTTTACGGCAGCAATCTCACTTCCGTTACGATCCCCGACAGCGTGACGAAGCTCGGAAAATACGCTTTCGGAAGATCCTGGAATCATGAAGGCAGCGCTCTCACTTCTGTCAAGATAGGGAAGGGTCTGACTAAGATCGATGATTACGCCTTTGCGGAGTGCCGCTCACTGAATACTATTGAGATCCCCTCGACGGTAACAGAGATCGGCAACTATGCTTTCCAGTATTCCGCGCTGAACAGTCTGATTCTGCCCGATCCTGTTCAAAAAATCGGTAAGTACGCCTTCGCCTCAAATTCACTGAGTTCCGAGGTCAGATTGTCCTCCGATCTGACTGAGATATCCGAGGGTGCATTCAAAAACTGCAGTATGGCAAGCATAGATATCCCTGCGTCCGTCGCCATCATCGCTACAAGCGCGTTTGCCGAGGCGCGGTACCTGAGCAGCGTGACGTTTCACGACGGCATAAAAGTCATTGAGGCGAACGCCTTCTCTGAAACCGCCTTAAAAACCGTCCAGCTTCCGAAAAGTATCCAGTCACTATCCGGAAGCGCATTCAATAACATCGAGCCGCTGACTTCGGTCAGCGTCGACAGCGGATGCCGCTATTACTCCTCCAGAAGCGGCGTTGTATATGATAAGGATCAGACCGAGCTCGTTATCTATCCCAAGTCCAAGCCGGTCTCCACCTTTACGGTTCCCTCTACCGTTAAAAAGATCGGTACCAACGCCTTTGCCGGCGCGGAGGTGCTGCAAAAACTTACGATGTCTGACAGCGTTAAAGAACTCGGACCGGGAGCTTTTGCGAGCTCCAGTATAAAGAGCGTCAAGCTCTCTGCATCGCTCAAGGAGATCCCCGCCGAGGCGTTCCGATTCAGTGAGCTCGAAGAAATCGAGATCCCCTCGAGTGTCAAAAGGATCTGCAAGAACGCTTTTGCAAGCTGCCTCGGACTCAAGAAGCTGACGATTCCCGGCTCGGTCAAGCAGCTGGATGAGAGCGCTCTGCAGCGCTGCCGTTATCTGGATGAGATCGTGCTGGAGGAGGGCATCGAGTATATAGGACCTAACGTTTTCGGACAAAAAGGCACCTATACAAACGTGACCTATGAGCCTACTCAGATATATCTTCCTCATACTGTCAAAGAAATCGATAACTGGGCGTTCTATAATACCAACGTCGTACTGCACGGATACCGGAATACTGTGGCAGAGATCTTCGCCAAGAAGCATAATATGGACTTCAAGGTGATATCGGAATCTCAGAACGCAAAGCAGATCAAAGACGCTCAGATTACACTCAACACATCCTCGTTCACCTATGATGGGAACGCTAAAATGCCCACTCCCAACGTAAAGTATGGGGACAAAACGCTCAAAGAAAAGACCGATTATGTGCTCGACTACAACAACAATGTACACGTGGGTAAAGCCGATGTCACGGTCATCGGAATCGGTGGATATACCGGCAGCGTTTCACGCTCCTTTACTATCAGCCCTTGTAAGATCGGCACTGATACTGTCAGCTTGGAGCAGACTTCATATCCCTACAGCGGTACTGCGATCACACCCGAACCGACCGTTACCGTCAATGGCAATAAGCTGAGCAAAGGCTCCGATTACATCATTTCTTACTCAAATAATATCAACGTTGGAAAATCGACTGTGACGGTCACGGGTAAAGGCGATTATACTTCATCGGTGAGCACGACGTTCAATATAACAAGCCGCGATATCTCTGACGCGACTGTTACCGTAGGCTCAGGTGATTTTGAGTATGACGGCAAGGAGAAGTGTCCCGCGGTTTCGGTTTATGACAGCGGCAGAACACTTACGCCCGGTACGGACTATAAGCTCTCGTATTCAGATAATATCAAAGCGGGTACCGCCGCGATCTCTGTTTCGGGAACCGGCAATTATACCGGCAATATCGAGCGACACTTTACGGTTACGCCCAAATCACTTGAAAAGGTGATTCTTTCAGTCAATACCAAGAGCGAGACCGATACCGACCCGAGCGTTACCCTCAAGGATGGTGACAAGGTGCTGGCGCGGGATGTTGATTATACCCGTTCGGTAAAGGTACAGGGAACCCTTGTAACGATCACCGTCACGGGTATCGGCAACTACAGCAAAACCCGTACCTCTACCTATACGCTTAAGAGGATTGCTCTTAGTGACAACAATATCACGCTCGGTTCCTCGTCCTATACTTATGACGGTACCGCAAAGCAGCCTTCCGTTGCCGTGAAGGTGGGCTCATCGACCTTGAAGAAGGGCGTCGATTATGATCTGAGCTATGAGAGCAACGTCGATACGGGCACAGCCTTTGCGGTAGTAACAGGCAAGGGCAGCTACACCGGTACTGTCCGTAAGAGCTTCAGCATAGCTCCGCGCAACTTCACTCAGGCGGATGTCGGATTGACACAGTCCTCCTTTACCTATGACGGCTCTGCTAAGATACCCACCGTCAGCGTCAGCTATAACGGTAAAACACTTATTGCCGATAAGGACTATCGTGTTACACGATGTATCGACAACGTGAACGCCGGTACTGCTACGGCATACATCGCCGGTATGGGCAACTATAAGGGTGAGGTCAAGCGCACCTTCACCATAGTGCCAAAGGCGATGAGCGGCGTATCAATATCCGATATATCTTCATTGACCTACAACGGACAGGCTCAAACGCCTGAGTTCACGATTCGTGACGGCTCCAAAGACTTGATCGAGGATATAGACTATACTGTGAGCGCCCAAAACAATATCAACGCAGGCAACGGCAAGCTCACTGTCAGCGGCAAGGGCAACTATACCGGATCGGTGACACGCAGCTTCCGTATTGATCGCGCGTCACTCGTTTCAGCCGATGTGACCTTCGGGAGCGGAGATCTGATATATGACGGCAAGGAGAAAAAGCCGTCGGTCTATGTCAGACTCAACGGTGTCTATCTTACCGAAGATACCGATTATTCTCTGAGCTACTCCGATAACGTATACGCCGGTACCGCTGCCGTGTCCGTTCAGGGCAAGGGCAATTATATCGGCTCACGCAGCCGCAACTTCACCATTGGTAAAAAGAGTATCGCGGATAACGGCGTTTCGATCAGCCTATCTAAGACTAACTATACCGCCGACGGTACGGAGAAAAAGCCCGATGTGACTGTGAAGGACGGTTCGAGGGCGCTGACCTTGGGTACGGATTACACCGTAGCCTACATCAACAATATCAACGCCGGCACCGCTGAGGTCAAGGTTACCGGAAAAGGTAACTACAGCGGAGAAAAATCCTCCTACTTTACGATCGAAAAGTCCAAGAAAGGCTTTATCTGGGGCGAAGATAATCTCCCGTTCTCTAACACTCCGGACGACATGGGCGTCGCTTATGAGTGGCGCTTGCTAAGTGACGGCTACTACCATTTGTTTACTTTGACTCCCTTCCGCGATCTGATCAACTCGCAGTATTACAACGCACTGTATCATAATGTCACACCGAGTATGCGTGAGGCTATATATGAAGGCTACCCTTCATATGGAATCAACGCTTGGATGGATACTAATTGGGGCGGTTCGTGCTACGGTATGGCGGCAGTCGATATCCTGGCGCACGAAGGATATATCCCACTGTCAGAGTATAAGGCCGGCGCTCGCGGCGTCAATGACTTCAATATCGCAAACAAAGATATGAAGGTATCCTCTTTGATCACCTACTACTTTATGATTCAAGCGAACAGCAAGATCCAGTATCAGTATCGAAATCGTCCAAATTACAGTTATCGGAGCAATATCGAGGATATACTCTCCGCCCTCAAGACGAACGATATGGTGATGGTAGGTCTGGAGCGCTCAGACGGCAATAACGGTCATTCTGTCGTCGCGTATGATTATGAGAAGTTTGCTGTACCGCAAAAGATCGGCAACGCTTATTATGATCAGTGCATCAAGATATGTGATCCGAACGCGCAGACCGAGGAGGATCCGGAGTATCATCTCTACTTTGACTCGCAATATAACTGGACGATACCTCATTACACGGATTACGGTTCCGACACCGGCGGACGATTCAACTGTGTCGAGGGCAGCAGTGAGATCCTCAATGAGTATGGGTATCATCAAGGCAGCAAGAATAATAAGGAAACAGACTCCGGCGCCAGATTGAACGCATACGAGCTCTCCGAAAACAACAGCGTTGAAAAGGTTGAACATATCAACGGCAACTTTGTCAGCCGTATGAACGTTTCGCAGGATCCCGAGATATTCAAGGGTATCCTGAGCCTCTCGTCCGGTGAGGATGAAGGCGTCGAGGGTTACAACCTGATTGACGGAGAGTCGGCATATCGTGTCGAGCAAAACGAGCCGAATCAGATGACGCTTTCACTGCAGTATGAGGACAGTCTGCTGTTTGCAGCAGCCGAAAAGGGCGAGATCGCCTCCTTTGAGCGCGGCAAAGAAGTACGTATCAGCGGTGAAGACTCGGATTACAGCCTTTCGATCACCTCTGACAAGGATTATCCCACCGATTGGTATACGATGTCGGTCAGCGGCAATGCCTCAAACGCTTCTCTGAGAATGGTAGATGAAGGTTACATCCTGACCTGCGACGATATGACCGATGTTACCGTAGAGGCGAAGAACAAGGATATATCCGCTCACACCGTTTTCTCATCCTCATCAAAATCTGTACTCCTCTATGAGATAGACGAGTTTACGATCGGAATCCGCGAGGACAGCGATGGCGACGGAAGCTTCGACAGCAAAGTGACCACAGATACAAAATCACTTGCCTCCTGTGATATCAAGTTGTCCTCCAAGAGCTTCTCCTATGACGGAAGTGAGAAGAAACCCACTGTAACCGTCACCGAGAACGGTAAGGCTCTTCGCGAGGGAACAGATTATAAGCTAAGCTATAACAACCTGAAGGGCGAGGGCGTCGCTTATGTAAAGGTCGACGGTATCGGTAACTACAGCGGTACACTTAAAGCCAATTATTATATAGAAGGCAGCGTCAAGCTCGGCGACGTCAACGATGATAAAGTCGTTACCGCCAAGGATCGCGCCCTGCTGACTCGTTTTGTGGCAAAATGGAAAAATACAGAGATTTCCGCCGCCGCGGCAGACGTCAATCTGGATGGCAGGATCAACGCGCTTGACCGTATCATCCTGACGCGTCATGTCGCGAAAAAGCCCTCCTATATATCACTGCCGATTATAGATATGTGACAGAAATAAACAGCTCAGAGGGATATATGCTCCCTCTGAGCTACCGCTCATTTTTGATAAAACGTTTTAACGGTATGTCTGCTTAAGACGCTTTATGATGAATCAGCGCGTAAGCAACCGAGAAGTATAGGTCAAATGAAACAGAATAAGCTGTTCTGATACGTTAAGGTGTTTTTGCTATCAGTATCATGCTTACGATATTCTGTATTGTAATACAAAAAGATAAAAGTGTTGTATTTGATCGGTGTTTTGAGTAATTCTCCGATCGATATCAGCGTATAATCAAGGAGGTCAATATGAATAAGCTATTATCCTGTTTTTTGGCGGTATGTGTGCTGCTGACTGCTTTCACGATCATGCCCTCAGGTATAGGCGCTACCGCAAATACCGATGAAGCCGCGGAGACCACGCTGTCCGATAACAGGTACTCCGCGTCCTCAAATACCGCACCCGGCGGCGATACGCAGACCCCTTCATCCGTGATCCCTGATGAGTCAGGCTACCCTGCGTCAGGACTGTCACCTACGGGACATATGCTTTCTGCGCTGCCCGACTCAAAGTATCTCGACAGCCTTACGGACAACATCGAGAATATGAAGAGATATTATGAGAACAAATATCAGGATTCATTTGAGGGCGAGCCCTTCGAGGTGAGAGCCTACTACTCCGAAAAATACTCAAACGAATTTGAGCGTCTGCTGGAGTTATACCGTGAAATGGAGCGGCGTTTTCCCGAGCCGGCATCAAACGATATACTCGACAACGTATCTGTGGGCAATATCTCCGATCTTGACACGGAAGACAGTGATATCGCAGCTACAGGCGCATCTGATCTTAGCTATGATCTGACAAACGGCGTACTAACTGTATACGCGAGCGGCGAGTGGTTCACCGGTAAGCAGCCGCCGTGGAGAAGCCGCCGCGACGAGATACGCGAGGTAGTTATCAAGCCCGGCACGACCAAGATCAATCAATTTGCCTTCTACGCCCATAAAAACCTCAGTAAGGTAACCATCCCGAGCTCCGTCATCTCTATAGACGAGGCGGCTTTCTATGAGTGTTCATCTCTTACTCAGATCACCCTGCCCGATAAGCTCGAAGCAATAGGTGACTCTGCTTTCAGAGGATGCACATCCCTTAAGTCGATAACTATTCCCGACAGCGTCAAAAAGCTGGACAGAGTCGCATTTTACGGTTGTTCGGCTCTTGTTTCCGCTGTGATAGGCGGCAGCGTGGAAGAAATAGGCGAACACGCTTTCAGATATTGCTCCTCTCTCAATCAGCTAACGCTCAAGAATGGCGCAGGAAGTATAGGACAATCCGCCTTTAACGGCTGCACCTCCCTCAGCGAGATTGCTATCCCCTCGAGTGTGACAGCGCTCGGCGACCATGCTTTCAGAGGCTGTTCCGCTCTAAGGAAGGTAACACTTGATTACGGCATCGGCAGTATAGGAGGGTGCGCCTTTTATGAGTGCACCTCCCTCAGCGATATATATATCCCCTCGAGTGTGACCTCGATCGGCAGATATGCGTTCCATGATTGCTCTTCTCTTACGAGCATTACGATCCCTGACAGCGTAGTCGAGATGGGCGATTATGTCTTCCAGAGCTGTGATGCGCTCGAATCCGTAGTCCTGCCGATCAATATGAAAGTTATTCCGAGCGACACCTTCGCAAACTGTAAAAAGCTTACTTATGTTCGTTTACCGAGAAATGTTGAGACTATAAGCTACGGCGCTTTTTATAATGCCGAAAATTATAAGGTCAATATCCCTTCTACCGTAAAGGTGATCGAAGCAAGGGCTTTTGAATATACATCATCAAACGGTACAGTAACCATCCCTGACAGCGTCGAACGAATAGAGAAATATGCGTTTTCCGAAATAAACGGACTCAAAAAGGTCAGTATCGGCAGCGGTCTTGCGGTGATCGGCGACAATCCCTTCCGAGAGAACGATGATCTCGCCGAGATCGCTATCAGCTCAGCCAACCCGTATTTTACTTCAATAGACGGAGCTATGTATGATAAGAACATGGTGCTGATTGCATATCCGCCTGCCCGCGCTGCTTCTACGGTGGTCATTCCCAACGGCGTAACGGAGATCGGCGCTTATGCCTTCTGCCACGCGTATCATATCAAGAAGCTGACTCTGCCCGATTCGGTCGTCTCGATCGGCGATAACGCTTTCCAAAGCTCTACATATTTGAACGGAGAAAATAAGCTGATTTCAAAAAACAGCTTTGATAGCTTTGTTTTCTCCAAAAACCTCAAAGAGATCGGCAGCCGCGCTTTCTGGGACTGCGGATTCACGAGCCTCAATCTGCCTGACAGCCTCAACCGTATAGGCGACGAGGCTTTCGGCGGCGCTGTACTGCCCGACAGCGTTACGATTCCAAAGAACGTTGACAGCATAGGCGTTTCGCCTTTCTGGTTATCTACTAATCTATCCAACATCAACGTCGCATCAGCTAACCCGTACTATAAATCGGTCAACGGCGTCGTTCTCACAAAGGACGGCAAGATGTTGGTAACGATGCCGTACCTCAAGACCTCTTATACAATTCCAAACGGAGTCGAAGAGATTGCACGCGAAGCATTCGATACTACCAAACTGAAATCTGTCACCTTCCCCGAAACTTTGCGTGTGATAGGTCGTTGGGCGTTTTGCGGCACCGATCTTTCCGGGGATATCACAATACCCGACAGCGTCTCGAAAATAGATAAAAGTGCGTTCTCGTATTGCAAGGGGCTGACAGGTATCACACTCGGCAAAGGACTCAGCTATCTTGGCGGAAGCGCGTTCTCCAGTTGTGACAAACTCAAAAGTGTCAGATTCAGGGGCAACGCTCCCGAGCTTGAAGAAGGCAGTATTTTCGCGTGGTATCCCGACTACTCCCAGTTTGTCTCTTCCACTGTTACCGCCTACTATCCTCAGAACGACAGTTCATGGAACGAGGTCATAACCTATGACTTCGGCGATACGGTCACATGGAAACCTTGGGACAGCACCGTTGTCGAAAAGATCAATATTGCATCCTGCGATATATCTCTCGATTCTAAGCCGCTTGTATACGACGGTACCGCAAAGCAGCCCTCAGTAACGGTTAAGCATAACGGTACAGAGCGTCTGGTCAGCATAGACTATACCCTCAAATACGAGAACTATATCAACGCCGGTACGGCTTCCGTTACCATAACGGGAGTCGGCAGATACACCGGCAGCAAAACGCTTAATTACAGCATCCGAAAAGCCTCGCAGACAGTTACGGCCTCTCTGACGCCCAATGAACTCAAGGTAGGCGACTCTGCCGCGATAAAGGCATCCGGCAAGGGAACCCTCAGCTACAGCGTATCTCCCTCGGGCATAGCAGAGGTCAACAGCGCCGGACTCGTCACTGCCAAGAGCAAGGGCTCGGCTGTCATCACGGTCAAGGCTGCCGGAAACAGCAACTACTCCTCCGACGAGACTCAGGTGAACGTAACGGTCACGGAGAAAACGCCGACAATTAAGCCGGTGACAATAGACGATGTTACATTTGGCTTTACGAACAGCAGATCCGCATTCGGTTATCCATCCAACTATCGTATTCCGCTCGACAGCTACCGTGTTATTCACTCCGAAGCGAGAGCGCTGCAACTCTATAATTCTCATACTTCATGGAACGGAAATTGTTACGGCTTCAGCGCTGCGTCATCGTTGTTTACGGTTCCTGACAGCGGCTTAAGTATCAAAAGTTTCCGCCCCGACGCTACAGCGATAAAGCAGCTCAGAACGACCGACTACAGCTCGGCATACGGCTATAACGTGACGCGCCTGCTTGAGGCATTGTTGTCCGTACAGTGGGATGCCGATATAATAGCAATCGAAAATGGGAATGTCAATGAATGTGACGAGCTTTTGAAGGCGGCTGAGAAGTGTAACTACGGCGCGCCACCTATCGGTATAGGCTTCAGAGGATATGGCGGACATGAGATAACCGGATACGGACTGATCAAGAGCGGCTCTGTCGCGAAGGTCAAGGTGTATAATAACTGGTACGTAGGAAAAGAAGAATATATGGAGTTCAAGCTTGATTCCAAAGGCAAGGCAACAGGCGAGTGGACATATCCCAACAGCGATTACAGCAGCAGAACTCATAGGATCGATTTTACCACCTATGATGATTGGAAGAAGGTTTGGACAAATCGCCGATCCGCGAAAAACGTTACAAGCAGTTTGCTGACGATCAATTCCGATAACTTTGTCCTGCGCGGCAGCGACGGAAAAACGGTCGCCGAAATGGTAGACGGCACATTGACCAGCTACAGCGATGAGGTATTTGAGCATCCCGGAAAGGATTTTGAGTCTGACAAACATTTTATCTATGTTCCCTCCGATTCTTATACAGTCAGCGCCGATGATGTTACGCCGCTTAATGAACTGGACGTGACATTAGTCAATCAGGCTCAATCCGTTCAGGTCAATACGGAATCGGATACCGTGACGCTCGTTGCCGATGATGTACAGGCTCTCAGTATAGCGACGGTTGAAGGCAACGAAGGCGAGTATTACGAGGTCACTGTGAACTCCTCGATGGATTATTCAAAGGATAAAGAGGAGATGGTCTACCGCGGCAAGAGCGACGGCTACGAGGTAACTGTCGGCTCATCCTACGGCGAGGACTTCTCTTATCAGTACACGCGCAGCGGTTACTTTGTCAACTCTGACGCCTACAACACCGGCGTCGGTGAGAATACCACCGATATCAGCGGCTGTGAGATAACGCTCGATCAATCTTCTGTAGACTATACCGGCGAGCCGGTCTATCCTCAGGCAACGGTAGTATATAACGGTATGACTCTTACACAGAACATTGATTACATCGTAGCATATACACGGATAGGTGAAGACGGCGCCGCTCAGGCATCCATATACGGCATCAATAACTATACAGGCACCGCTTCGGCAGATTATACTGTGAACAAGCTCGATATCTCTTCGGGTAAGATCGACCTCGGCGCGTCATCCTTCCCGTTTGAGGGCGGAGCTGTCAAACCTGTTCCTACTCTCACCGTGAACGGAGTCATACTCAGCAATAACACTGACTACACCGTGACCTATGAGAACAACACCGCTGTCGGAACAGCAACGGTCATCCTCAGCGGTATCAACGATTGTACGGGTACGGTTTCGGCGACATTCGATATCGTTGATTATGATGCAAAGCCGCTTGTCGGCGACGTCAACGAGGATTCAAAGGTCAACGCGCTTGACCGTATCATGCTGACACGGTACATAAATCGACCGTCTCAGTATCAGGCGCTTATTAACATGAAAAACGCTGACGTGAACAACGATGATACCGTCAACGCGAAGGATCGCGCGATTCTTACCCGTTATGTCGCGCGGTGGAAGGGATATACCTCCCTGCCGTATGATCCGGATGTATGATATAGCGCTGCAAAATCAGATTAATCAATAATTAAGCTGCATGGTTTAGCGATGGCTTCCTTACGGAGTGTCACAAAACCATGCAGCTTTTCGTTGTTCTTATCTTGCAATACTCCTTTTACTTTGGGTCAATACCGACAACCGAATCAATTACGGTCCCGCTTTAGAAAACATAGTCTATGTTTATGCTCTTACTAAAGACTACTATGTCAGCATCGGCAGGGTCGGTAAACCGGAGTGCGATCTTATTCTGAGAGATTTTCAACAGCAGTATGCCTAGGGTGACAGGAATCATCCGAACCTGCTGAAAATGGCAATATTTCGGCAATTTTCGGCTTATCAATCTTGGCAGGCGCCAGCGCGTCCTCGCTGACTGCGCTTATTGGTAACGGTCAAGTATGACCGTTACCGTATCGCTTCGCCGCTCGTCCTTTCCCCAAAAAGCAGGCTTTTTGGGGACCCCGATCAACTTTCTGCACCGAAACTTGCTCGAAATCTTGCTCATTTTCAGTCCTTCGGAGTTTTGACG
>DGUQ01000114.1 GCA_002394725.1 Ruminococcaceae bacterium UBA4306
GATAGAGAACCGCATAGTCGGAGAAGCTGCGCCCTTCCGATACGCCGTCGAGAATGGTACGCGCGATAAACATCGCCTCTTCCCTCTCGTTCGGCGCGGTATGGACGGTAATGCGCTCACCCTTCGGATTCTGTGTCCACAGGGTCTTGCCCTTGCGCTCCACATTGTTCTTGATAACATTGTTCGCCGCGTCGAGGATGGTGCCTGTACTGCGGTAATTCTGTTCAAGGCGGATGACGACAGCGCCCTTGAACTCGTTCTCAAAGCTGAGGATATTCTCGATCGTCGCGCCGCGGAAGCGGTAGATACTCTGATCGTCGTCGCCGACGACACAAAGGTTGTTCCTCGCGCGCGAGAGCTGGCTGATCAGACGGTACTGGCTCTTGTTGGTGTCCTGATACTCGTCCACCATGATGTATTTGAAGCGGCGCTGATAGTATTCGAGCACATCCTGATTCTGATCGAACAGCTTGATGGTGTTGCAGATCAGATCGTCGAAATCCATCGCGTCGGAGGTAAGCAAACGCTGCTGATACAGCTCATACGCCTGCGCGATATATTTCAAGCGGCTGTCATAGGAAGCGTCGGTCTTCACGTCCTTCGGCTCCTTCATCCTGTCCTTATACTTTGAGATCTCGTTGAGTACGGTCTTGTGAGAAAGGAACTTTTCATCGATGTTCAGCTGCTTTAAGATCTCCTTCATCAAGCGGCGTGAGTCATCGGTATCATAAATAGTGAAGTGACTCGTAAAGCCGAGGCGATCGCCCCAGCGCCGGAGAATACGCGCGCAGGTGGAGTGGAAGGTCGCCGCCCATACTTCCTCGGCGCCCTCGCCGCCGACAGCCTCGATCCTCTCTTTGAGCTCCCCTGCAGCCTTATTGGTGAAGGTGATAGCGAGGATCTGCCACGGCTCGGCAAGTCCTGCCTTGATGATATACGCGATACGGTTAACCAGCACGGTCGTCTTGCCCGAGCCCGCGCCTGCCAAAATCAGCACGGGACCCTCCGTTTGAAAAATAGCCTTCTGCTGCATATCGTTAAGCGAAGAAAATTGCGCTTTGATTTCATCCAAGTTCGTCATAATATCCCTCTAAATCCAAATTCGACAATCATTGTATCATAACGAATCCGTTCTATAATTCTCGATGAAAATGATAAGATTTCAATGTTGTAATAAAAAAACGAGAGATTTGCCATCCATCCGCTTTTGTGCTATGATATCTACCGGTCGCCGATTAACAAAAATACAAAAGATGAGAGATTTTTAAAAAATTAAAACTTTTTCGCCGTTATCGCTATCTTTTATATATGGTTATTATATCGATCAATTTTATCGAGAGTTCTGAGAAGGAGATTTAAATGCAGAATTGTATATCCGTTATGAAGCGCTTTGTTAGTGTTTTACTGATTATGATAGCGCTGATCACCCTTTTCGCCGGATCATTTGTTCCGGCAGCGACAGCCGCAAATGTAGCTGACCCTCAATTCAAGACGATCGAGGCGATCGACGGCGGTATCAAATTTACATGGGACAGCCGAGGCAGTGATGTTTTATACCGCGTGTATTGGAAGGCGTCGAACGGATGGAGGAGGATGACAACAACCTCCAATACTTCGTTTGTTGAGCGTGATGTTCACGCAGGTAAGGGTTACACCTATACGATCCGTTGCGTGAATAAAAATGAATCGTCATTTATCTCCGGCTTCAATTCATCGGGATGGTATATCAAATACTATGATACGCCTGTTGTGAGTCAAGTGAAAAGCACCTATCATAACGACGGCACTTATACGTATCGTTTTTCGTGGACGAATACGGCGTCAATGTATAATATCGAGATGCGTTATGCCGGTGAGACAACGTGGAGACCCGTGGCTGCCAATTATAGAGGAACATCCTATGAGCATACTCCTGTATCAAATGAGCTTGATGACGTGACGCGGCTGCGCACCTATCGTGTTTACGCAACGGACGGTAAGTATAAGCTGAGTGAAGCAGGGGTATCGCCGTATCATATGCCAAAAGAATATTTGGCTACGCTGGAGAATCGTCCGATGATTTCCGATGCCGCAGGCTGGTATTACGCGTTGATGTGGTCGATGGATCTGTATGATAACGATTTATCGGAGTGCCCAGGTTATGACAGAAACGATGCAGATGTGATGCGAAAAGCGTATGATCACGGCTTTTATAATGCCGGGACACGGGATCGTTTGATATCCTTAAGAAAATCTCCTCCCACCAGACAGTTTATCGCGAACAGCCTCAAGCTCGCGTATCAATATCCGACCAAACCCATCAGTTCAAAGCATAACGCTTCGATCAATACATCCATGCTGACAAGATTGGGGGACTATTATTATGCTAAGGATACAACCAATCGCAGCATCAATACAGCGGCGCATTACGGCTGGTTCTTGCCGGATTATTACGGAAAGCTGTATCCGAACCGCTTGGTCACTGCCGATGAGATGGATTACCTGATAGAATGCCTGACGCTCTATAAGAAGTGGCACGGTAAAACGCTGATCGCCTTCGGCGACAGTATCATGCACGGCAGCGGCGATCCGATCAACAGCGGTCAAGGCTATAAGGATACGCTCGCGGATAATAAACGCAACGATTTCACGGCAAAACGATTCCCCCGTTATGATTACACACGCTTTGAGGGGCTTTGCGATATGATTGGCACAAAGTTCGGGATGAAGCATTGGGATTATTCCTATCCCGGAGCTACGATAGCGGCAGAGCTGGTACCTAATACAAGCGGCGTATCATCGGCAGAATGGCAGTTCGCCTATGACGCTCCTTATAAATCTCATGTTGCCAATCAGGTGCGTGCGGCTATCAAAGAAGGGCAAAAGGCGGATTTAATCCTCTTCAACGGCGGAACCAACGATACCGGCTTGCCCCATGTCAGTTATTCCACCAACAAAACCGGTCGTGTTTATGATTATGACTACTGTCCGTCGAACGAATACTCAGGCTGGTCAGGAAAGACCGCGTATCATAATCAGTACGGACATCAAAAAATACTGTTGCCGACTTACTACGAAACCGAAAGCTCATTCCAGTCGGGCTTTATCAAAGCGATGCAGCTGATGACGGGCGCTGACTCCGAGGCGACGAAAAGCAGGTTTTATAACGCGCCTATTATTCATATTCGTTCACAAGAAATGAATTGGGGTTCTTTGATTAATCAAAAAATATACGGACAAAAAGGGATTGAATTAGCGCAAAAATACGGCTGCGGTAAAACATATTCAGTCGATATGTATCAATCGGGCTTTGACGCGAATTATAGTTTTTGTTACAATTATTATATCTCAGATATCAATGCCGAATTCTCGCGCGGTATTCACCCCAACAGTCGCGGCTACGCCAAGTTCTTCCTCCCTCAAATCGAAGAGCAGATGTTAAACATAGAATAACATGGAGGGGCGAAATCATTGCTGCGTTTTTGCTGCATAATTCCGTCAAAATGAATATCTTTTGTTAAGTTATCTTAATAAATGTAAAGCAAAAAAGCCCGGTAAACAAGCCGTTTTAACTTGAATATTGGGCTTTTTGATTTGGTCGAGGTGACAGTCGTTTGATCTGTTGGGAAACACCTGCTTCGCCTTCGGATCGACACCTCCAGACAAAAGTCTGATCAACGCTCTCCCTAAAAACGCCATGCTATGGCGTTTTTGCATGCGGTTCTTCGCGCAGCTCAAACCTTTGCACGGTCGCCTTCAAATCCTGTCACCTCTCACGACTGTCGGAGATAATAGAAAAAAGGACACTCACAGGAGTGTCCATTTTTCTATGGTCGAGGTGACAGTCGTTTGATCTGTTGGGAAACACCTGCCTCGCCTTCGGATCGACACCTCCAGACAAAAGTCTGATCAACGCTCTCCCTAAAAACGCCATGCTATGGCGTTTTTGCATGCGGTTCTTCGCGCAGCTCGAACCTTTGCACGGTCGCCTTCAAATCCTGTCACCTCTCCGACTGTCGGAGATAATAGAAAAAAGGACACTCACAGGAGTGTCCCTTTTTTCTATGGTCGAGGTGACAGTCGTTTGATCTGTTGGGAAACACCTGCCTCGCCTTCGGATCGACACCTCCAGACAAAAGTCTGATCAACGCTCTCCCTAAAAACGCCATGCTATGGCGTTTTTGCATGCGGTTCTTCGCGCAGCTCGAACCTTTGCACGGTCGCCTTCAAATCCTGTCACCTCTCACGACTGTCGGAGATAATAGAAAAAAGGACACTCACAGGAGTGTCCCTTTTTCTATGGTCGAGGTGACAGGATTTGAACCTGCGACCTCTTCGTCCCGAACGAAGCGCGCTACCAAACTGCGCCACACCTCGATAAAACAGCCCCGAAGTACATCGGGGCCAATGGCTGCGGAACTAGGATTCGAACCCAGACATACAGAGTCAGAGTCTGCTGTGCTACCCTTACACAATTCCGCATTGCACTTCTACTATTATAATCAAAAAAAAAAATATGTCAAGTGGTTTTCACATATTTTATTTTTGATTTTCTTTTTATCTATTTCATAGCGGTGCGGATATCCTCGCCGATAAAATCAAGCCTGTCGCACGCGCCGATCAAGCGTGATACAAATCGCTGGGAGTATGTGGTGATGAGCTCTTCCAGTTGCAGATTGGTGCTGATGATCATCGGTTTGTTGGCAAGAATCCGTGAATTGAACAGATTATAGACGCAGGAGCGTGTGAAATCCGACACAAACTCCGTTCCCAGATCGTCAAGGATCAACAGATCACACTTGAGCAGGGAGTTGAAGGTATCCTCCTGCTCGTTGTAGCGATAGTTAAAATGCTCACGCTCGAGCTTGGATAAGATCTGCGGAGCGGAGGTGTAGATGACCGATACGCCCTTTTTGATGACTTCATTCGCAATGGCGAGACTCAGATGGGTCTTGCCCAGTCCTGTACCGCCCTTCATCAAAATACTTCTGCTGTGCGCAGTGAAATTATCGGCATAGCTTATGCAATACCGATAGATATTGGTCATCCTGTTATAAGGAACCTTGCCGAGTGCGTCAGGCTCTTTGCTGTAATACTCCGTATTGAAGTTGTCAAAGGTGCATTCACGCAGCGGAAGGTCGGCGCTGAGCTGTTCGCTCGCGACGTCAGCCATCAGCTTTTGCAGACAGTCACATACTACTGTGCGGTTATTCTCCTCGATATAACCCGTATCGCCGCATTTGGCGCAGTAATAGTGCGGCTCCATGATCTCTTTATTGATGTGATGAGCTTTGAGCAGTTCTTCCTGTTCCTCTTGTAATCTCAGACTCTTTTCACTCAGCTCTCTGAGCTTTTCGTTCTCGCCGGGGGTGTTGGTGACAACAGCTTTTGCGATCGCCGCGCCGATGCTGAGCAGCTCGTTGTTGATCTCGCTCATACGCGGAATCTCGTGAAAGAGCTGTTCACGGTTGAAGTCCGCCATCCTCAGCGCCTGCTGACGGCGTTCGGATAAGCGTTCCCTCGCGATATGATAGATTTCCTGTGAATATGGCATAGTGAATTCCTCGTGAAATTTGATAGGATGACGGTTTAATCGTCGAATAATGAATTGTTTTCGAATTTCTTCACATTAAAGGAAGCGCCCTCGACCGAGAATACGGAGCCCTTGCCGCTTTTTGCTTTTGATTTAGGCTTCTTCATGCCTGCGCTCTCTTCTGCTTTCAGCGTATCAAGGGATTTGATCCCTTTCTCGTACCAGCGTTTGAGGATCGCGTTGATATAGCTGATGTTGTAGGTTCCTTTGGTATTGACACAGCGCTCATAGGCTTCGGTGATCATCTCATCGCTGAAATGCCACGTATGGATCCAGCGATCGGCATTCTCCATCTGTGCTTTGGTGGGATTGCCGACATTGCGGATGCCGAGCAGCTTTGAGACGCTCCCCCATGCTTCACGCGAATCCTTCATACGGGTCGTCTCTCTTTCCGCGTCGATGACGGTTTTGATCCCTTTATCCGCCCATTGGATCCCGTAGCGCTCGATGGCGCGCATGTTGGCGTTTCCGATCTCATCTAGATAGGTCAATAGCATCAGAATCACTTCACACGGCAGACCGAAGGAATCATACAGCATCACGATGGTAGCGGTATCTCCCGGGGATAACGGTTTGTTCAAGATCCTTTGCACATCGTCCATCAATTCTGCCAGGATCTTATTCTCCTGCAAGAGCTTTGACACAAACATCGGATCGGGACGCTGCGCACGAGATATGACTGTACGCGGTTTTTTCGGACTCTCTGCCGCAACAGGCTGAGCAGCAGGATTATCAGATTTTGGTGCGGACGCAGGCAACAAGTCGTCATCCTGCCTTGTGAGCAGATCGCGTTCGATCCAGAAACTTACGGCGTTCTGCACTTCCTCTGCGGATAGGCGCAGGGTATCCCCTATTTGTTCTATACTGTTCTCTTCACCCGAATGGCGCAAAAGGTATAGTAAAACCTTGAGCTGGGCTTCGGAAGCGATCTTGATATGTTGATCGACAACGGACGAAGGGACGACAAATACGTTCTTCCACTGTCCGAGATTGATTTGATATGACATAGCTTTCATCCTCAAAATGAGATTGAACATTAGTATAACACATATTTCGCCGGATTTCTATCGCTAACGGAAATATAAAAGATATTTTGTCGGCTTGCTTGACTTCGAGCATGATTCGTATTATACTAGCTATAGGATTTGCGGATGTAGTTCAATGGTAGAGCGCAACCTTCCCAAGGTTGATGTTGCGGGTTCGAGCCCCGTTATCCGCTCCAAAGGTTCGCGCAGGCGAGCCTTTTTCATTATCAACGGATTTGAGGTGTATAATATGAAATATACGTATATTCCCCGAGGCGTTTGCTCACGCATGATCGAGCTGGAGATCGAGGATGACGCGATCAAGAGCTGTCGCTTTTTAGGCGGCTGCAACGGCAATCTGCAGGGTATCGGCAAGCTGGTGCAGGGCATGAAAGTGGATGAGGCGATCGAACGCTTGGAGGGGATCGACTGCGCCGGCAGAGGGACTTCCTGCCCCGATCAGCTTGCGCACGCGCTCAGAGCGGCACAGGAAGCATAACGCAAAGCAGTTTTCTGCAATGAAAAAACAGCCTTCCCGATCGGGAGGGCTGTCGTTGTATCGCTCGGTTTATCCTTCCAGCTCGCCGAGGGACAACGCCTTGAGATAGGCGTTGATAAAGCCGTCGAGCTCGCCGTCCATGACCGCGTTGACGTTACCGGTCTCAAAGGAGGTACGGTGATCCTTGACGAGGGTATACGGCATGAAAACATAGGAACGGATCTGGGAGCCCCAGGTGATCTCCTTCTGTACGCCTTTGATATCCTCGATCTTCTCAAGGTGCTCACGCTCCTTGATCTCCATCAGCTTTGATACCAGCATCTTCATCGCGACGTCACGGTTCTGGTACTGAGAGCGCTCCACCTGAGAGGCGACCACGATACCCGTCGGGATATGGGTCAAACGAACCGCAGACGAGGTCTTGTTGACCTTCTGACCGCCTGCGCCGGAAGCGCGGTAGACGTCCATCTTGATCTCCTCGGGAGGGATCTCGACCTTGATATCATCGTTGATCTCGGGCATGACCTCGAGGGATGAAAAGCTCGTGTGTCTGCGACCGGCGGAGTCAAACGGCGATACACGCACCAGACGGTGCACGCCTGCCTCTCCCTTGAGATAGCCGTAGGCGTTCTCGCCCTCGATCAGGAGCACGGCGCTCTTGAGTCCTGCTTCATCACCGTCGAGATAATCGATCTCCTTGACGTTGAAGCCGTGAGCGGTTGCCCAGCGCGTATACATACGATAGAGCATCTCTGCCCAGTCCTGCGCTTCGGTACCGCCGGATCCGGCGTGGAAGGTCAAAATAGCGTTGTTCTTATCATACTCACCTGTGAGCAGGGTCTCGAGCCGCTGACGGTCGATATCAGCGCGGATGCCGTCGAGCTCCTCCTGCGCTTCTTCGATCAGGCTCTCATCCTCTGCCTCGTCGCCCAGCTCGATCAGCGCCATCGCGTCCTCGTATCTCGCTTCGAGCTTCTCATACTTTTCAACCTTGGCTTTGAGGTTGGCGGTACGCTGGAGGATCTTCTGAGAATTCTCCATGTCATCCCAGAAGCCCGGCTCTGCGGCACGGTTCTCGAGCTGCTGGATCTCGCTTCTCATCTGACCGAGTCCCAGCGCGGACGCCAGATCATCTATCTCGGGCTTCATGCCCTCTAACTTCAATTTCAGTTCTTCAAATTGCAGCATAGTATTCCCTCATTAATATTCTCATCAATATGTCGTTGCAAAGCGCTGACACACGTGTCGAAACGCGTGTCGGGCTGTGGCAATCTCAACTGATACGCAGGTACAATTATAATACAATTGCGGTGGATTGTAAAGGTGAATATTGCATAATTCATCCCATTTCGTATACATAAATATTGTTCTAAAAAAATAAAGTTGCAGAATGGATGAAGTTTTGGTATAATATTATGACAAGTGTATTTCATTACGCAATTTTCGCTTTACCTTTTTATGACAAAGGAGTCGTTTATGGATTATATCGGACACAAGTGTCCTGTCTGTCAAAAGTATTTTCACGCGGATGACGATGTTGTCGTATGCCCCGAATGCGGCACGCCCCATCATCGGGAGTGTTATGAGAGCCTCGGTCACTGCCATCATGAAAAGCTGCACGCACAGGGCTATGATTATCAGGAGGAAAATGCCACAAAGAAGGAGGACGTCAAGATTTGTCCGTCGTGCGGACATCAGAATG
>DGUQ01000033.1:0-11821 GCA_002394725.1 Ruminococcaceae bacterium UBA4306
ACATGCCCTCGCGGTTCTCGCCGGTTTCAATGCCGTCAGCCTCGGCAACATCCGCGACGATACTCTGCGGAATAATACCCAACAGCGCCATCGGGAACGCCGCGATCAGGCAGATCACAACGCCGTATACTACGCCGGGGATCACGGTGGTGCCGATGATACCGATCAGACCCGCGATCACATACGCGAGCGCCAGCCCTAAGAAGCCGCAGATGACGAGCTTCTTCTTGCCGAACTTCTTGACCAGCTTAGAAACAAACGGATAGAAGCAGGCGGACAGCACCGTCATGCCGCCGAGGAAGTACATGGTAAAGCTCTCGTCGAGCTTCATGCTGACCTTGACAAAGAACGGCAGACCCGTCTGGAACAGGGTCAGACCCACCCAGTACATGATGTCGGAGCCGGCAAAGGTGCGGAAGCTCTTGTTCTTGAAGGTCGCGGAGAGCGACTTGAGCATATTGACCTCAGAGGGCTTGGTATCGACAAATTCCTTCTCTTTGAGGGCAAAGGTCGGGATCAGCATGCAGATGCACGAGATGATCGCCAGCACGATAAAGCAGATACGGTAGCTCCACGCGAAGCCGACCGAGCCGCGCAGCATACCGGCAAAGACAAAGGGCGTATACGCGAGCATCGTGCCGCCGAAGAAGGTCAGCGAGATCGCGGTGGAGATATACATGCGGTCATCCTGCGTCTTGCCGAACTCGGAGATCAGCGCGTTGTACGGCGTACAGTACATGGTCATAAACAGGTAGAACAGCACGATGAAGACCGAGATCCACACGATGTTCCATGAGCTGATCGCGTTGATCGGCGCGCAGAACAGCAGTACGGTCACCAGCGACAGCGGAATCGCCGCGTACTGCATGAAGGGGATACGTCTGCCGCGCGGATTCTTGCTGCGGTCGGAGAGTGAGGCGATCCACGGATCGGTGACTGCGTCAAAAATACGGGACAGGGCGGTGATCAGACCGAGCACGGTCAAAAAGCCGCCGATGACCAGACCGGGCACGATGTACTGGATCGCGCCGTTTTCAATGTCTACCTGTGTGGGCAGGTAAAAGGTGACAAACCACGCGCTGATGATACCGCTGAGCGTCGACCATCCGAGCTGACCGACAGCGAAGATTCTCATTTGTTTTTTGGTTAATCGTTTCATGTTGTCCTCCGAAGCTATTGATTTGCATTTGCATAAAGCCTCCCTTTTCTAAGGGAGGTGGCATGGGACGTGTGTCCCATGCCGGAGGGTTGCCATCTGTATAAAGTGCTTTTGCAACCCCCAGTCGCCTTTGGCGACAGCCCTCCTCAGCGGAGGCAGCAGACCCTTTTGTCCGCTTTGCGGACATTTCCCCTAACAGGGGAATCTCCTTAGGAAAGGGGGCCTGATTTCTTTGCCATCGCGAGCTTGACGACCTCATACGCGCCGTTGTACAGCCCTGCGGTCTTGTTCTCTTTGATGCGGTCGCACATGTATTTCAGGGTGTCCTCTTCCTCGAGGAACATCTTGACCATCTGTAGGGTATGCGGAATATCCTCGCACTCAAGTGAGCCGTCGCCCATCTCGGCGGAGTGGATCGCGCCCCACTTTTCGTGACCGCCGATGCGCTTCAGAAACAGCTTGGGGATGGGGTAGAAGGCGAGCTCACTGGGCTTTGTCAGCAGCACATCCGCCGAACGCATCAAGAGATTGGTGCAGTAGACCGCCTCAAAGATGTTCTCGTGCCAGAACGCGTGCACGCCCTCAACGCTGCCGTCGATCGCGTCCTGCGCGAAGCCGTTGGTGTCCGCCCAGTCATTGAAGTGGGTGGTGCTCACCTCATTAAGGCTCGGGATCTCGCGGCACAGCTCCTCCCATACCGCCTTGTAGTCGCCCACGTTGACATACAGGGCGGCTTTCTTTGCCTTAACGGCAGGCATTAAGTATTTGATGACAGCCGCGAACAGCTCGCGCTGCGCGCCGGCGCCGCCGATGGTGAGCAGGAACCGCATCGGCTCGCCGTTCTTCTTGCGCTCAAGCCTTGCGTCACAGTCCTTCTCGATATTCGCGACCAGCTCGTGGTCGATGTAGTGACCGGTATAGACCAGATCCTCTGCCGGCATGGGGTTGAGGACTTCCTTTTTCTTAAAGCCGTTGAGGATGCGGTAGCCCATGTAGCTCTGGTGCGTCTGGACGGTGTGGGTCGCGCCCTCGGCGAGGTGCAGCGCCATCGGCCAGTTATCGGGGATTGCGTTGACCACATGCTCCATGCCTGCGTGCAGCGCTGCCTGAGCCGGCCACACATGGGTGCCGATCAAGGGGATGTCCTTGGGAACGCTGTGGAACACCGGCGCCATCAGCTCGGCGTTCTTCTGGTCGGCGGCATTGTAGCTCAGCTGACGGAAGCCCTCGTAGTTCATCGGCTCCCATACGAGCTTGTTGAACAGGCTGAATTTTTGGCTCAGGCGTGAGCCGAGGCTGTACAGATCGTTCTGCTTGCCGATGACCTTGGTGCAGGTGGTGTCCTTGTAGGAGTTCAGATCCATCCAGTAGGGCGTGTAGCCCAGCGCCTTGGCGGCGGATGCCATCGCAATCGAGATGCGATAGTGACCGAAGCCCATGCGGATGTTGCCGACGATGATGCCCTTCTCGGTGTCAAAGGGGATCTCACCCTCGCCCTCGTTTACGCGGATATCATACACGCCTAACGGTTCAAACAGGGTGGCGTTCTCGACCAGCTTGGCGGAATACGCCGCCTTGCTGTCGTCGCCGAATTGCCTGAGATAGCTCTTCTTTTTTTCGAGCGCTTTTTTATAATCCTTCGCGCTCATTTGGTTGCCGAAAATGACTTTGCTTCTATCAGCCATAGCGATCCTCCTTACAGAATCTATCACATTTTACTTAGTTAAAGTGATAAAAACTAATAGTTGTATTAGCTTATTTTTATACATGTTATATAATATCATAAAGATTGATAAAACGCAATCCGCAGTATGGCAATATTTGAGCCTCTTTTCTATTCAACATATACAAAAAGTCAGGGAGGAGTTGAGGTGCTGTCCAAATCACGGATTTGGACAACTCCTCATCAGTCCCCCGACACGCGTGTCGGGGGACTGCTCCCTTTACCAAAGGGAGCCTATGGTAGTGCTATAAACTAAATCGGGTGTGGGCAACGCCCACCATTCACTCCTCACTCCTAACTCCTCACTCCTCACTATTATTGACTTCCCCTATCAAACGGCGTATAATACATTCAGTTCAACGGAAAGAGGGATATTATGTCGGCAAACACCCATGACAACAAAAAAGCTCCCACAGCGGTCAAGGATCTGGTCTTTACCGCTATGTTCACCGCGCTGATCGCGGTTTGCTCCATCATCAGCATCCCCATCGGCGAGGTGCCCGTCACCCTCCAGACCTTCGCGATCTGCCTTGCCGCCGCCATGCTCGGCGTCAAACGCGGCACGCTCAGCGTATTGATCTATATCCTGCTCGGCGCGGTCGGCGTACCTGTATTCGCGGGAATGTCGGGCGGTATCGGTATCCTTGCCGGTCCTACGGGCGGTTATATCATCGGCTTTATCTTGACGGCGCTCGTCGTCGGCTTTGCGGCGGATCATTGGAAGCGCAAGGCGCTGCCGCTTACGATCGCCATGGCAGTCGGCGTACTGCTGTGCTATGCGGTCGGCACCGTTTGGTTCATGGTCGTGACCAAAATGAACCTCGGCGAATCGCTGCTGCTGTGTGTGGTGCCGTTCCTGATCCCTGACGCGGTGAAGATCGCGCTCGCGGTGATCCTCTCCAACCGCCTCTCGAAGGTCGTCACCCTGTGAACGATCCGTTTCTGCTCCGCCCCCATCACGCGCTGTGTATCCGCTTCTTTGAGGGCAAGGGCTACAGTGAAGCGTTCATCCGCCATATGACCGCGGTCATCGAGACGTTACAGCGTGACGATCCCTCGATCACCCTCTGTGAAGGCTGTGATATCCTGTGTGATCAATGTCCGCACAACAAAGGCGGCGTCTGCGATCATGACGAAAGGGTACGTGGGATCGATGAAAGGGCGCTGGAAATGATGGAGCTTTCTACCGGCACTGTCCTTTCATGGCATGAATTATATATCCGCGCATATGATAGTATCATCAAAACAGGCAGGCTCAAAGAGGTCTGCCGCGACTGTCAGTGGCTCAGTATTTGTCACAAGAAAAGCGAGTGATGATCTAATGTGGCTGTTTCTCTTCAACTCCATATTACTCGGCGTCGGGCTGGCGATGGACGCCTTCTCGGTATCGATCGCCAACGGCATGAGCGAACCGCATATGCGGCGGCTCAAATGCGTCGGCGTGGCAGGGGCTTACAGTGTGTTTCAGTTTTTGATGCCGATGCTCGGCTGGGTGCTGGTCACTGCACTGATGGGCTGGTTCCGCGTGATCGAGCGCTTTGTGCCGTATATCGCGCTCATACTCCTTCTGTTTATCGGGATCAAAATGATCGTTGAATCTTTGCGTGGGGGAGAGGAACAGCAAACGCGCCGACTGACTGTCCCGATCCTGCTGATGCAGGCGGTCGCCACCAGCATCGACGCATTGTCGGTGGGCTTTACCCTTGCCGCTTATGAGCTGCCCTCGGCGCTCACGGCGTCCCTGATCATCGGCGCGGTCACCTTTGTGATATGCCTGCTCGGGCTGTGGATCGGCAAGCGCTTCGGCAGTGTGTTCAAGCACGCCGAGGTCGTCGGCGGTATCATCCTGATCCTGATCGGGATCGAGATTTTTGTCAAAAACGTTTTCTTCTGATACGGGGGCTCTGCGGAGTCCCTTTTGCATAGGGTGACAGGAATAATCCGAACCGTGGTTTTGACGGGCATATTTCCGCCTGCCCATTGTTAAAATCCTCGCGAACCCGTCAGGTATATATGTTGACAATGCCGACTGTTATGTGATAGAATAACCATGTATAACTATGCCCTTTGCATATTGAGATAAGGAAAGGAACAATACTATGATTACTGCGATGTTATTTGCAGGCGGTAAAGGCGCGAGGATGAAATCCGTCGATCTGCCCAAGCAGTTTTTAGAGGTGGGCGGCAAGCCCATCATCATCCACACCATGGAGCATTTTGCGCACCATCCGATGGTCGACCATATTGTGGTCGCCTGTAAGGAGGACTGGATCGATCACCTCGAGGGGCTGATCGAGAAGTTCAACGTGCAAAAGGTCAAGTCCATCGTCCCCGGCGGCGCTACCGGCTTTGATTCCATCCATAACGGCGTTGTCGCGACGCACGAGTTCTCACGCGATCCCGAGGATATCATCCTGATCTGCGACGGCGTGCGCCCGATGCTCTCCGAGCAGCTGATCACCAACTGTATCTTAGAGACCAAAAAGCACAAAACCGCCGTACCCGTCACCCCGTCTATCGACAGCCTGCTCTATTCCGAGGACGGCAAGACCTGCGGCAAAAGCTACCAACGCTCGACCATGTACATCACCCAGGCGCCTCAGGGCTACACCATGGAGCGCATCCTCTGGGCGCATGATCAGGCGTACAAGCGCGGTATCTTAGAGCCGGTTTCCTCCAGCGAGCTGTTCATCGAGCTGGGCGAAAAGGTACATATCTTCATCGGCGAGCGCTTTAATATCAAGGTCACGACCCCCGAGGATCTGACCACCCTGCGCTCTCAGTATTACTATGAGAATTACAAGAAATTCGCCAAGGAGGAATTGAAGTATGGCTTATAAGGTAAAGGACTATGTTAAAAAGAGTATCTATACCAACTTAGAGGATATCGCGAACGCTCCCATCTCATGGGACAAGCTGAAGAACAAGACCCTGCTCCTCACCGGAGCCGGCGGCTTCATCGGCTACTACATGACCTGCGGTATCCTCTTGAGAAACGACCTCTACGGCGACAATATCAAGGTATTGGCGCTCGAGCGCTTCGGCGATTTCGCGAAGAAGAAGTTCGGCAAGTTACTTGAGCGTGACGACGTCGAGCTGATCGTGCAGGATATTACCGAGCCCATCGAGGCGGAGCGCGCGGATTTTGTCATCCACGCGGCTTCTCAGGCAAGCGCCATCGAATTCGAGCGCGACCCCGTCGGCACTATCAGCGCCAACCTCAGCGGTACGGAAAACGCGCTGAACTACGCGAAGAAAAGCGGAAGCGAAGCGTCGCTGATCGTTTCCTCGTTAAAGGTCTACGGTACGCTGTATACCGGCAAGCCGTTTATCGAGGAGGACGACAACGGCTATGTCGACTTTACTTCTTATAAAAACTGCTATGCCATCGGCAAGCGTGCTGCCGAGACCTTAGCCGCGAGCTACTCAAAGCAGTATGATATGAACATCCGCATCGTCCGTCCGTCTTACATCTTCGGCGCGAGCCGTCTGGACGACGACCGCGTGTGGGCGCAGTTCATCGCGAACATCGTCCGCGGACAGGATATCTTACTCAAGAGCAACGGAGCGACCAACCGCTCCTTCTGCTATGTCACCGACACTGTGACCGCCATGCTGCACGTCCTGCTCGACGGCGAGAATTGTGTGCCGTATAATATCTCGAACGAGAAATCCAACACCACCATCCGCGGCTTTGCGCAGGCGGCGTGCGAGGTGTTCCCCGAGCGTCATATGAAGCTCGCGTTCGCCAATCCCGAGGATGAAGTGATGCCTGAGCCTTCGCCGCTCGATCCCACCCCCGAGATCATGGACAACAAGCGCATCCGCTCCATCGGCTGGGAGCCGAAGATCGACCTCAAAGAGGGCATCCGCCGCGCGGTCGCGATCTTAGAGGAAGAATAAAATTTTAGTTAGGAGTTAGGAGTTAGGAATTAGGAGTTAATGGCGGGCTTTGCCCGCACCCGATTTGTATGGAGTCGCCGTCTTTCGTTGGTTTTTCAAACACATACAAATACAAAACGCGAAGCGTTTCCCGAAACTCCTCACTCCTCACTCCTCACTTTTCATTTGGAGGACCTATGCCTCTTAAAAACAAACTCAACCAATATGAGCTGGATATGGTGCTTGCCGTTTTGCGCGACAAGCACCTGCCGCTCAATGAACTCAAACAAAAAACCGTAGCGGTCTCGGGCGGCGGCGATCTGCACCGCGCGATCCTCTACAGTTTGTTATATCTGAATGAAACAAAAGCCCTCGATATGCAGGTGATCAGCGTAGGGGAGAGGTTCCCGACCCTCTACGAGGATGACGGCTTCCGCGTCAAGGAGCCCGACGAGCTCGGCGCGGTCGATTACTATATCGAAGTGGGCTTTTTGCGCTATGCAGGCTGTGATGATACGGCGTTTTCCGATTGTATCGGCAGGGCGATGCGCGTGATCGCTGCCTTATCCAAGGCGCAGGTCGGCAGGGTGCTCCTGCTGTCATCGACAGCCGTCTACGGCACACCCGACAAGGAGATGTCTCTTGCCGAAAACGAGTATGCCGACCCGGGCTTTGCGCTCAACAACGCGACCGCGATCATGCTCCAATGTGTGGAGAATATCTTCTCCGGAGCGGCACACATGCACGGCTTTGCCGTGACGACACTGCGCTGCGCGGCATTGCTCGCTCCCTTTGCGGAGTTGGAGGCGACGGAAAAGCTCTTACAGCCGCTCTCACAAAAGCAAACGCTCACCTTCGCTTCACACGGCAGGAAAACCACGCTCGTATCCATCAACGACCTGCTCACCGCACTGTATTACGGGCTGTTGCTCTGTGACGCAGGTGGCGTGTACAACGTCGGCGGCGACGACAGCGATCTGTCTCCCTTGATGCTCGCCGCCGTGACAGAGGAGCTGTTCGGCGTCGATGTGAGCATCGCGGAGGACGGCGTCCGGCTGCATGGCTGCGCCGTGAATTGCGACAAGCTCAAGCAGCTCGGCTGGACACCCCTTGTGGGCGCCAAGGACGCGTTTTTGATCGCAAAGAACGCCTATGACGGCTCCGATCGGGTGTTCATGTTCAGCGATTCCTACGACGGCAAGCTCAGCGCGGTACAGCAGACCCTGCTCGGCTTCCTCAAAGAGGTCGACCGCATTTGCCGCAAGAACAATATCAAGTATTTCTTAGGCGGCGGCACCCTGCTTGGCGCGGTACGTCACAAGGGCTTTATCCCGTGGGACGACGACGCGGATGTGATGATGCTCCGCGACGATTACGAAAGGTTCCTCAGTGTGCTGAAAACCGACCTGCCGCCCTATATCACCGACCAGAATACCGAACAGGCGAATCACTTCGCGTTCACCAAGCTCAGGCTCAACGATACCATTCTTTCCACCGAGTTCTCCGCGCGCTTCAAGGGCTTGCATAACGGCGTGTTCTTAGATGTGTTAGCACAGGATAAAACATCCAATAAAAAAGCGGCAAGCCGCCTGCACATGAAAATGACCGCTCAATTGCGCTGGCTCGTGCTCAACAAATGGCGCGGCACGCCGATGAACGCGAACAACAAGCTCGTTTCCTTTATCGGTGACGTTATCAAGGCGATCCTGCCTTTGTCGCTCCTCGAAAAAATGCAGAACGGCATCATGAAGCGTTACCGCCATAAAGACACCGGCATGCTGTACGACAGCATGGGGCGCAACGTCGAGCGCGGCGCTTTCCCCGAGGAATGGCTCAAGGAAGCGGTCTATGTCGATTTTGAGGACACCAAGCTCCCCATTCCCAAGGAATGGGATCGATATCTGACCTACCTCTACGGCGATTATATGGACATGATCCCTGTGTCCGAGCGCCATGTCAGCCACGATATCGTGCGCATCGATCTGGGGCGCTTCATCGATTACGGAGACAAAGCATGAAACGAATTCTATTGATCTTGACGGCGGCGGTATGTATCGCGTTATGCGGCTGTGCCGCGCAGAATCGGACTGCTTCCGGTATGACGGCTCCGTCCGTGACAACGCGGGAGAACGCCTCCTATACGCAGATTGATTCAGCAGAAGCGGCACGCCTGATGCAAACCGAAAAGGATTATATCCTCCTCGATGTTCGCACTGAGGAGGAATTCAAATCGGGTCATATCCCGAACGCGGTCTGCATCCCCAATGAGTCCATCACCGACAAGGAGCCTTCCGAGCTGCCCGATAAGGATCAGTTGATCCTCGTCTATTGCCGCAGCGGCAGACGCAGTAAGGAAGCGGCGCAAAAGCTCGCCGACCTCGGTTATACCAACGTAAGGGAGTTCGGCGGCATCATCGACTGGACAGGCGAGACCGTCACCGGGTCCGAATAACAGAAAGGTATTTGACATGAAAAAACATTTGATCCCGATCATTTTGATACTCGCGCTGCTGACAGGGCTTTGCCTGACGGCGTGCGGCAATAAAGATAACGGCGCTGCGCCCGATTCGGCTTCTGCCGATCAAAGCGCGACCGCCGATTCCCGAGAGACATCCTCCGCGGCAGCTCAAGCGGCGTCATCCGCCAACAAGGATGATGCCGATGACAAGAGCGAGGCTCCGGCGTCCTCCAAAGCCTCTGGCGCGGACGCGGCTGCTCCTCAGCAGGAAAACGCGCAGAACAACGATGATAATGCTGTTGAGGAGGAAAATGCTCCTGCACCCGAAAAGCAGGAGCAAAGCACGCCGAAGAAGAGCTCGGGCAATACTCCTGCCTCTTCCGTATCGCCGAACCCTGCTTATGACGACGACCATCGTCCGCAGTTTACGATCGTGATGACCGACAAATCGAGCAAAAAGGAATACTCCGCCGCCTGCAGTTACACCACGGATAAGGAGAATGAAGCCTACGCTTCCTTCTTCCTGCCTGCCGGTAACTACGATATCGCGGTGTATGAGTACGCCGACAAAATCGACAAGGATCATCCGCTCGCGGAATCCGCCTATCATAACGACAACGCGACCAAGCGCAAGTCGATCCGCGTCTATTACACCCCCAAGGATAACAAGATCGAGGTCAAAGAGAGCGCTTCGAGCAGAACACAGTAAAAAAAGAATCAGCATACAAAAAGGGCTTCCACAGCGGAAGCCCTAACTTTATGCGGTTCATTTTGCGTAGATCTTACCTACGATGTAGTTCGAGAGCCGGCGCGGTAACAGCTTGGTCAGCACCGCGACCGCCTTGTAGGAGAAGCCGATCGCCTTGAGCGGACGCGAGTTCTTTTTGATCGCCAGCTTCGCGATATATTCGCCTGCCTTTTGGGGACTCATGCCGCCGCGTTCATCCTTTTCCATCACGGCGACGGAGCGGCGCACGCGTTCGCTGTAGGCGCTGTTATCACAGTCGTCCTTCTGCCTTGCGTCGGTGAAGCCCGTGGCAATATCGCCCGGCAGTACCGCGCACACGGTGATCCCGTAGGGACGGAGCTCGTTTTGCAGTGCCAGCACATATGCCGCGATCGCCGCCTTGCTCACGCTGTACCATAGCTGGAACGGGATCGGCAGGATGCCGGCGATCGAACTGACGCAGACGATCCGTCCGCGCTTTCTCTCACGCATATGGGGCAGTACGGCACGGATGACGTTGTCCGTACCGAACAGGTTGAGCTCCAACTGCGCGTGTGCATCGGCGGAGCGCGTCATCTCGGCAGCGCCCGAGATCCCGTAGCCTGCGTTGCTGATCAGGATATCGATCTGCCCCTCGTGCGTGATGATCTCCCCGATCGCCTTATTCACCTGTTCTTCATCGGTGACGTCGGCAGAGAGGTGCCGCACGCCGTAGGGTGGGTTATCGCGGCGTGACAGCTCGTAGACGGTGCAGCCCTGCTTTGACAGGCTCAGCGCTGTTTCTCTGCCGATACCGCTGCTGCCGCCCGTGACGACGGCAACTCGTTTTTCGTTACTCATTGCTCAACAGCACCTTCGCGATGATGTGAACTGCCTCGTCGATCAGCTCCTCTGTCAGCGTCGCCATGTAGCTGGTGCGCAACAGGCACTCGTTCGGAGCAGTCGCAGGGGGCAGGACGGGGTTGACATATACGCCTGCTTCATAGACCTCCTTCGCCTTGATCAGGGTGTTTTCCATCGTGTAGGTGTAGATGGGCACGATCGGCGTTTCGCTCTCGCGGATCTTCAGTCCTGCGTCACGCAGACCCTTGCGCGCGTGAGCGGACAGGGCATTGAGCTTTTCGGGCAGCTCGGGGTGCGCCTTGAGGTGCCTGAGTGCGGCAAGCGCTACCGCGCAGCATGCCGGAGGGATCGACGCCGAGAAGATGAACGGGCGCGAGTTGTGGCGCACATAGTCGCACACCGTGTGTGACGCCGCCATGTAGCCGCCTAAGGAGGCTAAGGATTTCGAGAAGGTGCCCATGATGATGTCTACCTTGTCCTCGAGCCCGAAGTAGCTTTCGGTACCTCTGCCGCCCTCACCGATCACGCCTAAGCCATGCGCGTCGTCTACCATGACGCGCGCGCCGTATTGCTCGGCGAGTTGACAGATCTCGGGCAGCTTGGCGATATCGCCGCCCATCGAGAACACGCCGTCGGTGACGATCAGCACACCAGCGGTCTCGGGGATCTTCTTGAGGATCTTTTCGAGATCCTCCATATCGTTATGCTTGTAGCGCAGCATCTTGCCGAAGCTGAGCTGACAGCCGTCATAGATGGACGCGTGATTCTCACGGTCGCAGACGACATAGTCATTCCTGCCGACGATCGCGCTGATGATACCCAGATTGCTCTGGAAGCCGGTCGAGAAGGTGACCGACTCCTCCTTGTTGACAAAGGCGGCAAGCTCACTTTCGAGCTCGAGGTGCATGTTCAGCGTACCGTTGAGGAATCGAGAGCCCGAGCATCCGGAGCCGTATTTTTCCAGCGCCTTGATACCTGCCTCCACCACGGTCGGCTCGGTGGTCAGACCCAGATAGTTGTTGGAGCCCA
>DGUQ01000033.1:11895-12101 GCA_002394725.1 Ruminococcaceae bacterium UBA4306
TTGCCCTCCATGATGACCTCCACATCCTGCCGTGTTTCCAGCGCGTGAAAGTAAGGATAGATCCCCTCGTCACGCAGTTGGTCGGCAATCGTGAAGCGTTCGCATTTTTCAAAAATGTCCATTGTTCTCCCTCCAAAAGAGTGATACTGTTGGAATTTTGCCCAAAATATTCTACATGAATATGGGCAGAATGTCAAGAAAATCGC
>DGUQ01000033.1:12186-15012 GCA_002394725.1 Ruminococcaceae bacterium UBA4306
CGCAAGAAAAATGTTGAAAAACCGCTTGTTTTGTGATATGATTTTTCCGAAAAGAGGGATATGATGAAACTGAAAAAAGAGGCGGTCATCGCCGCCAGTATTTGTGATTCCAATGTCAAATTGGGTGTAAAAGGCACCTTTGATCTGGTGCAGGATTACCTGACCGAGATGATGGGCGATCTGGGTATCGACGGCGTGTCATTGCGCAAAAAATACGGCTGTGTATGGATCTTTACACGCAATCGTATCGAGATCGACCGGGAATTCATTTGGAAGGAGCGCTATACCGCCGAGAGCTTTATCTCGTCCGCCAAGGGCGCCAAGATGACGGTTGATACCATCTTAAAGGATGAGCACGGCAACACCTGCGTGTATTCGCGCATTGAAATGTGCGCGCTCGATCTGAGCACCCAGAAGATCCGCCGTATCCGTGACGTCGGCATCACCTCCGATACGCATGTGGAAGCGCCGGAACGTGAGGTCACTTTCAGCCGCTTAAAGCATGAGGGACTCTCTGAGATCGACACCGTGCTGGTGAGATCGGGCGATATCGACTTTGTCCAGCATACCAACAACGTGTCGTACATTCGCTTTATCATGAACACCTATACCGTCAAGGAACTGCGCGAGCGCCCCGTCAAGGCGATCGAGGTGCGCTACGCGGGTCAGACCCATGAGGGCGATACCCTTTCGATCCGCAAGGCAGAAAAGGACGGCAAGGAGCTCTTCGACGTTGCCCTCGGCGATACCGTCGCGGTAGAGTGTGAGATCGTGAGGTAATGAGGAATTAGGAATTAGGAATGAGGAATTTAGGGAAAACGCTGACGCGTTTTGATTATAAAAATAATTATAAATAATTAACGCCCACAGCTCTAATAAAGTTGTGGGCGTTTTTAGAGATTGCCAATTCCTTGCAGTGAAAAAATAGAATTAGGTGCGGACAAAGTCCGCCATCCATTCCTCATTCCTAATTCCTCATTACTCATTCCTCATTAAGACTTCCATATTCTCATAACTCTGTTCGATCTCTTTGGAATAGGTCTGCGCGGCGGTGATCACATCGCCGCTTTTTTGTACCATATTCGCGACAATACTGACAGAGCCGATGATGAACCGTATCGGCGCAATGAGGTCATAGGGTTCGATCGCGCCGAGCAGGTAGCGGTACAGCCAGTACAGCACAAGCCGCGTCAATTCCGCTTCATGCTGTGTGAGATCGGCTTCTTCCTTTGCCGCCTGTAGGATGATTTTGCGGTTGTTCTCGTCGATATATTCCAACTGTTCAAATACATCGGGCGAAAAAGGCTCGCATGCGACGTCCTCTCCCGTCAGCTCTTTTTGCGCTTTTGTTGCCGATTTGCTCAGCTGTTCCAATCGCGCTGTAAGCGGTTGTGGCTTCGTGAGGATATCCGCCGCGTGATTCCGCACTCGCAGTAAAAAGCACATCACATCCGCGTCGTATTCCTCGCAGTCAACGCAGTTGATATCGGATAGCTCCCTATACGCGTCATCGGCGCCCAGGATCAGCCGCGCCGCCTCGGGACAGGCGAGGGCGAGCGTATGCTCCGTGAACGTGGTGTAATCCATCGTAATCCGTGGGAACCGCGCGCAGGTATCGCACAGGTGCTCCTCGCCCAGCTCACGAAAAATGTCGCACAGATGATCCGCGCCCCAGAACGGGCATTTCTTCTCTTCTGCCAAGTGAAAAACGCGGTCGCCGTCGGGATCGGTGTAGATCGCTTCTCTCAGCTTTTCGCCGAGTTCCCCCTGCACACTGTGATAATAAGCCTCGGTTTCACTGTCGATCACCACATCCCAGCCCTGACAACAGCTGTCGGGACAGTCGGCGGCGATACAGCGGAATCCGCGGTAATAGGTCGGAAAATAATGCTTCATGTTTTGCTCTCCTATCATTTCCCTGTTATTATCCGCCAAAATTTTGACAAAGTCAACAAAAACCTATTGCATTTTGTCGGGATAGTGCTATAATATAATTCGAAAAAAGAAAAAGTGCCGGCTGAATCATGCTGAAAAGCCCTGTTTCATATAGTTTTGTATCGGGTAAGATCGCCACAGCATCTCTCGATGCTTCGCAATGATCGATGGAATGGCTTGACTGCGTGGGGACGGCACTCCGGAGAATCCTGTAGCGGATATCATCCGCTTGTAGGGGAGGGGCTCGCTCCTCCCGTCATCAAACAGGTGCCGAAGGGGCAAGCGCGCTTTTGCGCGTCAATCTCTCAGGCAAAAGGACGGAGCTTTTTGACAACGTATTCGCGTGGGTCACGGCTTCGGTCGTGACCTTTTTTGATGGGATGATCCCATCAAAACGCCGTAACGTTTCTCGTAGGGAATGACGCTTGCGACATCCCGAAGCCTTTCCATTCATTGTCACCAACCGCGGCGCACATCAATCCTTACCAATTAACATTCATTGTCATCACAACCATCACCATAAGGAGGATAATAAAAAATGTGGGAAAGTTTTCTCAGCTCTGTTGAAAAAGCCAACAGCGTGCTCAACAGCTATGTTTGGGGCTGGCCGACCATCATCCTGATCTTGGGTACCGGTCTGCTTCTTACCATCCGTACCCGTTGTTTACAGGTGCGCAAGTTCGGCGAATCGCTCAACACCACCATCGTCCCGACCCTCAAGAGCCTCGGCAAGAAAAAGCAGGCTGACGGCAGGGTGAATTCGATCTCTCAGTTCGAGGCGTTCTCCACCGCGATCTCGGGCACCGTCGGCACCGGCAATATCATCGGCGTTGTCGCGGCGATCCTTTCGGGCGGACCCGGCGCCGTACTGTGGATGTGGATCTCCGCCTT
>DGUQ01000189.1 GCA_002394725.1 Ruminococcaceae bacterium UBA4306
TCTGCTGACCTACATCATCATGGGTCTGACCGGCGTCAACTTCCTGATCGAGTTGGGCGTGAACCTGGTTCTCAGCCCGATCGTTGTCAAGATCATTGAGGCGGTCAAGAAATCCGGCAAAGCATAAAACAACAAAGTGCTCTGTATCATGCGGTACAGAGCACTGTTTTTATTCCATACTATTTTGATCCATTTCCGTCACAGGCGGATCGTCCGGCTCGTGGAGAGGTTCCCCGGGCTTTTCTTCTGCCTTTTTCGCTTTATCCTTCGATCTTCTGCCGATGAGGATACCCAGCCACACCAGTCCGCCGAGCAGGATGGGGATGCCAGCACCGAGCAGGATCCACTTGAGCGTGCTGTCGCCCTTTCGCAGATCGAAGAAGCCCGGTGACGGATCGGTTCCGTCATCCTCGCCGACGCTGAGATCGGATTTTCCGCTTCGATTGGACGCGGCTGTGGCGGAGGATGCTCCGTCGGTGCGGCTCACCTTGGAAGCCGCTTCCACATCCTCCTTGCCGAGCTTGACGGTCAATGAGTGATCACTCCAATCGGACAAGAGCTTTTTCTCCGCGTCTGCCGCCTGCAGCATATGCAGGGTGAAATCGACCGAGCCTGCCTTGAGCGCCTTGAACGATACGCGGCAGAGCTTGCCGCTGATCGCTGTTGATGAAGCACACGCAAGGGTGACCTTGCCCTTTTCGGGATGATCGCGCACCGTTACGGAATCGTCGGCGGCAACAGAGTAGTAGCCTGCCATATCATCGGCAAAGGTCAGCTCGAACACCGCCGCCGTCACATCGCGGTAGCTGTAAACGTCGATATAGAACACGGCGCTTTTCTCCGATCGGGGCGTGTATTCGATGGAGCAATCCTCCGCCGCGGAGCAAACGCACAGCGGCAGGAGCCACAGCAGTAAAAGCGCGAAAGAGAGTATTTTTATCGGTTGAGATCGCCGCGAGCCTGACGGATCTCGCAATGACTTATTCTGATTGATCCGCCTCATATCACCATACCGCCGTTGACAGAAAGAACCTGTCCCGTGATGAATCGGGCTTTCTCGGACGCGAGGAACAGCACCGCGTCGGCGATATCCTCGGGAGAGCCGAGCCGCATCAACGGAGTGTCATCCTTCAAAGCGGCAACATCCTTCTCAGAAAAATCCGCCATCATATCGGTCATCACCACACCGGGCGATACCGCGTTGACGCGCACACCGGAGGGGCCGACCTCTTTGGCGAGCGCCTTTGTCAGTCCGATCACGCCTGCCTTCGCGGCGGAATACGCCGCCTCGCAGGACGCGCCGACCTCGCCCCACATAGAGGCGATATTGACGATCACGCCGCTGTGGGCTCGGATCATGTCAAAGAGCGCCTCGCGGCAGCAGTAAAAGGTGCCCGAAAGGTCGGTATCGATCAGCCGCCGCCACTCGTCGTCTGTCATGTCGGTCAGCAGCCCCACATGAGAGATACCGGCGTTATTGACAAGAACATTGATCGCCCCCAGTTCGGCGCGGACATCTTCAAACATCCGCTTGACCTGCGTGCTGTCGGCAACATCCGCCTGCACCGCAATCGCTCTGACGCCGAATGACTGTATCTCCTTTGCCAATGCGGACGCCATTTCCGCATTGCGGCGGTAATTCAGCGCCACATCATAGCCTGCTTTCGCGAAGGCGATGGCGCACTGCGCGCCAATCCCTCGGGACGCGCCCGTAATCAATACCGTACTCATCATTCTGTCCTCCGTACAAGAAATCGCGCTTCGCGCGCATTTCGCATCGCCATCGCCCGTTGCAGCGCCAGCTGCAAACCGGGCGGGCATACAAATCTTTTTACTCAAGCAGTTTCCTGTAAAGTAAAATCAGGCAGCACCGCACGATCGAACGACGCAGTGTTGCCTTTCGATAGGGGAGTGAGCGCACTCCCTTTCTATTAACCTTAGCTTTTTTTCCATGCCGCCGGTAAAAAGATCAGCAGGAACGGATAAAGCTCCAGACGCCCTGCGAGCATGTTGAAGCAAAAGACGAGCTTGGAGAACACGCTGAAGCCTGCGTAATTGCCGGTAGAGCCGACGATGTTCATACCGGGGCCGGTGTTGTTCAAGGTCGCCAAAACGCTGGAAAAGCTCGTCGTAAAATCAAAGCCGTTCAAAGAGATCAGGATCGTGGTCACGATGATGATCGCCATATAGATCACAAAGAAAACGCTGACAGAGCGGCTCACCTCGTGCGTGATCTTCTTGCTGTCCATTCGGACGGTGTGGACGGTACGCGGATGCAGGATCAGGGTGAATTCCTTTTTGATTCCTTTGAGCAGGATCACAAAGCGCGAGACCTTCAAGCCGCCGCCCGTGGAGCCGGCACACGCGCCGATACAGGTCGCGATCAGCACCAGCGTCTTTGAGAACTCCGGCCAGTGGTTGACGTCGGTGATCGCCATACCGGTGGAGGACTCGACGGAGGTGATGTAGAAGTAGCTCTGATGGAAGGATCGGAAGAAGTCGCCGTCAAACATGCCGTGAGCGGACAGATCGATCGCGATCGCCACGGTAAAGCCGAGGGTGAGCCCGAGATAGACCCACACCTCCTCGTTCTTGAACGCCTGCTTAAAGCGCTTGGAGAGGATCGCGATATAAACGTAAAAGTTGACGCCGAACAGCATCATAAAGACCGCTACGACCGTTTGCAGATACGGGCTGAAACGCGCCATCGAATCGTTGTAGACCATAAAGCCGCCGGTGCCTGCCGTGGAGAACGAGGTGGTCACCGCGTCGAACAGACTCATGCCGCCGAACAGCAGCAGGATACATTCGAGGAGGGTCAGACCGCAGTAGATCGCGTACAGCAGCGCCGCGTAGTTGCGGAGCTTGGGCATGCTTTTGTTGACGGAGGGGCCGGTGGATTCCGCTTTCATCAGATTGATCGTCTGGTTGGCGCCCAGACGCGGAATGATCGCGAGCAGAAACACGACAACGCCCATACCGCCCAAAAAGTGCGAGAAGCTGCGCCAGAACAGCATACAGTGGGGCAGGTGCTCGATCTCGGTCAGGATCGTAGCGCCCGTCGTGGTAAAGCCCGAGACGGTCTCAAACAGCGCGTCAACAAAATGCGGAATGGTCTTGGAGAGCCAAAGCGGCAAGCAGCCGGCCAGCGACAGCAGCAGCCATGAAAACGCCGTTGCCGTAAAGCCGTCCTTGAGATACATCACGTTACTCTTCGGCTTTTTGATGACCATCGGGACGCCGAGCGCGATCATAACAAGTCCGATGATGATAAAGTATTTAAGATCCGCCCATTCATGATAGAAGATACCGACAATGGTGGACAGCTGCATACAGGCGCCCTCGATCACCAGTACCCAGCCGAGTATATAAGCAATTAACCGTTTATTCATGAGTGATTTGAACCTTTATCTCAGAATATCTCTCAGGTCGGAAAGACCCTTGTGTTTTGTCAGGACGATGACCCTGTCGCCCGGCTCGATGGTGTCGTTGCCGCCGGGCATGATCAGCTTGCCGCCGCGGCTGATACAAACGATTTGCAGATCGTTTTTCAAATTCAATCGGGACAGCGGTACGCCGGTGACGGCGCTCCTCTCTCTGACAACAAATTCCAACGCCTCGGCACGGTCGTTGTTGACCTTGTACATCGTTTCGACATTGTTGCCGACGGCATTCTGCATACCGCGAACATACCGCGCGATCGACTCTCCGGTGAGCTGCTTGGGTCGGATCACGCTGTCGAGCGGGAGAGTGTCCACTACGGAGGAGAACTTGA
>DGUQ01000191.1 GCA_002394725.1 Ruminococcaceae bacterium UBA4306
TTCGTCTGCGGCGAGGAGACCGCTCTGATGACCTCCATCGAGGGCAAGCGCGGCGAGCCGAGACCCCGTCCTCCGTTCCCGGCAGTCAAGGGTCTGTATCAGAAGCCCACGACCCTCAACAACGTTGAGACCTACGCGAACATTCCGCAGATCATCTTAAAGGGCGCGGATTGGTTCGCTTCCATGGGTACCGAAAAATCCAAGGGTACCAAGGTATTTGCCTTAGGCGGCAAGATCAACCACACCGGTCTGGTCGAGGTTCCGATGGGCACTACCCTTCGAACCATCATCGAAGAGATCGGCGGCGGCATCCCCGGCGGCAAGAAGTTCAAGGCGGCTCAGACGGGCGGTCCCTCCGGCGGCTGTATTCCGGCTCAGCACCTCGATATCGAGATCGACTACGATAACCTGCTCGCCATCGGCTCCATGATGGGCTCCGGCGGTCTGATCGTCATGGACGAGACCGACTGTATGGTCGATATCGCGAAGTTCTTCCTCGAATTCACCGTTGACGAGAGCTGCGGTAAGTGTACACCCTGCCGTATCGGCACCAAGCGCCTCTTAGAAATGCTCGAGAAGATCACCAAGGGTCAGGGTACCCTCGAGATGCTCGACGAGATGGAAGCGCTGTGCAACTACATCAAGGCGAACTCCCTGTGCGGTCTGGGACAGACGGCTCCCAACCCCGTTCTCTCTACCCTGCACTTCTTCCGTGACGAGTATATCGCTCACGTTGTCGACAAGAAGTGTCCTGCAGGCGTCTGTAAGGACCTGCTCGAATATACCATCATCAAGGATAGCTGTATGGGCTGCTCACTGTGCTCCCGTAAGTGCCCTGTCGGCGCGATCTCCGTCACCGACTACATCCCCGAGGGCAAGAAGAGACCTGCCTTTGAGATTGATCACGCTAAGTGTATCAAGTGCGGCGCTTGCATGGATTCTTGTAAGTTCAAGGCTATTGTCAAGGGTTAAGGGAAAGGAGAACCAACATGGAAATGCTTAACATCAAAATCAACGGCAAGGATTATACCGTTGAAAAGAATACAACGATTCTTCAAGCGTGCCATCAGTTCGGTATCAAGATCCCGACCTTGTGCTACCTGAAGGATATCAACGAGATCGGCGCCTGCCGTATGTGTCTGTGCGAGGTCAAGGGCGCGCGTTCCTTAGTCGCCGCCTGCGTCTACCCCATCGACCGTGAGGGCACCGAGATCTTCACCAATACACCGCAGATTCGTGAGAATCGCAAAACCACCCTCGAGCTGCTGCTCAGTAACCACGACAAAAAATGTCTGTCCTGCCCTCGCAGCGACAATTGCGAGCTCCAGCAGCTGTGCCTCGAATACGGCGTTGATGAGACCAAATTCGCCGGCGCAGAGACTCATTATGAGGAAGATCACTCCACCCTGCACCTTGTCCGCAACAACAACAAATGTATCCTGTGCCGCCGCTGCGTAGCCGCTTGTAAGGAGCAGTTTGTCGGCGTCATCGGCGCAAACAACCGCGGCTTTGATACCGCGATCGGCTGCGCGTTTGACAAGAATCTGGGCGAGGTCTCCTGCGTGAGCTGCGGTCAGTGTACCGTCGTATGCCCCACCGGCGCTCTGGTCGAGAAGGACAACACCGCCGAGGTATTCAAGGCGCTGGCTGACCCGACCAAGCACGTAGTCGTCCACACCGCGCCGTCCATCCGCGCGACCTTGGGCGAATGCTTCGGTATGCCGATCGGCTCTCTTGTCACCGGAAAGATGGTGACCGCGCTGAGAATGCTCGGCTTCGACAAGGTATTCGACACCAACTTCGGCGCTGACCTGACCATCATGGAAGAGGGCACCGAGTTCATCCAGAGAGTGAAGGAAGGCGGCACCCTGCCGATGATCACCTCCTGCTCACCCGGCTGGGTTAAGTTCTGTGAGCATTACTATCCCGACCTCCTCCCCCATCTGTCCACCTGTAAGTCTCCGCAGCAGATGCAGGGCGCGATGATCAAGAGCTATTATGCCGAGAAGGCAGGCATCGATCCGCACGACATCGTCGTCGTATCCGTCATGCCCTGCGTGGCAAAGAAGTTCGAGATCACCCGTGACGATCAGGGCCGCGACGGTATGCAGGATAACGATATTTCCATCTCCACCAGAGAGCTGGCAAAGATGATCAAGACCGCCGGTATCCAGTTCACCGCGCTCGAGGACAGCGATTTTGATCCCGTTATGGCGATCGGCTCCGGCGCAGGCACCATCTTCGGCGCTACCGGCGGCGTTATGGAAGCGGCGCTGAGAACCGTTGCCGACGTCCTGACCGGCGAGGATCTCAAGCAGATCGACTACAACGAGGTTCGCGGTACCGACGGCATCAAGGAAGCCACCTATGATGTTGCCGGCATGAACGTCAAGGTCGCTGTCGCCAGCGGCTTGAAGAACGCGGCTGTCATCCTCGATAAGATCAGAGCCGGTGAGGCGGACTACCAGTTCATCGAGATCATGTGCTGCCCCGGCGGCTGTGTCAACGGCGGCGGTCAGCCCATCCAGCCCGGTCATGTACGCAACTTCGTCGACCTCAAGGCGCTCAGAGCAAAGGCGCTGTATCAGGACGACCTCGGTCTTCCGTACAGAAAGAGCCACGACAACCCCGAGATCAAGGCGATCTACGACGAGTATCTCGGCGAGCCCGGCTCCCACAAGGCACATGAGCTGCTCCACACCTCTTATGTCGCGAGAAAAAAGAATTTCGTCTAAAAGAATTGTAGCGATTCGATAGATAACAGACAACGCCCGAGAGTGATCTCGGGCGTTGTCTGTTATGCTTATTTCTGTTTCGCTTGGGGTACCCCCATCAATTACCGTATTTATCGGGCGCGTGCGCTTTTTTTCGCTTGGGGGAGTAACGGATGCTCGCCGCTGATGACAGTATCGTACAATGACAACGTTGCAAAAAGCGGAACAAAGGCATGCGCGCCCACCGTTGATGACAGTATCATACAATGACAACGTTGCAAAAGGCGGAACAAAGGCACAAGTGCCCACGCGCCCTCACATGATCAACAGGTTTTGATCCTCCTGCTCGTCGGTATAAGCGTAATCAGGCTTGATCTCGGGCTGCTCCGACCACGGATTGCGGATCACGGCGCCGTTGGGCGCGATATGGTCGATACTGCCCTTGCCGGGGATAGGCACATACTCTCCCTCGTCGCCCGGATCGGGCACAGGGATCCCTAAAGGATGCGCAGTGTCAGGCAATTCATGGGGTCTTTCTATCGGCGTCGATGTTTGATCCTCAGTGGGTGGCAACAATTTGGAATCGCTGTCATTTGCACTGCCGGACCCACGCTCGTCGCGCATATGCTTCGGCTGATACTTCATACAATCATCTCCTTGATGATAGTATCTGCCGTGTTACGCGTATTACACAGAGAGGAAGATGGAAGATTCTGTCATATCAATGTACGAGCACCATCTGTTTTGCACAATAAGATTTGACGGTATCGCTCAACCTAAATTCCGCATAGATAAGCCGTTTTCAGTACCTTGTACAGTAAATACGGTAAATTGTAAGGTACACCTATGCGTTACAGAAAAAGGCGCCCGGTTTTCAGTATAACAAAAAAAGCAGGTACCCTTTCGGATACCTGCGATTTTGATACAAAGTTGAATTACTTGAGCTCAACCTCAGCGCCGGCAGCTTCGAGCTTCTCCTTGAGAGCCTCAGCCTCATCCTTGGAAACGCCTTCCTTGACAGCCTTGGGAGCGCCGTCAACAACAGCCTTTGCTTCCTTCAGACCAAGACCGGTCGCCTCACGGACAGCCTTGATAACAGCGATCTTACCGGAACCCGGGGACTTGAGGATAACGTCGAACTCAGTCTTCTCCTCAGCGGCAGCAGCGCCGTCACCGGCACCGGGAGCAGCAACTGCAACAGCAGCGGCAGCGGATACGCCGAACTCATCCTCTACAGCGTGTACGAGATCAGCGAGCTCGAGCACTGTGAGGCCTTTTAATTCTTCAATAATAGCAGTAATCTTCTCAGATGCCATTTTAAATTCCTCCAATTTAATCAGTAGTATTTTAGTTAGGTAGTCGCGTGCGGACGCGTACGTCTTTTTCCGATATACGGAAATGTGCTGCGTTGATTATTCAGCAGCGGGAGCCTCCTCTGCGGGAGCAGCCTCTTCTGTGGGAGCAGCTTCTTCTGCGGGAGCAGCCTCGGGCGCCGCTTCTTCTGCAGGCGCCTTCTTAGCAAGGCACTCTTCTACGCCGCCCTCGTCGACGATCGCCTGGATCGCACGGGCAAAGGACGCGATGGGAGCCTGGAACGCACCCAGAACGTTTGCGAGCAGGACGTCTCTGGTCGGGAGCTTGGACAGGTTGTCGATGGTCGCTAAATCAACGACCTCGCCGTCCAGGTAACCACCCTTGATCTCAAAGGTCTTGCTCTTCTTGGCATAGTTCGCCAGAATACGGGCAGCAGCGGCGTAATCCTCGTCGCTGGTAGCCAGAGCGGTAGTGCCTGTCAGATCAGACTGTAAACCGGTCAGCTCCGCGCCTTCACACGCACGGGACAACAGTGTGTTCTTGACAACACTGTACTGAACGCCTGCCTCACGCAGCTCCTTACGGAGTGCGGTATCGTCGGCAACGTTGATACCCTTGTAGTTAACGAGGACGCCGGTCACAGAATTCTTCAGACGTTCTGTCAGCTCAGCTACGATAGCCTGCTTCTGTTCTAAAACCTTAGCGCTTGGCAAATTGTTTCACCTCCGTAAAATTGATGTGGTTCACAAAGGAACAGTTTTACGCAGTTCAAAAAACAGCCTCTCCCTTGCGAGGAGAGGCGTATATTACATAATATCGCAGTGGATCACTGCAAATGTAATGCTTCTTCCTCGACAGGCGACCGATGGTCATTATACCTTAAGGAACCTGTTGTCTTTAGAACAGCGATATTTATATCGACTCAAAAGAGTTGATACCTTTTTACTCCCCTGTCATACAGGAGAACTCATTCGACGAATGAAAGAGAAAGACACACGTGTCTTATACGCCGAACTTAGTGGGGTTGATGCGTACGGACGGACCCATGGTAGAGGTGACCGCACAGCTCTTGATATACTGACCCTTAGCGGCAGCCGGCTTCGCCTTAACGATAGCGCCCATGAGGGTCTCGAGGTTCTCCTGGAGCTTCTCGGTGCCGAAGGACGCCTTGCCGATCGGGCAGTGG
>DGUQ01000089.1 GCA_002394725.1 Ruminococcaceae bacterium UBA4306
CCTTCTTTGAGACCGAGGAAGGACAAAAAGAGTTTGAAGCATGGAGACAGGAGCAAGAGCTCTTGAAGCAACAGGACGAAGAACAGAGCGAATGTGGGCCGGTGATCGGACAGATGTAGATTCTCAATGAGAGCATAAAACAGGCAGGGAGCGTCAAAACTCCCTGCCTGATTCGATTATACGGAAACTGCTCACATTCAGACAAAATCACGGAAAATGAGAAATCCGAAACAGTCACCAACGATGACGATTTCGGATTTGCTCTGCTGTGGTGGGCCATCAGGGACTCGAACCCCGGACCGACCGGTTATGAGCCGGTTGCTCTAACCAACTGAGCTAATGGCCCTTGCCAAGCGCCGTATCTGACGCCGGGATATTGCTTTACAGCCCAATTATTATAGCAAGTTATCCCCCGTTTGTCAACACGAAATTTGGTGATGACAGCGGCTGAAAAGCGGCGTTTTAATCGGGCTTTTCGGCAGGGGGATTCTTTGAGAGAGTTTCATTATCCATGCGCTTTTCGGTGACTTTATTCCGCTTACTGTTTTTGCGCAGACGCTCGAAGATCGTGTGGGGCTCTTCACGTACAGGCAGTTTTCCGATCACATTGATCTCGATAGTGTCGCCCTCACGCGCGTCGGGGCACAGTGCCGTGGAGAGCTTATAGGTGTTTTCATCGTCCGCTTCCACGATCACGATGTTTTCTTCGATCCTGTCGACGATCACTCGCATATTATCACCTCAGTATTACTTTACACTTTGCACAAATCTTTGTCAACTCTATTGTAATCGGATATCGTGCGGTGTATAATATGGACGTAGGAAAATTGAAGAATAATCATGGGCTTTTACAGAAAGAGGCGGTCGGTGTGATAGAGATCTATTACGGGGATACAAAAGGAAAAACCAGATTGTGTACCGGCGCGGCGATCAGTGCCGCTCTGAAAAAGAAGAATGTCCTGATGGTGAGCTTCGGCGATGATTATGAGGATTACAGCGAGTTGTTTGAGATCGCGCCGCATATCACGCGCCTGACCCTGCCTTCGAACGCCGGTGTGCGTGAATATTTCGATCACGCGGCAAGGATCGCGATGACGTTCCGTTACAGTGTGCTGATCCTGGACAGCGTCTTTGACAGCGTGGAAAAGGAGCTGCTCAGTATCTCGGAGGTATATGAGTTCCTGTCCAACGCGCCCGATAGTCTGGAGATCATCTGTACCGGTCAAAAGGTGCAGGAGCGTTTTTTGTCGCTTGCCGACGAGATCGTTGAACTGAAAAAAGGATCATAACGATGGCGGAGAGAGAAATCTTTCCGCCTTTTTGTATTTTATTCACAAATAAAACGTATGATTGTGACGTATATCCCGTACCCGATTCCGGGATTTTTTCACAGGAGAATAATGAGGAGAGATTTTGGTCATATTCACCAGAATTTATGCGCTATTAGAAGAATAAATCGATTTGACAGACCCACCCTCGTATGGTAAAATACAGACAACAAATCTTTAAGGCGATACTGTGATATCGACAAGATCTGATAATTTTTGATACGGGTCGAAGGACCCGGGATTTTGCGTATGTTGCCTCGCCTTGGGTGGGGCTTTTTGATTAATATTCGGGGATCGTTTTCCTGAGAGCAACGCCCCGATTGATCAACGAAAGGAGCGTTCCGGTATGAGCGGTATGAAGATATATGCTTGTAAGAGAATCGAAAAAACTGACTTTTCTCCCTCGGTAGACCGCGCGCTTTTCTGCTCTGAGGACTTTTCGCAGTGCTCCGATAATATTGTTGTCTTTCCCGGCTTTTGTGATGTGCATGTGCATTTTCGCGAGCCGGGATTTTCTTATAAAGAAAAAATCGCCACAGGATCGGCGGCGGCGGCACGCGGCGGATATACCGCCGTCTGCACGATGCCGAACCTGAACCCCGTGCCCGACAGCATGGAGCATCTGCGTGAGCAGCTCGATATCATCGAGCGCGACGCGGTGATCGATGTGCTGCCCTACGGCGCGATCACCGTGGGCGAGAGGGGAGAGCAGCTCGCCGACCTTGAGGGGATGGCAAAGGATGTTGTCGCCTTTTCCGACGACGGCAGAGGCGTGCAGGATGAAGCGATGATGCGTAAGGCGATGCAAAGAGCGAAGGCGCTCGGCAAGCTGATCGTCGCGCACTGCGAGGACAACAGGCTGCTGTACGGCGGCTACATCCATGACGGCAGTTACGCCAAGGCGCACGGTCACCGCGGAATCTGCTCACAGAGTGAGTGGGGTCCGATCAAGAGAGATATCGAGCTGTGTCGGGAGACCGGCTGCGGCTATCATGTGTGCCACATCTCAACCAAGGAGAGCGTTGAGCTGATCCGCAAGGCAAAGGCGGAGGGTGTGGACATTACCTGTGAGACCGCGCCGCATTACCTTGTCATGGACGACAGCGATCTTATGGAGGACGGCCGCTTCAAGATGAATCCGCCGCTCAGAGATAAAGCTGACCGCGAGGCGCTGCTCACAGGTATCAAGGACGGCACGATCGATATGATCTCTACCGATCACGCGCCGCATTCCGCAGAGGAAAAGGCAAGAGGACTGGAGAAATCCGCCTTTGGCATCGTCGGTATCGAGACCGCGTTTCCCGTGCTGTATACGAAGCTCGTCAAGACGGGATTCCTTACAATGGACAGGTTGATGGAGCTGTTGGTGTTCAACGCGCGTGAGCGCTTCAACATTCCGATCAGAGAAAACGATTACACGATATGGGATCTGGACAAGGAGTTCACCGTTGACCCTGCCGACTTTTTGTCGATGGGCAAGGCGACGCCCTTTGAGGGCCGGAGGCTCAACGGCGTTTGCCTGATGACCGTCAGGGACGGCGTTAAGGTGTACAGCATATAAATCGCAGGGGCGGTCATTGACCGTCCGCGGACGAGCAGTGCTCGTCCCTACAAATTTGTCTGATAGATTGATATAGATGAAAATTTGGAGGTATGAAAAATGGCAAAAAGAACAGATGTGAAAAAGGTACTCATTATCGGCTCGGGTCCGATCGTCATCGGTCAGGCGGCTGAGTTCGACTACGCCGGCACACAGGCTTGCCTGGCGCTCAAGGAAGAGGGATACGAGGTCATCTTATGTAACTCGAACCCGGCGACCATCATGACCGATACCCAGATCGCGGACAAGGTCTATATGGAGCCGCTCACCCTCGAATATGTCGCGAAGATCCTCAGATATGAGCGACCCGACGCGATCGTACCCGGTATCGGCGGACAGACGGGTCTGAACCTTGCCATGCAGCTCGAGCGCAAGGGCATCCTCAAGGAGTGCGGCGTACAGCTGCTCGGTACCTCCTCCGAGAGTATCGAGCGCGCCGAGGACAGAGAGCTGTTCAAGGAGATGTGCGAGAGTATCGGCGAGCCGGTCATCCCGTCGCAGATCACCTATAATCTTGATGAAGCGAAAAAAGCAGCCAAGGAGGTCGGCTATCCCGTTGTCCTGCGTCCTGCTTTTACCTTAGGCGGTACAGGCGGCGGCTTTGCCGACAACGAAGCTGAATTATTGGAGATCGGAAAACAAGCTTTTGCTCTGAGCCCCGTGCATCAGGTGCTGATCGAAAAGTCCGTCAAGGGCTATAAAGAGATTGAGTTCGAGGTCATGCGTGACTCCAACGACACCGCGATCACCATCTGCGGCATGGAGAATGTCGATCCCGTCGGCGTTCATACCGGCGACAGCATCGTTGTCGCGCCGATCCTTTCGCTGAACGATCACGATCTCAAAATGCTCAACGACTCCGCGATCAAGATTATCCGTGAGTTGAAGATCGAGGGCGGCTGTAACGTGCAGTTCGCGCTGAATCCGAATTCCAGCGAATATTACCTGATCGAGGTCAACCCCAGAGTGTCGCGTTCTTCGGCTCTCGCTTCCAAGGCGTCGGGTTATCCAATCGCCAGAGTCACCGCAAAGATCGCAATGGGTATGGCGCTCGAGGAAATCCCCGTAGCAGGCGGTACGGCGGCGATCGAGCCGAGCCTCGATTATATCGTCGCGAAGTTCCCTCGTTTCCCGTTCGATAAATTTGCCGACGCTCCCAACACCCTCGGCACCCAGATGAAGGCGACCGGTGAGGTCATGGGCATCGGCTCCACACTTGAGGAATGCTGTCTGAAGTCCGTCCGCTCTCTGGAGACCGGCGTGTGCCACTTCCACCTTGCGAAGTTCGATTCCTTCTCCGATGACGAGCTGTTTGATTATATCAAGGAGTTCAAGGACGACAACGTCTATGCGGTGTTTGAACTGCTGCGCCGCGGCACTTCGATCGAGAAGCTCCATGAGATCACCATGATCACCGAGCTGTTCCTCGAATCCTTTAAGAAGATCGTTGATATGGAAAGCACCTTAAAGGCGAATAAGGGCGATATCGAGACCCTCAAATCCGCTAAGATTATGGGCTTCTCCGATGAGTATATTGCCTCGCTTTGGGAGACTCCCGAGGTCGAGATCTATCAAACCAGAAAGGCAAACGGTATCACCCCGATCTTCAAGATGGTCGATACCCTGCATACCGGCAAATATATCGCGTATCTCTACTCGTCCTACACGGGTGAGAACGCATCCAGACTGAGCGACAAAAAGAAGATTATCGTGCTTGGCGCGGGTCCGATCCGTATCGGTCAGGGCGTAGAGTTCGATTACAGTACCGTCCATGCGGTACAGACGATCCGCCGCGCAGGCTATGAAGCGATCATCATCAATAACAACCCCGAGACGGTCTCGACCGACTACACCACCGCCGATAAGCTCTATTTTGAGCCCCTCACTCCCGAGGACGTCATGGCGATCATCGACTTTGAACAGCCCGAGGGCGTTATCGCCAGTTTAGGCGGTCAGACGGCGATCAACCTCGCCCAGCCGCTCATGGACAGAGGCGTGAAGATCATCGGTACCGACTGCGCCGCGATCGAAAGAGCAGAGAACCGTGATAGCTTCAACGCCATCATCAAGGAGCTTGGTATTCCGCAGCCTGCCGGTCAGGCGGTCACTTCCATTGAAGAAGGCGTCAAAGCCGCCGCAGAAATCGGCTATCCCGTACTCGTCCGTCCGTCCTTCGTACTCGGTGGTCGCGCTATGCAGATCGTCAGTAAGGAAGAAGATTTACGCCACTATCTGAAAACTGCGGTTGAGATCGACGAGGATAAGCCCGTTCTGGTCGATAAATATATCATGGGTAAAGAGGTCGAGGTCGACGCGATCTGCGACGGCGTTGATGTGTTCGTTCCCGGTATCATGGAGCTGGTCGAGAGAACAGGCGTTCACTCCGGCGACTCCATCTCCGTCTATCCGTCCTTCTCGATTTCCGACAAGGTCAAGGGCATTATCCTGCAATACGCAAAGAAGCTCGGCAAAGCAATCGGCATTATCGGTCTGTACAATATCCAGTTCATCGTGGATGAAAACGACGATGTCTATATTATAGAAGTCAACCCGAGATCATCGAGAACCGTTCCGTTCCTCTCTAAGTCCACGGGCTACTCCCTCGCGGATATCGCGACCGAGGTTATCCTCGGCAAGAGCCTGAAAGAGCAGGGCATCTTCCAGCTCTATCCCGAGGAGAAAAAGAGATATTACGTTAAGGTGCCGGTATTCTCGTTCCAGAAGATCAAGGGCCTCGATGCTTATCTCAGCCCCGAAATGAAGTCTACCGGTGAAGCGATCGGCTATGACAAAAAGCTCTCGCGTGCCATGTACAAGGCGCTCGTCGCGGCAGGCACCAAGGTGCAGAATTACGGTACCGTCATCGTGACTCTTGCCGACGAGGACAAGGAAGAGGCAGTTCCGCTGATCCGCCGCTTCTATGACCTCGGCTTCAACATCGAAGCGACCGACCTGACCGCCAAGGTCATGAGAAAGAACGGTATCAAGACCCGTAAGCTGGGCAAGATCAGTGAGGGCAGCACCGAGATCCTCGACGCGATCCGCGCAGGCTATGTCAGCTACGTCATCAACACTCGAGCGATCATGTCGGGCGTGCACTATGAGGACGGCACCGCGATTCGCCAGACGGCAGTCGAGAACGGCGTAACCATCTTCACCTCATTAGATACCGTCCGTGTTCTGCTCGATGTACTCGAGGAAACGACTTTGACTATTTCCACGATTGACGCGTAAGATGTCGCTAACGTAGGGGAGGGTCTTGACCCTCCCGTTCGAGAAGCGATTGTTTGCTGTAATTGTTTTGATTTTAAAAGACTAATACTAAGTATCATTAAAACA
>DGUQ01000184.1 GCA_002394725.1 Ruminococcaceae bacterium UBA4306
GATAAGCCGAAAATTGCCGAAATAATGCCATTTTCAGCAGGTTCGGATTATTCCTGTCACCCTAAGGATAATGAAAAATGATCATTTATGAAATTAGTGTATTGACATTTGCAAAGAATAATGCTATAATTCGACTGTTCGATATGCGAGTGTGCTGGAATAGGCAGACAGGCACGTTTGAGGGGCGTGTGTCTTTGACGTACGGGTTCAAGTCCCGTCACTCGCACCACAAAAATTGCACAGCACATTTTGTGCTGTGCAATTTTTGCTTTTGTTCCTGAGTGACGGGACTTGAAAGGGCGTGAAGAAAACAGTCCTTTTATTCGTTCATCCATACGTTTTTCATTTAATCATATGGGATCCCCGAAAAGCCTGCTTTTTGGGGAAAGGAGGAGAGGCGACACGAGGTCAAGTCACGATTAGTGACTACCGAGTACAGCCATCGACGACGCAGCAGCGTACAGTTGACGAAAGCAGCCATATCCTCCATTGCCTGCGTAGTCACTCGCACCAAACAACGTCCATACGGACGTTCCCAGATTTGCTTGTAGAATCGAGTGACGGGACTTGAACCCGTTAACCATCATATATGAGGTATATCCATGTTTCATGTATCTTTTCCCGGGTTGGGTATCAATGACCTGCCCATCAATCGCGTCGCCTTTTCGATAGGCTCGTTCAATGTATACTGGTACGGCATTCTGATCGCGACAGGTCTGCTGTTGGCGGTGACCTATGCTTATTGCAACGCCCGTCGTTATGACGTTGACCGCAATAAGCTGATCGACTGTGTGATCGTCGGTATCATCACCTCCATCATCGGCGCGCGCGCCTACTACGTCATCTTCAAATGGGATTATTTCTCCGCTCATCCGGGCGAGATCCTCGATATCCGTGACGGCGGCATCGCGATCTACGGCGCGATCATCGGCGCTCTGGTCGGCGGTCTGATCATGGCGAAGATCCGCAAGATGAAGTTTTTGCCGATTTTGGATATCACGATGACCAGCTTCTTGATCGGTCAGGCGATCGGCAGATGGGGCAATTTCTTTAATCAGGAAGCCTTCGGTACACCGACAGACAATGTGTTTCGCATGGTTAGTGAAAACACCGGCGGAGTCGGGGTACATCCCTGCTTCTTATATGAATCGGTTTGGTGCGCGCTGGGATTTTTGTTCCTGTTCCTCTTCAACCGCAAATTCCAGAAATATCACGGACAGGTGTTCTACCTGTATTTGGTATGGTACGGCTTGGAGCGCACCGTAGTAGAGGGCTTGCGCACCGACAGTCTGTATCTGCCGTTTCAAGTGTTCGGCTACGATATCCGCGTATCGCAAGCGTTGTCCGCGGTGCTGGTGATCGTCGGTATTATCCTTTTGATCGTCAACCGCAAAAAGAACGACGGCATGAGGGGGAGAATCTTCCCCAAGCAACGTAGAAAATCCAAGAAGAGAGGTTAATCATATGGCACAGTTGATCGATGGTAAATTAGTATCACAGAGTGTAAAAGACAGAATCAAAGAAGAAGTCGCGGCTTTGAAGAAGCAGGGGAAGGAGATCACCCTCGCGGTGATCATCGTCGGCGACGATCCCGCGTCACGCGTTTATGTCAACAATAAGAAGAAGGCGTGTGAGTATGTCGGCTTCCGCTCGCTCGAATATGCCCTGCCTGCCGAAACGACACAGGAAGAGCTGATCGCGTTGATCGAGGAGCTGAACGACCGCGACGACGTCAACGGTATCCTCTGTCAGCTCCCCGTACCGAAGCACATCGACGATAAAGCGGTCATCGCCGCCATCTCTGTTGAAAAGGACGTTGACGCTTTTTCATCTTATAATGTCGGAAAGATCATGATCGGCGACTACGATTTTCTGCCCTGCACTCCCGCGGGCGTGATGAAAATGCTGCATTACTATGATATCGCGGTCGAGAGCAAGAACTGCGTCGTGATCGGCAGAAGCAATATTGTCGGCAAGCCCATGTCCATGCTCCTGCTGCATGAGAACGGCACCGTGACCATGACTCACAGCCGCACCAAGGATCTCGCGTCCTTCACCAAGGAAGCCGATATCCTTGTAGCCGCGGTCGGCAGAGCGAAGTTCGTCACCGCCGATATGGTGAAGGACGGCGCTGTTGTCATCGACGTCGGTATGAACCGCGACGAGAACGGCAAGCTCTGCGGTGATGTTGATTTTGATTCTGTAAAAGAAAAATGCTCCTACATCACTCCCGTCCCCGGCGGCGTAGGCCCCATGACGATCGCCATGCTGATGCAGAACACCTTAAAGGCGTATCATATCCGGAATAAATAAGGCTCTCTTTGATAAAGGGAGGCTGAAACTTTTTCTTGACAAGGTAAACCCTTTATGATATAGTATATAAGCCGCATACTGTGGGTTTATTAAGTGCGCGTAAATTGCTTATTGCATGAGCAACACCGTTGCCGCCCATGAGTAGCGAGTCTAAGTAAAAGGAATGATAAAATGTTCGCAGTAATCGAGACCGGCGGTAAGCAGTACAAGGTCAGCGAGGGCGACGTCATCTACATCGAGAAGCTCGACGCGGAAAACGGCGCTACCGTAGAATTTGACGTTGTCGCTGTATCTACCGGCGACGGTATCAAGGCCGGCACACCTTATGTTGACGGCGCAAAGGTTTCCGCTGAGGTCATCAAGACCGATAAGGCGAAGAAGATCTATGTATCCACCTACAAGCCCAAGAAGGGTGAGAAGCGTAAGAAGGGTCACCGTCAGCCTTACACTAAGGTTGAGATCAAGGCGATCAACGCCTGATGATCAAAGTCGAGTTTTTCGGCACTGAGCCTATCCGAGGCTTTCATATCCAAGGACATTCGGAAATGAATCCCGAGGGTCCCGAGGTTTTATGCGCCGCTGTATCAAGCGCCGCATATATGACAGCCAACGCTGTTACCGAGGTGATCGGTTTGAAGCCTATTCTTTTGAATAAGGATGGCAATATGTACCTGAAAGTTAAGACTGAACAAGAAGCCGAGCAATGCCGTGTGATTTTTGACGGATTAAGGCTTCATCTTCGCGAGATCGCGAAGGACTATCCAAAGTATTTGAAAGTTAGAAATTCGGAGGTGTAAGGTAATGCTTAAAATAAATCTGCAGTTGTTCGCTCATAAAAAAGGTATGGGTTCAACAAAGAACGGTCGTGACAGCGAGTCAAAGCGCCTCGGCGTGAAGCGTGCTGACGGTCAGTTCGTATTAGCCGGCAATATCCTCGTCAAGCAGAGAGGTACACACATCCACCCCGGTAACAATGTTGGCCGCGGTTCCGATGATTCCCTCTTCGCTAAGGTTGACGGCGTTGTACGCTTTGAGCGTATGGGCAAAGACAGAAAGCGCGCCAGCGTTTATCCTGTCGAGCAGTAATGACTTTTGGGGCGGTTCAAATACCGCCCTTTATTATTTAGTGAACAGTGATCAGTGGTCAGTGATTAGAAATATTCATAAAAAACGGGTGTGGGCAGAGCCCACCGACAACTGTTCACTGTTCACTGATAACTGTTCACTAATCTGAGGTATCATCATGTTTGTAGATAAAGCCAAAATATTGATCAAAGCAGGTGACGGCGGCGACGGCGCCGTAGCGTTTCACCGTGAAAAATACGTCGCCTCCGGCGGTCCCGACGGCGGCGACGGGGGAAAGGGCGGCGACGTGATCTTTGTTGCGGATTCCAACCTTTCCACCCTCGCTGATTTCCGCTATAAGCGTAAGTTTGAGGCGAAAAAGGGCGCTAACGGCTCCGGCGGAAGAAAATACGGAAAAGCTGCCGACGATCTGATCGTCAAGGTTCCTGTCGGCACGCTGGTCAAGGATGCCCGGACAGGCAGGATCATGGCGGATCTCTCCACCAAGGAGCCCGTGATCGTCGCCAAGGGCGGCAAAGGCGGCTGGGGCAACAAGCATTTCGCTACCCCGACGCGCCAGACTCCACGCTTCGCAAAGCCAGGTCTGCCGGGTGAGGAGTTCGAGGTCACACTGGAATTAAAGCTCTTGGCGGACGTCGGTCTGGTCGGCTATCCCAATGTCGGCAAATCGACCCTGATCTCGGTCGTATCTCAGGCAAAGCCGCAGATCGCCAACTACCATTTCACCACCATCAATCCCACCCTCGGCGTGGTGTCGATGGGGGACGGCGTATCGTTTGTCATGGCGGATATCCCCGGGCTGATTGAGGGCGCCGCCGACGGTACGGGACTGGGTCACCAGTTCCTGCGCCATGTGGAGCGCTGCCGTCTGCTCGTGCATATCGTCGATGTGTCCGGCAGTGAAGCGCGTGATCCGAAGGAGGATTTTCGCGTCATCAATGAGGAGCTCAAAAAATTCAATCCCGAGCTTGCCGAACGACCCATGCTGGTCGTCGGCAATAAATGCGACCTCGCGACCGATGAACAGATCGCGGAGTTCAAAGCGTGGGTCGAGGAGCAAGGCTACCGATTCTTCCCGATCATGGCGGCGATCCGTTACGACGTCGATCCGCTGCTGAATCAGATCATCGAGGAGCTCAGCAAGCTGCCTCCGATCAAGGTGTATGAGCCCGAGCCGATGCCTGAACCGGATGAAGAGCAGTTCGGCGACGTCAAGATCACCGTACAGGACGGCGTATACATGGTCGAGGGCAAGTGGCTGCTGCGTATCCTGCGCGGCGTCAACTTCGATGATTATGACGGTCTGTCCTACTTTGAACGCCTGCTCCAGCAATCGGGCGTCATCGACAAGCTACGTGAAGCAGGCTGTCAGGAGGGCGACACCGTCTCGATCTATGATCTCGAATTTGATTTTGTTGAGTGATGAAGATGGATGACAGAACAATCAATTCCGTTCCGACGCTGAATCTCGCCTTCATCGGCGACGGCGTCTACGATCTTCTGGTGCGCGAATATCTGGTAACCCACAGCTCCGCCCATGTCGGCGAGCTGAACAAGATGAAGATCGATCTGGTCAACTGCAAAAGTCAGGCGGCTTTTATGAAGCGGATCATGGATCGTCTGAGTGAGGAAGAGGTCGAGGTCTATAAACGCGGCAGAAACGCCAAGGTCAACTCCGCGTCCAAGCATTCGACGCTCTCCGACTACCACGCCGCCACCGGTATGGAGGCGTTATTCGGCTGGCTGTACCTCAAAGGCAGACAGGAACGCATAAATGAACTTTTCACGCTGATAATAAAGAATATCCATTAATGTAGGGAAGGGGCTTGAGGAGTTGTCCAAATCTGTGATTTGGCTAACAACTCCCATGCAACAGCGCTCCAAGAACGAAGTGATTGGCTAAGCGCCACTGCGCTCCTCCCGTGGCACTTTCAGTGCCCCGATTATATATAAGGCGTGATACCATGAACTTAACCGACAGAGCAAAGCACCTATGCCGGCACTATGCTGCGGATTATCTTTTGATGACCCTCGGCGCCGCCGTCTACGCTCTGTCGGTCTCTTTTTTTACCGCGCCCAATAAGATCGCGCCCGGCGGTATCACGGGTCTTGCGACAATGCTGAACCATTTGATCACCATACCGATCGGCACGACCGCGCTGCTGCTCAATATACCGCTTCTGATTTGGGGCGCTGTCGAGAGCGGCAGACGCTTCATCATTCGCACGATCGTCGCCACGGCTCTCGTATCGGTGCTGATCGACATGTTTGCGCTGTTCAATATCGCCTATCACGGTGATAAGATCATCGCCGCGATCTTCGGCGGCATCTTATCCGGCGCCGGACTCGGATTGATCTTTCTGCGCGGCGGCAGTACGGGCGGCACCGATATCATCGCGCGCAATTTGAACCGTCGTTTCCCGTATCTCAGCATCGGCAGTATCGTGCTGTTGTCTGACGCGGTCGTTGTGGCGCTGTCGGCGATCGTCTACGGCAGTCTGGAGAACGCCCTTTATGCCGTGATCGCGATCTTCACCTCGTCCAAGCTGATCGACGCGGTCGTGTTCGGCTTGTCGCGCGATAACGGTAAGCTGATGATCATCATCACTGCCTTGCCCGACGATGTGACCGCCGAGCTCACCGGCAGGGTGAATCGAGGAGTAACCGTCCTCTCCGCGCAGGGAGGCTACAGTCATCTGCCCAAGGGCGTGATCCTCTGCGCTGTCCGTCCGCATGACGCCTATCGCGTCAACACCGCCGTCATCACAGCCGATCCCACCGCCTTCATCATCACCACCACTGCCACCGCGATATCCGGATTAGGGTTTTCAACATGAACCGTTGAAAAAAGCCTCCCTTTTCTAAGGGAGGTGTCCGAAGGACGGAGGGTTGCCATAGGTCATTGCGAAAGCTTTCTTTTTTTGAAATCTTAATCGGTAGATGGAAACACATCCCAAGGTATACAGAAAAAGTGTCGTGTGCCCACTTGACAATTCCCAATTAATCTACTATAATACTCATGTTATGCGTGCAACTATGCCCATAACCAAATAACCTTGTGCCGTATCGATCGGTACGGCGCCAATAGTCCATAAGGAGGTGTAAACATGGCATTGAAGGCTAATTACGAGACCGTAATGGTATTTTCAATGAAGCAGGGCGAGGATGGCATCCAGGCTCTCATCGAGAAGTTCAAGGCTCTCATCGAGAAGCACGCTACTCTGCAGAGTGTTGACGAATGGGGCAAGCGCAAGCTGGCTTATCTGATCAACAAAGAGTCTGAGGGTTACTATGTGCTGATGAACTTCGAGAGTGAAGCTGAGTTCCCGGCTGAGCTGGATCGTATCTACAAGATCACCGACGGCGTTATCCGCTCATTGATCATCCGCAAGCCCGAGGGCTCCGAGATTCCTGTCAAGGAAGAGCCCAAAGCTGAGGAAGCCGCTGAGGCTCCCGCAGAAGCTCCTGCCGAGGAAGCTGCCGAAGCTCCCGCAGCAGAATAATTGAACGAATAAAGTGTTACTGCGGTCAACAGACCGGAACGAAAGGATTTCATTATGATCAACAGAGTTATTTTGATGGGTCGCTTGGTAGCTGACCCCGAGTTAAAGACAACCAACACAGGCATCTCCGTCACCTCTTTCCGTATTGCGGTCGATCGCAACTATGTCAAAGCAGGTGAACAGCGTCAGGCGGATTTCTTTGATATCGTCGCGTGGCGCAGCTCGGCGGAATTTGTATGCCGTAATTTCTCCAAGGGCTCTCTCATCGCGATTGACGGTCAGCTCCAGTCCCGTAATTATCAGACGAAGGACGGACAGAACCGCACCGCGATCGAGGTCGTAGCTGATAACGTCAGCTTCACCGGCGAGCGCCGTGATACCTCCGCAGGCACCTATGGCGGCGGTTATTCACAGGCTCCCCGTGTGAATAACTACGGCGGCTCTCAGGTAGCTCCCGAAGCTCCTGCCGTGCCGCAGCAGCCTGCCGCGTATTCCGCAGGCTCCGCCGACGATTTCCAGGCAATGCCCTTGGACGACGATCTACCGTTCTGATAGCCTCCCTTTCCTATGGGAGGTGCCTCGATAGAGGCGGAGGGTTGTCGTATTTGAAAAGAAACAATTGTAGGGGAGGGGCTTGCTCCTCCCGTGGACGTCATATGTCCCTACACATCTCTAATTTACGAAAGGAGAACCCAACATGGCTGATAGACCTATGGGTAACAGACGCCGCCGTAAGGTATGCGGCTTCTGTGTAGATAAGGTTGAGCATATCGATTACAAGGATATCGCTCGTCTGCGCCGTTACATGTCCGAGCGCGCCAAGATCCTGCCCCGCCGCGTTACCGGTACCTGCGCCGCGCATCAGCGCGACCTGACCACCGCGATCAAGCGTGCGCGCCAGCTGGCTCTTTTACCTTATACATCTGATTGATGAGGAGTTGTCCAAATCTGTGATTTGGCTAACAACTCCCATGCAAGGCTTTCCCAAGAAGCGGAGTGGGGTATCCACGAACGCTGATTGGCTGAAAGCTACTGCGATAAACTGCTAATATAGCTGTCATCATCAAAGCTCCCTCATGCAGGGAGCTTTATTTTCTTGACAACATATCAATATTTTGATATAATAACGATATAATATAGATATGAGGTGTTTTTATGGCTATGATCAGACCCAGCTCCGATTTACGCAATCATTATAACGAGATCTCCGAATTCTGTCACAGAACCGGTGAGCCTGTCTATATCACAAAGAACGGCTCAGGTGATCTTGTTGTGCTCTCTAACGCCGACTACGAGCGTCTGTCCGGTCCCAAGGCGGAATTGTACCGTTTGTTGGATGAAGGCATTGAGAGTATGAAACAGGGGAAGGGCAGACCTGCTGAAGAAGTTTTTGCTGAAATAGAGAGGAAGTATGGTTTTGATAACATATAATGTGGTGATTGAGCCGAAAGCACAGGATGATTTGTTTTCTATTGTTGACTACATTTCTCAAATTCTCCATGAGCCTGTTGTTGCGGCAAATATCTATCGAACGATCAAGGAACACACATCTCTCCTTTCCGATATGCCAAAGCGACATAAGCTGATCGATATTGAACCATATTGCACCATGGGTGTACGAACTCTTTTAGTAAAGAACTATACGGTTTATTATATTGTAGATGACGATAAGCGTACTGTACATATCATCCGCGTCCTCTATAACCGCCGCGAATGGCAAGACATCCTCTGACAAAGCTCCCTTTTGGGGGCGATTTTGTTTTTTCACTACAAAATGAAGTCAGAAAAGTGGAAACCACCATATATTGTTGTAATATACGAAACATCCCACAATTATCTGTACGACTTGCACAAAAAGTAAAATTAATTTTAAAATCATGTAACAATTTATTGACTATTTGACTTCGATTTGCTATAATGCTAATATCAATAATAGGATGATAAGGGTTACTCTGTCCTTTTGCGGAAAAATCGCGTTAGAATGACATTTTTGTACCGCGCGACTTGCCCATACATAAAATCGTCATTTTGTGCATATTGC
>DGUQ01000158.1:0-7518 GCA_002394725.1 Ruminococcaceae bacterium UBA4306
ATCATGCGGTCACGATCCGAGATCTCCAGCTTCTCCATGAATTCAAGGATCTTAACGACGGACAGATCGCACAGCTCGGCGATATTCATGCCGCCGACCGTCACCGCGAGCGATACGCGCGAGAGTCGCTTGCCGCCGCATTCGTCACACGGGATCTCCTTCATATAGCTCTGGATCTCTTCCTTGATCCACTGGGAGTTCGTGTCGCGGAAACGGCGCTCTAAATTCGGGATGATACCCTCGAACTCACGCTGCATCTCCGTTTTATTGAAGGGCGTGCGTCGGATCAGGTGGAGCTTTTCGCCCTTGGTGCCGTAGAGGATCGCGTCAACCGCCTCTTCAGGCAGATCCTTGATCGGCGTAAAGTAATCAAAGCCGTATTTCTCGGAGAGTCCGTCCATGTACATCTGCGCGATGGTATTGCCCTCCATCGCCCAGCCGGAGCCCTTGATACCGCCCTGCGAGATGGTCTTGCTCGGATCGGGGATGATCAGTGACGGATCGACGCGCAGGAACACGCCTAAGCCCGTACACTTCGGGCACGCGCCGAAGGGATTATTGAAGGAGAACATACGCGGCGCGAGCTCGTTGATGCTGCTGCCGTGCTCGGGACAAGCGTAGTTCTGTGAATACAGGATATCGTCCCCGTCCACCACGCTGACCAGCACCAGTCCGTCCGCCAGCTTGGATGCGGTCTCCAAACTGTCCGCCAGACGGGAACGGATGCTTTCTTTGATGACCAGACGGTCAACAACGATCTCAACACTGTGCTTTTTATTCTTTTCGAGAACAATATCCTCGCTCAGATCGTAGAGGATGCCATCGGCGCGGACACGGGCAAAGCCGGACTTGCGCGCGGAATCGAACACGCCCTTGTGCTCGCCCTTCTTGCCGCGGATCATAGGCGCGAGCACCTGGATCTTGGTGCCCTCCTCCATCTCCATTACGCTGTCGGTGATCTGATCGATCGTCTGCTGGGCGATCTCACGGCCGCACTTGGGACAATGCGGAATACCGATACGCGCGTAGAGCAGGCGGAAATAGTCGTAGATCTCCGTCACCGTACCGACGGTGGAACGTGGATTTTTTGATGTTGTTTTTTGGTCGATCGAGATCGCCGGAGACAGTCCGTCGATGGAGTCCACCTCGGGCTTCTTCATCTGTCCGAGGAACATACGCGCGTAGGACGACAGACTCTCGACATAGCGGCGCTGACCCTCGGCATAGATGGTGTCAAAGGCAAGGGAGCTTTTGCCGGAGCCGGACAGACCTGTGAGCACTACCAGCTTATCGCGTGGGATCTCCAGATCGACATTTTTCAGATTGTGCTTTTTCGCACCTTTGATAACGATTTTATCTTGCATGGTTTCACTTCTTTGTTACATGATACATCTTATTCACTTTCAAAGCAAAGTAATGCTGTGGGAGGAGCAAGCCCCTCCCCTACTTTATTTGATAACACTTTCATCAACGAATCAGGCGGAGTGCCACATGTGACAGGCTCCGCCCGATAAATATTATTCTTCTGTAGAATTATTCTCCGTGATAACAGGGACTTCCTCCGCCTCGACAGGCTCCGTATAGGTGCCTGCCATGACCTCGGCAAAGACGTCGCCGGACATCTTCTCATGCTTGATCAGATACGCCGCGGTCTCATGGAGCTTGGACATATGCGAGTTGAGGATATCCTCGGTCTTGCGATATGCCTCGGTGATGATACGGTGGACTTCTTCATCGATCTTGTTGGCGGTCTCCTCGGAATAGTTCTTGGTGTGACCCATATCTCTGCCGATGAAGATCTCTCCGTCGCCGGAGGTATAGTTGATCGGACCCAACGCCTCGGACATACCGTACTTGACCACCATATTGGTCGCGGTCTTGGTCGCCTTTTCGATATCGTTGGAGGCGCCGGTGGAGATATCGCCCATGATCAGAGCCTCTGCCACACGACCGCCGAGATCGACCACGATCTCCTCCTCCATCTCGCGCTTGGAGCGATAGCTGCGATCCTCGGTCGGCAGCGGCATCGTATAACCGCCTGCCATACCGCGCGGAATGATAGAGATCTGGTGAACGGGATCCTGCGTCTCACACGCGTAGAAGCAGATCGCGTGACCTGCCTCATGATAAGCGGTGAGCTTTTTCTCGCGCTCGTTCATGACCTTCGATTTCTTCTCGGAGCCGACCACTACCTTGATCGCGGCTTCTTCGATCTCCGTCTGGGTGATCGCCTTTTTATTCTTGCGCGCGGAGAGCAGCGCCGCCTCGTTCAGGAGGTTGGCGAGATCCGCGCCGGTAAAGCCCGCGGTCTGCTTCGCGACATTGCGGAGCTTGACGTCGGGCGACAGGGGCTTTTCACGGGAATGGACGCGCAGGATCGCTTCACGGCCGTTGATATCGGGATAACCGACCATGACCTGACGGTCAAATCGACCGGGACGCAGGAGCGCCGGATCAAGGATATCGGGACGGTTGGTCGCCGCGATCATGATGACGCCCTCGTTCGCGCCGAAGCCGTCCATCTCAACCAGCAGCTGGTTGAGCGTCTGCTCACGTTCATCGTGACCGCCGCCGAGACCCGCGCCTCTCTGGCGGCCGACAGCGTCGATCTCATCGATGAAGATGATACAGGGAGAATTCTTCTTAGCGGTCTCAAACAGATCGCGTACACGCGACGCGCCGACGCCGACGAACATCTCGACAAAATCGGAGCCGGAGATCGAGAAGAACGGCACGCCTGCCTCACCTGCTACCGCTTTCGCCAACAGGGTCTTACCCGTTCCGGGAGGGCCTACGAGCAGTACGCCCTTGGGGATCCTCGCGCCGAGCTTGTTATACTTATCGGGATTCTTGAGGAACTCGACGATCTCCTCGAGCTCTTCCTTCTCTTCATCCGCTCCGGCAACATCCGCGAAGGTGGTCTTTTTCTTCTCGTCGGTCTGATTCTTGAACTTGGCTTTTCCGAAGTTCATCTCTCTGCCGCCGATACCGCCGCTCATACGGCGCATGACGAAGAACCAGAACAGCACCAGCACAATGACCAGTATCGCTGTCGGGATCAGCTCGAGCAGGAAGGAATTATCCCCCACGGGGGCAAGGTCATACTTCATGGGAGCGTCGGGATGCTCCTTGTCATACTTGACGATATCGCTCTTGACGTCTCTCCAGAAGGTCTCCCAGTCCATGAGCTTATGGGTGATGACCTTGTCGTCATCGAGCTTCATCTGGATCTTGGTGGAAGAACCGCTGCTCTCTACCTTGAACTCGGTGACCTTCATATCATGGAAGTAACCGACGACCTCGGAATAGGTGGTGGTATCCTTCGGACCCTGCGAGAGGAAGAAGGACATCGCGAGGATCACGATGATCGGGATGCCCAGATAGATCAGCAGGCTCCTCACCTTGCCGGAATTAGGATTCTTTTTATCGTTCAATGCTTTCACTCCTTAACAGTGCATGGAGAAGAACCGAATCAAATCGGGTGCGGGTGTCCCGCCAATCACTATTCACCATTCACCATTCACTATTAACCGAATAAATTTCTAACAAAGAAATTTATTCATATATTTCAGGCTTGAGTACGCCGATATAGGGCAGGTTGCGGTAATACTCCCGGTAATCAAGACCGTAACCGACCACAAATTCATCGGGCACATCAAAGCCGATATAATCAACGTCGATCTCAACCTCACGGCGAGAGGGCTTATTGAGCAGGGTGCAGATACGCACACTCTTCGCGTTTTTCGCCGAAAAATACTTTTTGATAAAGTTCAGCGTGTTGCCGCTGTCGATGATATCCTCAACGATGACCACGTTCTTCTCATCAATAGGTTCTGATAAATCCTTGATGATATTCACACGACCGGTGCTCTTGGTGCCTTTTCCGTAGCTGGAAACGCACATAAAGTCGATCGTGCACATCATATCGATGTTTTTCAGCAGATCCGCCATGAACTGAACGCTGCCCTTGAGCAGTCCGACAAAGACGATCTCATCTTCGTCCCGATAGTCGCGCTCGATCTGAGCGGCAAGGCGCTTGGCGGCGGCCTTGATCTCTTCTTCCGTGATCAAAACTTTTTCTAAATCCTTATGCATGGTTCAACCCCCCGTTGATCAAATAGTATTCCCCATCACGGGTCAGATCCGCTTTACCCTGTGCGGAGGTACCGATCCCCTCGATCCACAGGACGGTCGAGCCCTCGGCGACGATCGGGATGGTATCACGCAGCTCACGCGGTATTTTGAGCTCAATAAAGAGCTTTTTCAACGTTTTTGTCACGCCGCGGCGAGGATCGGTGAAGGTATCCCCTGCGCGTCGGCGTCGAATCACGGTATCATCTGTCATTATAGCACAAGGGATCCCGTGAAGTAATAATAAATTGTTAATTTTATCACTACTCAGCCCGAGCGGCGGAGCGATCTCAAAGAGCAGTCCGTCAAGGATCTTGATCCGTGTACCGTGCTCTTTCATGTAATCAAGGATCGGTACGCAGAAATCGTCCGTGCTGAGCGTTTTCGGCACGATCCGCAGGATCCCCTGCGCGCAGGAGACGGTATGACCGCCGCCGATATCGACCGCGCCGTGTGAGCGCATCGCTTCTATTATAAGCGCTGTGTGTTGAAAGTCAACAGGCGCAGCGGCTTTTTCCAAAATGTTTTTGACGGCGTATTTCAGGATGATCGGCTCACACTGTAAGAGCCTTTCACATGACCAGCCGTAAAGAACCTTTGCCGATTTTAATTCCTTTTCAGAAATTTGAGATAAGTATTCATCCGCTTCCCGCAGAATCGCCGACGTTCTGCCGATGCTCTCCCCTACGCTCGGATTCAGCTCACGCAGCACAGGCATGACCCGATGACGGAGCTTGTTGCGCGTGTAGTCGTCGGAAAGATTCGTCGAATCGGTCACATAGGCAAGATCGTTCTCGGCGCAGTAGGCTTCGATCTCGGCACGCGTACAGCACAAAAGCGGTCGGATGATGTTATCGCGCTTGACAGGGATTCCGGCAAGACCGGAAAGTCCTGCTCCGCGTGTCAGGTTCCATAGAACGGTCTCAGCGTTATCGTCGCTGTGGTGAGCGGTCGCGATCTTCGCGGCACCCAGCTTGTCATCACAGACCCACTGCAAGAAATCGTAACGCATTTTTCTGCCGCAAAGCTCCACACTCTCGCCATATCGCTTGGCGATCGACGGCACATCCGCTTGAAAGGTGAAGAAATAAACGTCCATCTTTTCGCACAGCGCCTTGCAGAAGCATTCGTCACGATCCGCCTCCTCCCCACGGATACCGTGGTTAAAGTGCGCCGCGTATAGTGTGATAGCCAATTCTTCTTTTAAAGAATTAAGAACGTGCAGTAATGCGACGGAATCCGCACCGCCCGAGAGGGCGACCAATACTTTATCACCCTTTTGCAGCAGATGACGCTCGGTAATATGGCGTTTGATCTTGCCGACAAAGCCGTCACAGGCGCTATTCATGGCTGTGGTCTTGTCCGGTGAAACGCATGAACTCGCCCTGCCAGTGGAGCTTGACGATGGTGGTCTCACCGTGGCGGTTCTTGGCGACGATGCACTCGCCGCTGTTCTGATCGACCGCCGCCTGCACCGTCTCGGCGCCCTTTTCGCGCTCATAATAGCCGTCGCGGTACAAAAACAGCACAATATCCGCGTCCTGCTCGATCGAACCCGAGTCACGCAGGTCAGACAGCTGCGGACGGTGATCCTGCCGCTGTTCAGAAGCACGGCTGAGCTGGCTCAGGCAGATCACGGGGACGTTGATCTCCTTCGCTAAGATCTTCAGATTTCTTGTCAGCTCGGAGATCTCCTGCACACGGTTGCCGTCACGACGACCCGTGGACATCAGCTGGAGATAATCGATGACGACGAGGTCGGGATTCTTCAATCTTCTGAGCTTCGCTTTCATCTCGGGAACGGTGATACCGGGCGTATCGTCCAGATACAGCTGGGCGTTTTTCAGGATATCGCCGGCGCCGATCAGTCGGTTCCACTCCTCCTGATTGAGCCTGCCGGTACGCAGCTTGGTGCCGCCGACGAGCGCCTCGGAGGAGAGCAATCGGGACGCGAGCTGTTCCTTCGTCATTTCCAGCGAAAAGAAGGCGACCTTCTTCTTGGCGATGACGCTGACGTTGCGCGCGATATTCAGCGCGAACGAGGTCTTACCCATACCGGGACGTGCCGCGAGCAGGATCAGGTCGGAGCGATTCAGACCCGTGATGACGCGGTCGAGATCGCCGATACCGGTGGACACCGGCTTGATGGTGTCATCGTCACGGCTGAGCATATCGAGCCTGTCAAAGGTCTGGAACAGCACCTCATCGATGCGCTGTAAGCCTTGGATATTCTTTCCGCGACGGATATCAAAGATCTTCTGCTCGGCGGAATCGATCAACATCTGCGGTTCCATCTCACCGTCGGAGCTGTCCTCGATGATATCACGCGCGGCGTTCATCAGGGCGCGCACATCATATTTATCGCGCACGATCCGCGCGTAGTTCTCCACGTTGGTGATGGAGGGACAGCTCTGGGCGAGCTGGACGAGGTAGGTTTTGCCCGTCGCCTCGTCAAAATCACGCTCCATCTTGAGCGTTTCAAGCACGGTGATCTGGTCTACCGCCTTACCGGTGGTAAACATCGACATCATCGCCGCATAGATCGTGCGGTGGTTGGCAATATAAAAATATTCGGATGACGGAAGGATCTCCGCCACACGGGCGATCGCGTCCGGCTCCATCAGAATGGCGCCGAGCACTGCCTGCTCCGCCTCGGGCGAATACGGCAGCCGCAATCCGTTGTAAACTGTAGTGTTATTATCAGGCATAATCGTTTCCTTGGTGAATGGTGAATGGTGAACGGTGAATGGTGGTGGGAGGACTCCGTCCTCACCTGATTCCTATCCCTAACGGCTCACCTGTATTCAGGCTTTTTCAACCGAGATCGTGCAGTGGGCGGTGATGCCGGAATAGAGCTTGATCTCTACATCATACTCGCCGAGATTCTTGATATCGTCCTTGAGGGTGACCTTGCGCTTATCGACGTCCACATGCTTGCGGTTCTTGACCTCGGCGGCGATATCCTTGGCGGTGATGCTGCCGAAGAGCTTGCCGTTCTCGCCTGCCTTTGCCTTGATGACGAACTTGGAGCCCTCGAGCTCCTCCTTCGCCTTATTGGCGTTGGCGATCGCGGTATCGATCTTGAACTGCTTGCTCTGCTCGGCGTTCTTGAACTCGTTCATCGCCTGCGCGTTGGCTTCCTTCGCGACATTGCGCGGAAAAAGGAAGTTGCGCGCGTAGCCGTCGGATACACTGACGAGCTCTCCCTTTTTGCCGAGGGACTTGACGTCCTGTAACAAAATAACTTTCATTTCCTATACCTCCGTATTACTGTATTATCCAATCTTTCAAGACATTGATCAGCTGTTCCTTGGCTTCCTCTACGGAAACGCCCTTGAGCTGTGTTGCCGCCATCGTCTGGTGACCGCCGCCGCCCAGCGCTTCCAT
>DGUQ01000158.1:7638-10281 GCA_002394725.1 Ruminococcaceae bacterium UBA4306
ATACGCGAGATTACGAACGAGGCGTAAGTATCCTGTATCATCAGCAGATCATCCGCCGCCTGTGCGCAGACAACACGCGAGCTGCGCAGGGATTCATCCGCTACGGTGATCGCGCAGTGATTGACGATCTGCGCGGAGGACACCAGCAGACTCTTTTCGCGATAATTATCCAGCGAATTCGCAAAGACGTTGCGTACCGCTACGGTATCGGCGCCCTTCTTGCGCAGGAATGCCGCCGCCTCAAAGGTACGCACCCCCGTATTGATGACAAAATTCTTGGTATCCAGCATGATGCCGGCTAACAGCGCCTCTGCCTCCGTCTGATTGAGCACATCGTCGGCGAGGTACTCGATGACCTCGGTGACCAGCTCGGACGCGGAGGAAGAGGAGGGCTCATGCAGGAACACGCTCGCGTTGTCAATGGAATTCACCATCTTGCGGTGGTGGTCGATCACGATCACGTTACCGCAGTTATGATACAGGCGCTCGCTCTCGATGAAGTCGGGCGACTGGGTATCGACGATGATCAGCAGTGTTCTCCGCCCCGACAGCACGAAACCGCTGTCGGGATTGATGAACATATCCTCGCGATTACCGCGAAGCTGTTCGATCATGTCGCGCGCCATGGAGCGTTCGATATCGGTGACGATATGACAGGTCTTGTTGAACTTTTTGGTGACCAGCGAATACATACCTGCCGCGGCGCCGATACAATCCAGATCGGAGAAGCGGTGCCCCGTGACCAGCACACGGTCGCTCAGCTCGATCGCCTCAGCGATCTGCTGTGAGATCGCGCGCACCTTGACCTTGGAGGTCTTTTCAATGCCCTTGGCAACGCCGCCGAAGAAAACATACTCGTTATCCGTCAGGATCGCCACCTGATCGCCGCCCCTGCCGAGGGACATATCCAGCGCTTTTCTCGCTTGGGAGGCGCTCTCTGTCAGACTGTCGCATCCGTGACCGACGCCGATCGACAGCGTAGCGGGACGTCCGTGATAGCTGATCGCTCGGATCTTATCAAGCAGACTGAATCTATCCTCCATCTGGCGATTGAGGATCGCTTCCTCCAGAACGGCGATATAGCGGTTCTCTCCCAGTCGGCGCATCAGGATATCATATTCCGTCGCCCATTCGTACAGGATATTCTCCGCCGCTAAATGCGCGGCTGCCGCCTCCTGATCCGCGTCGGAGGAAAAGTCCTCGATATTGTCAAAAACAATCAGCGCGACGCTGATTTTGGTATCAAAATACCGGTCAGCGATATTCTTATAATAGGTATCGTCAACGAATTCGAACATCATTCCCTTTTCATTGACACGCGCAAAGGTAGTGAACCTCCTGCCGGCATACTCGGAGTCAAAGACGCCTGCTTTGAGCGCTTCTTCAAGATCGATACCGGGGATAAAGGTCGTGATGGGAGCGTTGACGCCCTCGTATTCATCGAGGAAATTCTTGCGGAACAGCGTGTTATAGGCGATCAGCTCACCGTGTTTACCGCAGATCGCAACGGGTGTTTTGAGCATTTCGATCGACTTTTGCGACGGATCGAAGCAATCCTTCATTGCCGATTGCGCCACGTCACGTATATAATTGCGGAATCTCAGCACAGAGGCAAAGACGATCGTGATGGCGATCAGCGTCACCCCCAGCTCGATGAATCCGATGAGCGGATGATAGATCATGGTGATGCCCGACATCGGGATCATCAGCACCGCGAGAAAGAGGAATGTGGGAATCACCGTCCAGACATGTTTTTTCATAAAACACCTTCTGTATACTTCATTCAGATGTATTCTTTGGTAAAATAGATGATTATACTTCCATCAAAATGGGCAGGATCATCGGGGAGCGTCCTGTCTGGCGAACGATCAGCTTTGCGATATCGTCCTTGACGAGGTTCTTGATCACGCCCCACTCATGGATGTTGCGGCGTGAGCAATCCTCTAAAATATCCAACGACAGCGACTTGATGTCATCCATCAGATCGCCGCTTTCACGCACATAGACAAAGCCGCGTGATACGATATCGGGGCCGCTGATGACATGACCGTCATACACATCGAGGGACGCGACGATGATGATCAAGCCGTCCTGACCGAGGTGCTTACGGTCTCGAAGGACGATCGATCCGACGTCACCGACGCCCAGACCGTCGACAAACACCTTGCCGGACGCGACAGGCTCAGCCTCCTTGAAGCCGTCCTCACTGATATCGACCGACTTGCCGATATCGCCGATATAGATATCCTTGCTGTCCATGCCGAGTGACATCGCGAGGGAACGATGCTTTTGCAGCATCTTCTGCTCACCGTGGATCGGGATGAAATACCGCGGCTTGACCAGCGAATGGATCAGCTTTAACTCCTCCTGACAGGCGTGACCCGATACGTGCACCTCGTACATGCTCTCGTATACCACGTCACAGCCGCGCTTTAACAGCTCGTCGACGACATTGCCGACGGCACGCTCGTTGCCGGGGATGGGATTGGCGGAAATGATGATGAAATCACCGGCGCCGACGCTCACCTTGCGGTGATCGGAATACGCCATACGCGACAGCGCCGACATCGGCTCACCCTGTGAGCCGGTGGTAGCGAGCACGATCTTCTCGGGCGGATAATCCTTGAGCTGATCGATATCGAT
>DGUQ01000121.1 GCA_002394725.1 Ruminococcaceae bacterium UBA4306
TCTCCGCTAATATCTTTTTAAAGCTCTTTATTGCTACTTAGTATAAAGACATATTTCGTGTATTTGTCATACCCTTTGATATACTGATCGGACAACCGCACTCTCAACCGATCATGTGAGAATAAGCGTTCCGCGGCTTACCGCAAAACTACGAAAGAGAAATCTCAGCCGCAGTCTAACGCCCCACCCTCAAAGAGGCTGCGGCGTCAGACGAGCTCCTTCATCGACGGCGAGAAGATCATTTCTGCCGACCGTCTTTTATTTCTCTTTCTCTTTTTTCTTTTTCTTGCTTTTGTTGTTCTCTTTATCCGAAGCGTTCTTCTTTTTCAAGGCTTTGATCCGCAGCTTACGGGAAAAGAGCGATAATTTTTGAGCTTCCTTCAAAATATCCTTAAAGGTTTTGACCGAGTTGACGGCATAACCGATGATATTGACTCCCGAGCCGCTGAGTCTGTTGATCGCTTTTTCGATATCCTCAAGATCGGCATAATCATATCTGACAACAAAAAGAGCAACGTCGGCAAAGGATTTGAAGCTGATGACCTCTGCGTTGACGCCGACAGGGGCACAATCCAGAAGAACGATATCATATTTTTCGGAGATGTTGTCGATCACACGGAGCAAAGCCTCGTTAACCGACAGGCTCCGCTCGCCGATCATGCAGGGCAGCAAATCAAGACATCCGGAGATATGACATACTGCGTCGGTCTCATCTGCGTCTCCGTAATACACGGCATTCAGGGATTGCTCATAAGAGAAGCTGCCGTTAAACATGGCGCTCAGATTAGGATTCTTGAAGTCCGCGTCGATCATCAACGTCTTGATACCGGCTGACGCAAGCTGCTGCGCGATATTGACCGTCAGATCGGTTCTTCCCTCATCCTTGATCGTAGAGGTCAGGAGCAACTTTCTGTAACCCTCGTTTTTCATCCTGTTTTCAAGGATATACGCTAAAGAGATAATATCCTTTTTGGCAGGCGACTGATCTGAGGCAAAGGGCGAGGAATCAGAAAACCCTTTGTCATATGCGATATTGCCGAGCACCTCGGTTGCGTTCAGCTTTTCGAGATCGTCCACATTGGTAAGGAGCGGAGCGATCATCAATCTCAGCAGACAAAAAGCCATACCTAAGATCGCGCCGATCACGGCGGAGATCAGCCATGTTGAAATGTTGATGTTGCCGCCGACGATATAGCCGGCTTTAGGAGAATTTACGACGGAGACATTACCGATCTTCAGTGTTTCGAGAAGCACGTCGCCTGACACGGAATTGATCGCGCTCAAGATCCTGATACCCTCGGATTCACTTCTCCAGAACAGCGTCGTTTCGATGATCTGCGTCTCTTTATATTGGGTAAACGTAATATTCTTTTGAATATCCTTGATAGAAACGCCCGTCAACTCCGCTTTTTCGATAGCTTCACTGAGCATTCTTTCGCTTTTCAGGATATAAATGGCAGAATCGGTTATTTCCTGCGCGAGCTCAACGTCAGCCTTATCGGGATTGACGTTTTTTGACGCGTAGTTTCCGCTTCCGGTCTGCGCGATAATAGCGATCGAGGATGTGATTTTGTATTCCTTTGAGATATTGCCCTGGATATATCCGATGCCCGAGAGGATGATCCCTACGATCAGTCCGACGATCGCGAGTATGAGGATCAGTCTTCTTCCGCGGATCACGTAATAGACTATATCGCTGATTCTGATAACTCTACGCTTTTCGTTCACGTTTCTTTCTCGCTTTCCTTCTTCCGATTATCGCGCCGGTAATAATGACCGCCAAGATGATGATACCCACACCGATCAGTATCGCAAACAGATCAATCGTATCCCACGTCTTGATCGTGACCCTTTGCAGCTCGGCTTTATCTTCGAGATCGACAGTTGCCAGTATTTCCGTTTCGTTCGGCTTTCTGATGTAATATCTGCCGGTTTTCAGCTTGGAGATGATACGGTCACTATCGCTTGACGTCCATTCCTCGATGACATTGTCATTTTCGTCGGTGAGAACCAGATCGATCCCCTGTGCCGCGCGCTCGAAGAACAGATCTCTTATTCCGACCGCTGCGCTGATCGTGTACGCGGTATCCTGATAGACATAAGAAGCGCTGCTGTTTATCATGCCGTCGTTATCGACGGTGAAAACGATCTCGGTATCCTTTTTCAAATAGCCATCCGGCAGCGACTTGGCGTTAAGCGTATATTTGACCTCTTTTTCAAGATCGGTGATCACGAATGAGCCGTCATTATCCGTAACCGGATCCTCGCGGCCTTCCATGCTGTATACCGCGCCCGCGACAGGCTCCTGCGTCCTCTCGTCCGTGAGGTTGACAGTGAACTTCGTTTTATTGCATTCCACAGTGACGATACCCGTGTTCTTCTGCATATCTTCCTCAATAACGGCAGAAGCGTTCGTTTTATTAAGCGCGTAATACGCGGGGGCTTTTATCTGTTTTATGGTATATTCGCCGATATACAGCTCTTTACTCTCGGTATAGCCCTTCTCGTTTGTTTCGATCTCGTCGACTATCTCGCCTTGCTTATAGCGAACCGTTCCGTCGACTGTGACGATATCCCGGGCAGCAATGACATTGAAGACGGCGCCCTCTACCGGATCGGTCGAATCTCCGTCGTTGACCTGGACACGGATAACGCTCTTGATCGGCTTCATCCTTACCTCGACCATATACGGTTCGGACCAATCCCAGTACTTGTCGATCTCAAAGTCGGTGTTCTCATCGATGTAATAGCCCTCGGGAGGGACGGTATTGTGGAGAGAATACCATCCTCTGGTTATTTTTTCGGGAAGATAAAACGTACCCTGAGATGTCGTCGTGTATTTCGTGTATTCTATTCTATCCGGATAATAGGTATTCAGCTTTTGAAGTCCGCCGATGCCATTCTTGTCCGCGTAAAGCTCAAATTCCGTTCCGGACTTTTTGATCGTATTGCCTGTATCGTCGTCAACAACGGTTACGAATACGGCGGTTTTATCGCGACCGTATTCTCTACCGTCGTGGGTCGACACCGTCGGCGCCTCTGTAGGCACTGTCTGACCGTTACCGTTGCTGCCGTGTGAATCGTCATCATCATGATCGTCATCCGTTCCATCGTCGGGATCATACTGAACGCGGCTGTGGTATTCATCCGGCGTCGAATAGTTGTTGTACGGCGCTTCGGTAGCGTCGTGAGCGGAGACCTCCCGATTGGATGATAAATTAAGATACAGGATAAAAAGCATCAATAATAACAAGACAACAGCAAGCATACCGGCCATCATATCGGTTGCCGATATCCAGAAGCTTTCCTCATTATCGTTGTGTCGTTTTATTTGACGCATATTAATTCACCCGAATTAATCCATTAATAATGCATCAGCTCTTCAAATTCTTCCTTTGATATCCGCTGATACAGATGTTCGCCTTTTCCGATGTTGCAGCCGTATTTTCTCAAATCGGCAAGCTGCTTGGCAGAATTGATATTACTTGAAGTCAGATTGATGCCTTCGTTAATTGCCATATCAAACACATCGCTGAGCTCCATGCTTTCGCTGACCTTGGCAAGGTCAAGATCGATCTCGTCTGCCATCACCTTATTCAGCTTGATAAAGTCGCCGTCAAAGCCGTAGATCGAAACTTTAAAGCCTTTTTTCAGGAGCTCCTGCTCGATCTCCAAAGCCTTTGCCCTGCAAAGTGTGTAACCGTCGGCGTCAAGAGAGAGCTCGATATCTCTCGGCGCGAGCTGATATTTTTCAAGAAGCTGTGCCACGCGCTCGGGTATATCCACAGACAGCATTTCGGGCTTCGATACTCTGAACACAAGGGGAACGGGATGAGCGTTGCCGCTGTACCATGCCGCTAATGCGGCACACGCGTTCTCCCACAGCTTTTCATCCAGCTTGACAATATAGCCGTTTGATTGCACGACGGGCATATAGATCGAGGGACTGATCGTGCCGAGCTGTTCATGATTCCATCTCAAAGCGACTGCCGCTTTTATAATACTGCGATCGGAAAGATCGCAGACAGGCTCCCATGTGTAGGTAATCTCGCCTTTTTTCTCGCCTGCCAGCAGTTCCATCATCACTCGCTGTTCCTGCTCTCCGGCGGTATCGGACGCGCCGAGATACTTTGTGCCCATCTCCTGTATTCTTGACAGATATCCGAGCATTTTTTCGGTATTCAAATATTCCTTTGCCTTTATCTGTTCATCGGTTTGAGGCTGCACATCCGAATGGAATCTTTCAATAAAGAGGTTCATGTTTCGCAGCGTCATATTCCAGATGATCCGATATACAGCATTAAAGACGATGGACAAAATGACGCCGACGATTGAAGTGTAGAAAGCGGTTGTCATACCGCGCAGCATGGTCTCGATACCATTTACGGTGTCATCGAGATTGGTGAAGGATATGCCGCTGATACCGGTAACCAGTCCAAGGAACGTTCCCAAAAGGCCCAACGCGGTCAACGTTCCGGAAATCTGAAGAACAACGCCTCTCCAGCTTCGCACAGATAAAGCATCCTCATTGAAAACAGTTTCAATGTCGCTGATGATCACGCCTTTCTCACGCTGCTGCATCGCCTTCTCAACATAATCGTTCATCATGTTGTCCAGCGTATCCTGAGAGAAAACATGTTTATTTTCCGAAAGCTGAAGCCACGGATTGGAGGAATTCACTTTTTTGAAATCGTCCAGGCTTTGAACACCCTGCTTGAATCCGCTTACATAAAAGATATTAGGGGTGATGCCGAATATGAATCCTACCATGACGATCAATGCCATAACGGCAACAACACCGAGAGACAAAGCATCCGGTGAGATAAAAACAAACATGCCCGAAACGAGCAGCAGTATTCCGCCTATCAAAACTACACTTTTCTTCACGTTAACTCCTTATTGAATAAAAACGACAGAAATCCACGAAATATTCGTTTTTCTCGCAACATAACCATCGGTGATTTTGCGCAATTCGATTTATTGTTACTTAATTTGTTAAATTATTATCTAATCCAATTTATTGTAACATATTTCGTATTATTCATTTTTCACAATTAGAAAAATAATTCGCTAATCGAAAAAAGTTCTATTAAACATTCACAAAATTTTTATCTGTAAAACGTATAAATCGACGAAGCCTCTAAAAAACGGACGTGCAAAAGCAGATTAGTGAGGACGAACAGCAGATCAAAATATAGCACATAAAAGATCAGCAACGGCAATACAAAATCTGCCACATACAGTAACGGATCCCCTACGTGAACTTTGTTTTCAAAATAAAAAGGGACTGTCATAATGACCCGACCCCCGAAAGTTAGACCCAAAACTAACTTTCGGGGGTCGGGTCACATTAAGATAGCCCCTTTTCATACTAAGTATCAATTAACAAAAATTGTCCGCCGAAGGAAACCCTCGACGGACGCTTTTCATTCCTTAATTACTTAAGGCCGTTTTCGTAGGACTCGATCATCTTTTTGACCATCTGACCGCCGATGGAGCCTGCCTGCTTGGAGGTCAGGTCACCGTTATAGCCCTGCTTGAGGCTGACGCCGACTTCGTTAGCGGCTTCCATCTTGAAGCGCTCCAGCGCGTCCTTTGCCTCGGGAACAACGATATTGCTCTTGGACATGGTATTTCTCCTTTTCAGATTATCGGGCGATATCGCGGCAGACAGCGGAGCTATCCCCTATCCCCTGCCGCGATACCGTGTCAGGAGAAACTGTCAGACCACTCTACAGCCCTTTGTCAGCGCTCTTCCTACTGTTCCGATTTGTCATCGGAGAATCACGCTGCAATCATATTGTTCGCGCTGATCACACAATTATTGATAGTAAATTTTGTCATCAGAAATAAGATATTTGTCAACCGTCTACCGAGGGAAAAACTTTTTTATCACACAGCTTGTCCCCTTTCGGTATACTATTATTGTTTTTCACTATGCAATTTGATCACAAGTTTTTCAGATAGATCAATCGGTTGAGATTGCCACGGGATAAAGCCCTCGCAATGACCGGTTTTAATAATTTGTCCGATATTCAACGGTATCACACTCTTATCCCCATCTGTTTTTATTTATCAAAATCACCACCGCTGGCTTTAGCTTCACATTTTACTCCGACAGCTCCGAATATCAAGAATTGCTCTACGGCGTCTGTCAGCGGTCCTCTTGTTCATTGTCTTTCAGACGCTTGATGATTCGTGCCGGATTGCCGGCAATCACTACATGATCCGGAAATGATTTGGTGACAACAGAAGCGGCGGCGACAACCGTGCTATCGCCGATCGTAACGCCGGGGAGTATCGTTACCCCTCCGCCGATCCATACGTTATCGCCGATCACGACCGGCTTTGGAATACCGATCTTCTCCCTCCTTCCCTCTGCGTCCAGAGGATGACCGATCGCATAGATGCACGTTTTCGGTCCGATCATGCAATGCGCGCCGATTCTGATCGGTGCGGCGTCCAGAAATACGCAGTCAAAGTTCATGAAAAAATCGTCGCCCACAAAGATGTTATATCCGTAGTCGCAGTGAAACGGCGGCTTTACGGCGATGCTGTCAGTGCAGCTCCCCAGCAATTCTTTCAGTATAGCCTTTCTGACAGACTCATCCTCGGGAGATTCGTTAAAACGGGAGCATAGGATCCGCGCGTTTTTCTTGTCCTCCATGAGTTGGGAATCGTTCGTCAAAAACGGTTCGGCATTTGTCATTTTTTCTCGTTCGGTTTTCATCGTGTGTTTAGGATGAAGAGAGTTGAACCCCAATTGGTTGATAGCGGTATATTTCCGCCTGCTCTTTGTCAAAATCCTCGTGAATACGTCAAGTATTCACTCCGGTTTTTCCTCGATCAGACAAAAATCTACTCGCTATCAACTGCTTCGCACCGAGAATGAGATCATTTTCATGGATTTCTCGGTGCAGAGGAGGAGTAACCCTGACGGGTTGCGATCGACGATAAGCCGATAAAGACTGAAAATGACTCATTATCGGCAATTGAGTTCGATTCTCTTCATCCTATCCTTTTCATCATTCTTGTGCAGTCAAATTTCCAGCTCTTGAAAACTTTGTTATCGGATCGGGAATAGCCGAGTTTTTCATAAAAGCCTGTCGCTTCCAGTCTGGCGTCTATCAGTATTTCTGTATAGCCAAGCTCCGCGATCCATTGTTCAGCCTCGCTGATCACCCTCGCGCCGAGGTGCTTTCCGCGATACTCAGGCAGAACGACCACCCGTCCAAGCAGAACCGTATTTTCATCCAGCTCATAGAAGCGGCAGGTAGCCACGGGATATTCTTCATCCAGCAGGACGATGTATTGGCTCCCTTCCCCGTCATGCTCGTCAAATTCCTCACGCAAAGAGATATGATGCTGCCGGTTCATCCCTTGGATCCTGACAGAATATGCTCCTGCGCGCTGCCATGTTTGAGTCGCTCTCAACGCTACGATGTTCTCCATCATCTTCCCCCACTCTTTACTCTCATTACAAAATACGGTGATTTTATTGATCGATTTTTCCTCGCAAGCTCCAAAAAGGATTATGCCAATAGCTCACGCGCTGTTTTTCTTTTCATATCCATCACCCTTCCTCATACGCCTTTAAGCCTATCTCTTTTTATACAACACGAGCTGAGGGTCTGCCCCCTGGGCGCCATAGGTGGCGATCAGGATGAAATCCCTATTGGCGAGCACGCCAAAGCACCGATCAGTACCCGTGTGTTCGCCGAACTCCGGTTCAAGCTGAGTGCCGAGATAGGTGGCTTCGTCGTCGAGGAATTTCACATTCGCGCCGTTCGGCAGACGGTACGCAAGGTTGACATACTTGCCGACAAGCGAATTCAGCTTTTCGACCTTTGGCATACCTGCGATAGAGAGGGCGTTGATCTCATCGATCAGCTGTTTCTTGAATTCATCAAACTGCCCGTTGTCGCTGAGATCCTCATACCGCTTCCAGTAATCGAGCTTAGGCAGCATCTCCTTCATATAGACGCGTGCCTGCTCCTCGGAAAAGCCCTCCCCTACCATGTGAGGGATACATACGTCGATCAGCTCGTCCATATCGCTGTAGGTAAAAACGCCGTCGGCATAACACCACTTGCAGTAATCCTCGTTCGGCGTACCGTCCTGATTTCTGCCGATGATCTCGTCCTCCAGCGGCATACCGCAGCACTGGCAGATACGGCGTTCCGAGCCTTCTTTTGTGTTCATCATAAATCCTCCTGTCGTAATAATAGATGGCTTTTCAGCCTGTTTTGATTTATCGGACTGTTCCGTTCACGATCGCGGCGTACTGCTCCTCGGGGATCATCGGAGAAGTGATCTCTCTCAACAGCTCGTCGCTGATCATAAAGCTCCCGGCAAACTGCTTACCGGCTTCTTTGATCTCGCAAAGCCGCGGTACGGTGACTGCCTGTGCCTCGGGCGCGTTGAACATCCCGAGCGGCACCCAACCGACCGAGGTGTAGAGCCGCAGGAATCATTCGGCAGATAACGCGTTTGTTATTACAGTCATGCGGTTCACCTTTTCTTCCACGGACGCGCCTTATCTGTCCAGCCTTTCTCCTTCCAGTAACGCGCGTCTGCCTCATTCCAACCGCTTTTCTGCATGAGGTGCATTATCCAAAAGAAGCCTTTGGTTTTCAGCCCGGGCTTTACGCCGCCTTGATGCCGACGTATTCTTTTCGCGATAGAATCTGTTTCTCTGTTGATCCTCTGCTTTTTCTTTTCGGACACCTTGTTCCAATCAATTGCGGCAACGCCGATCCCGAATTTGTATATCTTAGCTACACCCCAGAAAAACAAGCTGTCTGCCATATCTTTGTTGGTGGATTTCATGCCGCCGCCAGCGGCTGTGGAAATACACACGCCCTGCTTTTTAAACATTCTTTCCTCAGGGCGGTGAACCATCCAGCGCCAACCATAATGATCCAAAAATGCCTTCATGGCTCCCGTCGCGTGATAGACGTAGACGGGACTTGCGAGGATGATCACATCCGCTTCATCGATTGCCTGTGTGATTGCGGTGAGCCTGTCATAATGCGGACATTTTGTTTCGCTTTCCTTAAAGCAACGCGTACATCCACAGCAGAATTCTCCGAAATCCTTCGGCAAAAAGAATTCCGTTGTTTCTCCGCCGATTTTATCCGCGAGTATATGCGCAATATGACAGGTCGAGCCCTTGTGACTCTGACCGTGAATGATAATAGTTTTCATTTTGATTTCTCCCTGATCCATTTATCTAAAAACATAAGCTGCTCCGTCGTATGAAACCAATGCTCGCCGTTCTCCATCACGGTAAGGGCGGCACGGTGCTTTTCGGCAAACGCCTTGATTGTTTCGCAGGATGTGATCGCGTCATTGCTGCCGTACAGCATATCAGTCGGAACATCCCAAATAACAGGGTGCTCGCGCACATAACAAAGATATTCCCACGACAAGTCCTCGCCGGATGAGGTGGGGATCACACCTTGCTTCTTTAATTCATCCTCCGTCACATTTTCCCACGTCATCCTGTCTAGGATCAACCGCTCCATATCGACGATCGGCGAGATGAAATACGCTTTATCGATACGCGAATCAATCTTTGCACACATACCGAAATACGCGCCGATACTGTTGGCGATCAGGACAATGTGCTCGTATTCCGCTTTCAGCTTGATGACCGCAAGATGAATCTCTGTGCCCGTTTCCCACGGAGTGAATGTCTTGTAATCCAAGCCGATCACGTCATAATCGGGAAACAGCGGCTGATAATGCTCGCTCTCCGAAGCGCTGCCGCCCTTGCCGTGGAGATATAAAACCGCGTTATTTCTCATTCTATCCATGTATAGCTCTCATATATACTTTGCAGAAGTGTCGGATATGCCGCTCGATGCTCTCTGTGATCTCCTGCTCAGCCTGCGGCTGTCTGTCCGCCTTGGCGATGAGCAGAACTACCTGTGCCGTCAGCTCATCGGCGAGCAGCCCGGGGTCGTCATTGACGAACAGCCCCTTTTGCCATCATGCCCCCGATAATTTTGGTGTACATCCTCTGGACGCCCTCAAGCTGGTGGCGCGTGGTGATGGCGGCGAGTCTGTCGCTGCGGAATTGCTCCTGCACCAAGAATTTGCGGATCTTGCGGATCATCGGGTCACGCATGGTGAACAGGACTCTCTCCATTGTCATATGGACGAATTCTTCCCTGCTCTCCGGCGGTCTGCCGAGGCGCTGTTCCGAGCCGAAGGATTCCTCATAGCGCGCCTCCGCGTTGTCGATCAGCGCGTTCAAAATATCCTCCTTGCCCTTAAAATGCTTATAGAGCGACGGTGCTTTGATCCCGACCCTCTCGGCGATCTGCTCCACACCCGTGCCGTCGTAGCCGTTCTCGGAGAACAGCGTTAACGCTTCTTCCAGTATTCTATCCCTTGTTGACACGCGTTCCTCCTCAACAAAGCTAATCATTCTTAGCCTCATTATAGCTAATGCTCTTTAGCTTGTCAAGAGCAGATAACTAATACTAAGTAGAAAAATGAGGCTGTGACTCCAAGGAATCACAGCCTCATAAGCTATTCTGCTATTGGATTATGTCGCGTCGGTGAGCTTGAGATCCTTGACCTTTCTCGTGCCGAACGCGGTGATCACTACGGTGAAGACCGCCGTGATCGCGGCACTGATCAGCCATCCCAGCAGATACGGATCTCTGACAAACTGGGCGTGCGGCATCTCAATAAACCGGATGACGATATAGCCCATCAATGCGCCTATGCCGATACCGAGCAGGATGCCGATCGTCGAGGTGATGATCGTTTCGGTGTTCAGATAGCGCTTGACCTCTTTGACGGTGAAGCCGTTGATACGCATGATCGTCAGCTCGCGCGTCTTTTGGTTGACGTACATCTTCGTGATGTTGAGAAGGATGAAATACGCCATCAGACCGGCAATCACGAGCAACAGGATCGCCACCTTGTTGAATACGTTAGTCACGAGCTCCAGCTTACCTCTTTCGTCAGCGGCGGGAGAAAGGCTCTCGTAGCCCTTGACCTGTTCGAGCTTTTCGACCAGCTTCTCCTTATCGGCGCCGTTCAGATACAGGAAATACGTGTTCATCTCGGGCTTTTCACCGAAATACTTTTCATAGGACGCTTCATTCATGATCATGTTGCGACCCATATAGTTGTTGAACACGCCCGCGACCTTGACGTCATTCGGCGCCATGGTGCCGTCGTAGATGATGATATCGTCGCCCTCGTTCTTGCCCGAGGTCTCGGTGGTTCTGGACTGGATGAATACGCCGTCCGCGTCACTCGGGAGCCCCGTATCCTTCTTCCACAGCTTGAAGTTGTAGAATTCGGACAGCGCATCCATATCGCCGCAGATCAGGTCGGTGTACTCTACGTCGCTGCCTGCCTTGAACGCGCGCAGGCCTGACTGCGCCTTGACGTAGGTAGTGCCTGCGTCATCAAGGATCGCTTCGATCTCTTTCTCAACGCTGTCGGATGTAGCGGAGTTAAAGGTCAGTCTTTCATCATATTTCACGATCTCGCCGTACTGCTTATCGGCAACGCTGCTGACGCTGCCGCGCAGGGTAAAGCCGATCACCAACAGCGCGCAGCAGCCTGCGACGCTGACGGTCGTCACGATGACGCGAGCCAGATCGGAGCGCATATTGCGCAGGATCAGCCTAGAATACAGGCTGGCGCCGCTCTTGGACGTCTTGGAGCTCTTCCATGCCTTGGGCTGTTTTTCTCTCATCAGATCCATTGCGGTGGAGCGCATCAGACTCAGGCAGGAGATCGTGACCGCCACTATGGCAAGCACGATCGCCAGACCGACGGCGATCACAGAGGTGCCGACCAGAATACCTGGTGGGATCTGCCCGATCACATACATGTTGCCGTAGGAGTTGAGCACCACGCCCTGGATCACAAAGTATCCGGCGAGGATACCGATCAAAGCGCCCACGATGGTCGCGCTGATACCGAATACCAGATATTTTCCTAAGATCTCGCTGTTAAAGAAGCCGAGCGCCTTTACCGTACCGACCAGCTTCCTCTGCTCGTCAACGATACGCTTGATGGTCGTGTAGATGACGAGCGCCGCGATGACGACAAAGAACAGTGAGAAGGTGACGCTCAGGTTGGAGATACTCTTTGCCGACAGCGAAAGGTGCATATAGCCGCCGTTAGACCCTACGTCAAAGACAAACCAGCTGCAATCCTTGAGCTCGGAGAGCGCCTTTTTGGCGTCCTCCAGCTTATCGACGCCCTTCTGATACTCCTCTAAGCCGTCGTTGTACTCCTTCTCTTTATCGGAAAGCGTCGTTTTGCCTTCTTCGAGCTCCTTGACGCCGTCGTCATATTTTTGCTTATTCGTATTGTAGGTCGAGACGCCTTCATCATACTGCGCCTTACCGCTGTTATATTCCGCGAGACCGGAATTATACTGCGAAAGCCCCGAGTTGAACTCAGCCACACCGGCATCATACTTCGCCTCGCCGTTCTCGTACTGCGCTACGGCGCTGTCGTACTTCGCCTTGCTGCTGTTGTACAGTGCCAGAGCGCTGTCGTACTTCGCCTTGCCTGCGTCGTACTGCTGCTTGCCCTCGTTATACGCGGCTAAGCCCTCCTGATAGAGCTCTTCGGCAGCCGCTACGATCGCTTCATACACCTCGAGCTCCTCGGGTGTGAGCTCGGCGAGCTCTTCGGGGGTCGCGCTCTTCGCTTCCTTCAGCGCCTGTTCGGCGGCGTCGAGCACTTCCTTCGCGTAGCTCAGCTCCTCCTCGGCTTCGTCGAGCTTTTGCTTGTTGACGTCGAGCTCTGCCTTTGCCGCGTCGAGCTTCTTCTTGTTCGCGTCAAGCTCGGCTTTCGCGGTAGACAATTTTTTACTCGAATTATAGAGCTCATTATGCGCCGCGTCCAGCTGATTCTTGGAGCTGCTCAGCGTGCCCTGCGCGCTGTCCAGCTTGGACTTGGAGCTGTCCAGTGTTTGCTTACCGCTGTCCAGCTGGCTCTTCGCGTCCTTGAGCTTATCTTCATTTTCACTGATCTTGTCCTTGCCCTCGTCAAGCGCGGTCTTGCCGTCGTCCAGCTTTTCCTTCGCTTCATCGAGCTTTTTCTGACCGTCGTCGATCTCTTTCTGATATCGATCCTTGATCTCGGCGGTACGGAGCGCCGACCGTTCATCGGCGATCTCATTGAGGCGTTCCTTAGCGGCGTCGGTTTTCTTCTTATACTCGTCGCTGAAACGGCTCATGCCCTCGGTGGATTTGAGGACGACCTCCGCTCTCATGAAGCAGCCGTCAAGCTGTTCATCGTCAAAAGCGTCGGGCGCAACCAGAATATAGCGGTTACCGGGAGCGAAGTCGGGCTTTGCGAGATGGTCGGGGTGCATAACGATACCCGTGACCTTATACTCCTTGCCCTTCATAAACTTGGGTGTGTCACCGCTTTCATCAACGGCGGTGACGGTATCTCCGACAGCGTAGCCGAGCTTTTCCGCGATGGTCTGCTCGACCGCGCATTCATCCGCCTTTTGCGGCAGACTGCCCTCCGCGATCTCGGGTACGTTGATCCTCTCGCTGACAGAGACGATGTTGATTTTCTCGTGGATATCGCCGCTGCTGACCTTTGCGTTCGCGAAATAGATGCCCTCGACGTCCTTGACATCCTCATCCGCCTTGATCGCGTCGATATCCGCGTTTGTCAAAAGCAGTGACGAGGTGATCTCAAAATCCCGGAAGGACGTTTTTTGGTAAAAGTTGTCACCCGCATTCCGCATGGAAGCGGCGGAATAGCAGATGCCGAGATAGGACGACGCCGCCATTGCCGCGATAAAGACAACGGAGATCCACGAAAGCAGATTCTTTTTGATATTGCGCGATGCGTCCTTAACCTGTGTTTTTTTCATGATGAACCCCTTTCCTGCCTTACCAGATCAGATCTTCGGCGTGAAGAGGGTGCATGTTTTTCTTGATGGAAGCGATCTTACCGTTACGCACTTTGACAACACGATCCGCCATCTTGGCGATCTCAACGTTATGCGTGATCATCATGACGGTCGTGCCTTGGGTCTTGACGATGTCCTCGATGGTATGGAGCACCTCGATACTGGTGGTGTAGTCCAGCGCGGCGGTAGGCTCGTCGGCGAGGATCAGCTTAGGTCTTTTGACGATCGCGCGCGCGATGGAGACGCGCTGCTGCTGACCGCCCGACATCTGACCGGGGTAGTTGTTCTCGCGCTGTGCCATATTGACCTTGGCGAGCGCCTCCTTGGAGGACATCGGATTCTCCGCCAGCTCGGCGATGAACTCAACGTTCTCGAGCGCCGTCAGGTTGGGCATCAGGTTATAGGACTGGAAGATGAAGCCGATGTAGTCGCGGCGGTATTTGGTCAGCTCGTCGTCGGAGGGATGGGAGAAGTCCTTGCCCTCGATGGTCAGCTCGCCTGTTGTCAGAAAATCCATGCCGCCGACAATGTTCATCATCGTGGATTTACCGCAGCCCGATTCACCGAGCACGACGATGAACTCGTTCTTGTAGATATCGAGGTTGATACCCTTCAACACCTTGAGGGTAGAATCGCCCGTCTGGAATTCCTTAGTGATGTTGCGCAGGGTCGCGAGGATCTCCTTCTTCTCCTCAAGGTCAACGATCAGCCCCTTTTCATCGATGGTGATCGCCGCGAGAGACGCCATGCGCTCGCACAGCTGCATTTCCTCTTCGTCATAGAGCGTGCCGTCGAGCTTGTTGACGATCTGCACGCAGCCGATGATTTCATGGGTGTTGTTGAGCGGTACGCAGATCATCGTCTTGGTGACAAGATCGTTGTCGTCAAAGACAGTGCCGTCAAATCGGGGATCCGACGCGGCGTCCTCTACGAACATCGATTTACCCGTCTGGGTCACGATGCCCTCGATGCCCAGACCGTTCTCCACACTGATGTTGGAGATATCGGCAGGACCGATATGGAATACGGGCGACAGTCTGTCGGTCTTTTGATCGAGGAGCCAGATCGCTCCGGCCTCACTGTTGAGCGTTTTGACGATGATCTCCAAGCTGCCCGACAGCGCCTCCTCCAGGTTTTCTACCTTGAGCAACTGCGCCATGATTGCCCACGACGCTTTTGCGAATCGTTTGTTTTCTGCCATTTTCTCTATCCTCCCGGAAGTTTTGAATATATATTATGATCGATCGGTATTGTCGCCGTCAGAGCCGTAGTACGCGAAGCTGAGCATCGTGATATCATCGAACTGCTCGGCTTCTCCGACAAAGGCGTCGATACCGTTCCTGACATTCTCAAGCACCTGCCGCGGAACAGCGTTTGGATCGCTGTTCAAAATCGTGAGCAGGCGGTCTGTGCCGAACAGCTCGCGCTCGACGTTCATCGCCTCGGCGACGCCGTCCGTATAAACAAACAGCCTGTCGCCCGGTCTCAGCTCAAAATCGTGCTCGCGGAATTTCATCCTTTTGACCAGCGATACGGGCGGCGCGTGCCGGTACTCGACGAGCTCATAGTGACCGTCGGCTCGTTTGAGAACGGGATGCTCATGACCTGCGTTGGCGGCTTTTCCCTTTCCAGAAGAAACCTCCAGCACAGCCAGCCATACGGTGACGAACTGCTTGGGCTTGATGTTGTTCTCGATCAACTGGTTGTTGACTCTCTCGAGCGCCGCACAGGGGCTGTCCCCTGCCTTGAGGCGGTTTTTGAGCAGGATCTTTGCGATCATCATGAACAGCGACGCAGGGATCCCCTTGCCCGAAACATCGGCGATCACCATCGCGAGATGATCGTCATCGACAAAGAAGAAATCATAGAAATCTCCGCCGACCTCCTTCGCCGGATTCATCGACGCGTAAATGTCGAATTCCTTCCTGTCGGGGAACGCCGGGAAATCGCTCGGGAGCTGAGCCTCCTGGATATCCTTCGCCATATTCAGCTCAGCGCCGATCCGCTCTTTTTCAGCGGTCGCGAGTCGGAGCCGTTTGATATAATCGCGCAGCTCCACGTTCATTTGCTCAAACGAATCGGAGAGCTCCTCGATCTCGTCGCCGGTATGGATATCCGGTGAGACGGACTTCTCCGACTCCAGATCCCCCACCATTTGCTTCGCGGCGGAATTCAGCCGCTTGATCGGCAGCAGCACGCCTTTTTTTGTCTTTCTGTAGAAAAGAATGATCGGGATGATACTGGATACGAGCACGATCCCCAGTGTGGCGAGGTTGAACTCCACGATCTTGAGAATGATGTCCTGACCCTCAAACTCGGCGGCGACCAACGCGACCGGTTTGCCGTTTTTGTCTTGGATCGGCGCAAACGAGGTAACGACCAGCTTATTGGCGTTGCGTCCGTTAAAGTAACCGTCTCTCTCGGCATTATCGGATTGAGCGGAATAGAAACGCATCGCGCATTCCTTGAATTCTCCCACAAAGGGCTGACGAACGCCTAAGGCGCTCTCGCTGTCGGCGTCCCAAACAGTGACGAAGTCATTCTCCGACGGTACGAATACATACAGCCGATCCAGCTTGCCTTCCGATTGCAGCAGCTTCAGAAAGCCCTGCACATGCCGATAGTATTCATCCGTCTCACCGTTCTCGTAATACGCGACCAACTTGTCGCCGTCGATATACTCGGATGCCGTGTGGGTCAGCGTAAAGGCGGTGCCGTAGTGGCTGTCGTCAAAATCATCCACGTAGCGCCATGTGATACCGATACAGACAAAAACGACGATGAAAGCAAGAACAAAGATCAAGCCGAGGATCGCCTTTGTCGTCAGCTTTTTTCTTTTTTTCTTCGGTGCATTACTCATGACTGTTCTCCGTTGGTGGAATAGTTTTCCTGATCGTCAGGATATTCCTGCCGTCCTGATACGCGTAGCTGACCTCGTCCATCAGCTTCTTGGTCATAAAGATCCCGAGTCCGCCCTTTTTCGCCTGTGAGAGGGGACGGTTTTTTGACGGATCGGGTTTAGCCAGAGGGTCAAAGGGCGTACCGCTGTCGATAAACGACAGTGTGACCGACAAAGGATCAGCGCTGCCGTCCGCGGTCACGGTGATCATCCCCGTATCGGGCTGATACGCGTAGCTCGCGACGTTGACAAAGATCTCTTCGGTGCAGACCTTTAACTGAAAAAGCTCCTTTTTCTCAAATCCGAGCTGTCTCGCGTAAGCAAGGACAAAGTCGAGAACCTCGGTCAGCCTCGCTTTTTCGGCAGGTATCTCTATGCGTTTCATTTTACGTCAATAATATCGACAAAGCCTGTTACTTCAAATATATTCTTGACGTCCTCATTCGCGTTGATAACGCACATCTCGCCGTTTTCCTGCATGACCTCGGCGGCGCCGAACAGCGCGCGCAGACCGGCGCTGGAGATGTAGTCGAGCTTTTGAGCGTCGATCACCAGTGAGGTGATCCCGTCCAGACAGGTTTCAAATTCCTTTTCCAGTTCGGGAGCTGTGTTGGTGTTGAGTTCGCCTTCGATAGCAACCGTGAGCTTGGCGCCTTCCTGAGTTTTTGTGATCGTCATCAGATGATTCCTCCTAAAAATGAATTGAGATCAGGGTTGTTGCATCAACAGCGGCACATCTAAAGCAGGCGGTTTTCAACGACACGGTATCGTTTGGCGGCGTACTGATAACTCCGCGAATCACAACGCAGGATCACGAAAAACCGCTTGTGCGCATTTGTAAATATGTCAACAAATCCTAACAGTATATATATTACCAAATTATATCATACCACAATCGGCTTATCATTGCAACACTCAAAATCCGTGTTTTGCGGATCTGATTTAGAATCGGAACAATATAAAAGCCAAGGTGACAGCCGTATGACTGTCACCTTGGCTTTTTCTCCGGGATACCGATCAATAATTCTCTGCGTTGATCTCAAAGTAGCTTTGCGGATGGTTGCAGGTGGGGCATACATCGGGCGCCTTGGTGCCGACGACGATGTGACCGCAGTTGCGGCACTCCCATACCTTGACCTCGCTCTTTTCGAATACCTGCGCGGTCTCGACATTGTTCAGCAGGGCGCGGTAGCGCTCCTCGTGGTGCTTTTCGATCGCCGCGACCAGTCGGAATTTTGCGGCAAGCTCCGAAAAGCCCTCTTCCTCGGCGGTCTTGGCAAAGCCCTCGTACATATCCGTCCACTCGTAGTTCTCGCCCTCGGCAGCGGCCTTCAGGTTATCGGCGGTCGAGCCGATGCCCTCGAGCTCCTTGAACCACATTTTGGCGTGCTCCTTCTCGTTATCCGCGGTCTTTAAAAAGAGAGAGGCGATCTGCTCGTAGCCCTCTTTCTTCGCGACGGACGCAAAGTAGGTATATTTATTGCGCGCCTGAGATTCGCCGGCAAAGGCGGCCTCGAGGTTCTTTTCGGTTTGTGTTCCTGCGTATTTAGACATAGATATTCCTCCGTTTTCTTTATTTTTTGTCTTTCATTCGGTTTTATTCACAGCGCGATCCGATGATCAGTCGGCGCGGATCTCGAATTTTTTATCAAAGCCCGTCAAGGTAAAAACATCCATGACCTTGGGCGCGACCTTACGGACAGAAAATGTGCCGCCGTTCGCGGTAACGGTACGGTACAAAGCGACCGTCTCCCTGAGTCCTGCCGAGGAGATATACTCCACCTTCTCAAAATCGAGGACGATGTTCTTTGCGCCCTCCAAATCGGCGACCTCGTTATGGAATTCAGGCGATGTCATGGTATCGAGCCAGCCCTCCACCGTTACGGTGAGGGTATCTGCGTCAAGCGTTTTTTTGATCGTCATCTTGTACCTCCCTGCTGAATGTCAGCGATAAGATATTTTTCTCGTCGGTATATTCGTAATGATAGCTCTCGGCGATCGAGAACGCCAGATAGCGCCCCAGTCCGCCGATCGCGTGCTCATGATCGTAGTCGTCGATTTCGAGCACGTCCTTTGTCGGGTCAAAGGGCTTGCCGCCATCGATGAAGGTCAGCGTGATCTTATCTTGCTCCTGACAGAGCTTAATGACCACATCACCGATCGTTTCATAGGCGTAGGAGCAGATATTGACAAAGATCTCCTCCGCGGCGAGATAGATCGTCCGCTTAAGATCCTCGCCGAGAGGCAAGGCAAAGATCGTCTGTTTGACAGACGGGAGCTGTTCGATGTTGGATCTCAGACGGAGAACGGTCTCCTTCGGGGGGTTCTTGATCTTCATCGTCAGCATGGTGATATCGTCATTCTGCACCGCGCCCTGCGTAAAGTCTCTCAGATCGCTGAGGATCGCGGTGAGCGTATCGGGAGATTGCGTCTTGATACAGCCGGTGAGCTTCTCTTCCAGACGCTCGGTCGAATAGAACGCGCCCCCTGCGTTCTTCGCCTCATTCACGCCGTCGGTAAAGAGGAACAGCGTGTCGCCCTCTTTGAGCGTGATCAAGGCGTCCTCATACTTCTCGCCCTCAAACAGTCCTGCCGCTACGCCGTGCGACTGATCGAGAGGGATCAGCCTGTCGGACAGGACATACGGGATGTTGTGTCCGGCGTTCGAGTAGATCATCTCTCCCCTTACGGGATCCCAGATCGCGATAAAGGTGGTGATGAACATGCCGTTGGGATTCTGGGAGGCAAGGGTATTGTTATACTCCTCAAGGATCCTCGCGGGCGTATAATCCATCTGCGCGTACAGATGCAGCAGTGTGATCGCGCGCGACATAAACAAGGACGCCGAGATTCCCTTGCCCGATACATCTGCGATCGCGACAAAGGTTTTGCCGTCGTCAAGCTGACAGTAGTCATACAAATCGCCGCCGACGTCTCTGGCAGGATCCATATAGCCGCGGATCTCGGCGGTAGCGATCTCGGAATGCTCCGGCTTGAGCAGACCCTTCTGGATCTCACGCGCGATATCCAGCTCCGCCTCCTGCATATGCCGCACACGGTGCAGCTCCTTGATATCATCGATGTAGGAATTGATCTCATCGGACATTGTGTTGAAGGAATGGGACATCTGCTCAAATTCGCTGCTGCCCCGTTCATCCAGCTTGTTGCTATTCTTCTTGCGGTCGGTAACAAAGCGGCTCATTCGCTTGTTGATCACGCGGACGGGCTTGGTGACCTTGAAATACAGCAGCAGCGCGAACGCGCCGGCAATGACCAGCGTGACCGTCAGCGTCAGGATGGCGATCTGCAAAAACTGTTTTTCAAATCGGGCGTTGACTCTTTGTATGGAAATCTCCGAAGCAACGATCAAAGGCTTTTTATAGTTGACATACTCGTCTTTCTCGGTATCAAAATACCGCGTACACGGCATGTAACAGATCAGCGCGTCATCAAACGTGGTCACCTCATGCAGGATCACGCCCCCGGTGTTGCCGTTGTAGGCCTCGATCTGGGAATCATTGAGCTTGCCGGACACTGTCACGCCTCTGAATCGGGTTCTTTTCGCATCCTCGGACGCTTCATCGCCGAACGAGATCTCCAGATAGGTTTCGGAGCGCGTCTCGATATCCGGCTCAATGACGTAAATATAGGTGACACTGAACAAATCGCTGATGTCGTCAAACAGCGGGTCGATCTTCTCCGCATTGACCTCGTCATCATAGATATTATACGTTTCACAGTAATGCACGGTCGCCTTTGCCGCGCCGCGCAGCTGATCCTCAAAGATCTTCAGATTGTTCTCATAAGAGATCTTGTAGGTCAGCATCAGCACAGCGCCGTCGAGGATCAGGATGATCAACAGCATGAGCAAACCGATCTGCGCAAAAAGCGTGTGGAATCTTTTCTCTTTCGTCTTTTGTTCCGGTTTTGTGGTATCTGTTTGTTTTTTCTTCATAAAGCTACCTGTTGACGGTGACGACCGTGACATTATAGTCTAATACACGGTTATATTCGATCGAGGACGTCAGCGAGCGTACCAGCTTGAGACCGGTCACCTCTCTGCCGCTGTCATCCACGTATTCGGTGGGATTAAAGATCCTGCCGTTGTCCCTGAGCCGGAACACGACGCACTTCTCCGACACCTTGATATAGACGTCAACGCTGTCGGTCTGACCCTTTGCGGCATAGACCGCGCTGTTAACGCACAGCTCCTCGACCGCTACGCCGATATTGTGGGCGAGGTTCGCCTCAACGCCGTTCTCCTCACAGAAAGCGACCGCCTTGTGCGCGGCGTCGGTAGCCGCTTCCTTATTATTGCGGATGGAGAAATCGAGCGTCTTGCCCTCTTCCCCATCGATCAAGAGATAATTGTCCTTGCGCTTGACGTTCTTGTAGATCACGACGATGATCACCGTGATCAGCACGGTCAGAAGCTTCGAGAACGGGAACGACGCCCACAGCCAGTAGATGTCGATCTTGGAAAAGAAATACATCAGCGGCACGATGGTGGCAAAGCCGTCGAGAACGACGAGGATATTCGCCAGCCACTTCTGCTTGGTCGCCTGATAGAAGGTGCGCATGACATAGATCACCGCGAGGATCGGGATGTTGATGGACATGATGCGGAAGGTCACCGCGAACACCTCGGTCAGCGCCGGATCCTTGAGTCCGTACAGCGCCGCAAGCGGCAGCGGAAACAACTCGGAGAGGATGAGGATCACGATCGACATACCGATCGTCATCCACATTCCGTAGCGCAGCGCGAGCTTTTGACCCTTAACGTCACGCTCGCCGTACAGCGCGCCGAGGATCGGCAGCAGCGTCATCGTCGCGCCCTCGATAAAGATAAAGCACAGGCTGTTCAGTGAGAAGGACACGGACGCGATCTGCGTGCCGGCAGTACCGGTCGCGGAGAGGATGATCGCGTTGGTAAAGAACAGCCGAAGGAAGTTGCAGACATAGATCAAAGCGGACGGCATGCCCGTGCTCAGGATCTTGCCCATCATCTTCAGGTGCCTCAGTGCCTTGCGCGTAAAATATACGGTGCGGCTTTTGTCCTTGAAAAAGCCGATCACAAGCAGGGAGCCGAGCGCGTAGCCCGCCACGGTCGCCCAGCCGGCGCCCGCGATCCCCCATCCGAACACCGCCATGAACAGCCAGTCACAGATAAGATTGATCACATTGGATACGATCGGCAGGGCGGTCGCCAGCTTCTTCATGCCGTCGGTACGCGCAAAGGCGGCGGTCTGGTTGTTCAGCGCCACCAGCGGCGTGAGCACCCATAAGGGCACAAGATAGGCGGCGACAAGCCCCTCCAGCTCGGGCTTGTGCTGTCCGAGCAGTCCGGCGGTCGGGGCGATCAGCAAAACGCCGATCACGGCGATCACAATGCTTGACAGGATCCCTGCCCAGAACGAGAGGGTGAACACGGTATTCGCTTTTTCATTCTCACGCTTGCCCTTGTACATGACCGCCAGCGTGTTGCCGCCGAAGGTGAACATCGCGATCGGGATATTTTTGAGGAAGGTGATCGAATAGGTCAGGTTGATGGCGGACAGCTCGAGCGTGCCGAGGATCTGACCGACCAAAATGCCGTCAACGATACTCGACAGGTACATCGAAGCCGTCATCGCCAGCGTAGATACCAGCAGATTGCGGTAGGTTGTATTGATCAGTTTACCGGATCGTTTCATAGGTTTCTCCATTTTCATCCGCGTCCTACGGCACGGATGGATTTCAGCCTTCCCCTCGGGGGGGAAGGCTTTATTTATCTCAACATTATCTTGTCAGGTTGTCGCTGTCAAAGAAGCGGAAGCCCATCAGCACGTTGATAAAGTCGTTGACATAGCGCTCGTTGCTCGCGTTCCAGAAGAAGCCCATTCGCGCCAAAATCTGGGTCGTGTAATGGGATTCAAACGGCAGCGCCGTGACCTTCTTGCCGTGAGCGGTGTTCATGTAAGCGGTCATGCTCGACAGGATCGCTGCCTTGTCGGGATCCTTCTGCGCCTCGTTCAGCGCCGCGGCGAACTCCTCATACTCGACAAAGCGGATCGGGATACCGGCGTCGTTCATCCTGCGGATGATAT
>DGUQ01000132.1:0-2459 GCA_002394725.1 Ruminococcaceae bacterium UBA4306
ATCTTCTGTAGCAGTCCCAAGCCCAGCGCGGATTGCCGCTCTGTACAGCGATGGTCTCTACAACCTCCTCGTTCAGACCGAGGTTCAGGATGGTGTCCATCATACCGGGCATGGAAGCGCGCGCGCCGGAACGAACGGATACGAGAAGCGGATTCTCCTTGTCACCGAACTTCTTGCCGGTGATCTCTTCCATCTTACCGATATACTCATTGATCTGTTCCTGGATCTCAGGATTGATCTGGCGGCCGTCCTCATAATACTGGGTACAAGCCTCTGTGGTGATCGTGAAGCCCTGAGGAACCGGCAGACCGATGTTGGTCATCTCAGCGAGGTTAGCGCCTTTACCGCCGAGAAGTTCTCTCATGTCAGCGTTACCTTCTTTAAAAAGGTAAACCCATTTTTTGCTCATTGGAATCTCCTCCTAAAAGTTTGTTATAGTAAGGACTGCGGCGGATTTCGCCACAGCATACATATACATTTGTATTATAGCAAAGGATGGATAAAAATGCTATACATAAGAGAAAAAAGACACAAAAAAGGGGCACAAAAGTCATGCCTATATTTTGTGGATATTGTGTAAAATGTTAAAATTGTCATCTTTTTGTAATTTGTTCTTGCAAAATCCCAAATATATGCGATAATAGTATTATCTACGAGAGCGCCCATAAGCGCAAAGCGCAGTGAAAAATGAATAACGAAAAGTGAATCATGAAGGGGACTCGCTTCCCTCGGACAATCCTGTTACGATTGTCCGCACAGCCCGATCGGTGTGATTCGGTTTTCATTATCATTATAAAAATTGTGAGGTTAATTCATGAGTAATAAATGTGCCGTTATCCTCGCCGGCGGCGAAGGTAAACGAATGAAATCCAACATTCCCAAGCCCATGAATGAGGTGCTGGGCAAGCCGATGCTCCGATGGGTCATCGACGCGGTCAAGGCGGCCGGGATCGATGACATCTGCGTGGTCACCGGCTTCAAGACAGAGATCACCGAAGCGTATCTTGACTCACTTCCCTTTGAAGTCAGCCACGTACTGCAAAGCGAGCGTCTCGGCACGGGTCACGCCGTGATGATGGCAAAGGATTTTTTGAGTGAAAAAGGCGGCGACGTCGTTATCCTGTGCGGTGACGCGCCGTTTATGGACACACAGACCATCTCCGACGCTTACAACGACCATAACGAGAGCGGCGCTTCCGCGACCGTCATCAGCGCGATGCTTGATGATCCGACCGGCTACGGCAGGATCGTCCGCAACTCGGACGGCACCTTGAAGAGTATCGTCGAGCAGAAGGAAGCCGACGAAGAGACCCTCAGGATCAAAGAGGTCAACTCGGGCGGCTACTGGTTTGATACTGCTGATCTGCTCAGCGTACTGGATAATATCAAGGCGAATAATTCTGCAAAAGAATATTATCTGCCCGACGCGCTCTATCTGCTCCTGCAAAACGGCAGAAAGGTCGGCGCGTTCACCGCAAAGTCACCCGACACCGTCCTCGGCGCCAACGATCCGGCGCAGCTTCAAGAGCTGAATGAGATCGCCGTTGCAAAAGGCTACCATTAAGGGTTAACGGTTAACAGATAACGGTTAACGGTTGTGGGAAACGCTTCGCGTTTTGGATTGCTATAGAATTGTCCGAGCGAAGCGAGATACCGCCACCGTTCACCATTCACCGTTCACCATTCACCAAACCAGTATCCAAACCGCAAGGTTATCAATAACAAAAATTCATTTTAGGGGGACACATAATGAATTCACACGGTAAGGACATCAAGATTTTTACACTCAACTCCAACAAGGCTGTCGCTCACGGCATCGCGGATTGCTTAGGCGTTCCGCTCGGCAAGAGCGACTGCGCAACCTTCTCGGACGGTGAGATCGCGGTATCTCTGCATGAATCCGTCCGCGGCTCCGACTGCTTCATCGTGCAGTCGACCTGCTCACCCGTCAACGACAACCTCATGGAGCTTCTGATAATGATTGACGCGATGAAGAGAGCCTCCGCCTCCTCCATCACCGCCGTTGTTCCGTACTTCGGCTACGCGCGTCAGGATCGTAAGGCAAAGGCTCGTGATCCGATCTCCTCCAAGCTGGTTGCCGACCTGATCACCACCGCAGGCGCCGACCGTCTACTGACGATGGATCTGCACGCGGCACAGATCCAGGGCTTCTTCAACATTCCCGTCGACCATCTTGTCGGCGCTCCGATGCTGGCAAAGCACATGAAGAAGAAGGTCGAGGGTCACGCGGACGAATATGTGGTCGTATCTCCCGACCTCGGCTCCGTTACCAGAGCGCGTAACTTCGCGGCAAAGATCGGCTGCCCCATCGCGATCATCGACAAGCGCAGACAGCGTGCCAACGTGTCCGAGGTCATGAACATCATCGGTGAGGTCAGAGGCAAGAAGTGCATCCTCGTTGACGATATGATCGACACCGCGGGCACCCTGTGCAACGC
>DGUQ01000132.1:2596-5034 GCA_002394725.1 Ruminococcaceae bacterium UBA4306
GGTCCGGCGATCGACCGTATCCGTGACAGCGCGATCAAGGAGTGCATCCTGCTGGATACCGTTCCGATCCCCGAGGAGAAGATGCTCGACAAGTTCACCGTACTCTCCACCGCTCCGCTGTTTGCCGAGGCGATCGAGAGGATCTACGAGGACAAGCCGGTTTCTCCGATGTTTGTATAATTCAAAATAACTGTCGCTACAATCGATATTTCAGCGTCGTAAACCTAACTCAGTAGGGGGCGGCGCCCTCGACGCCCCGCAGGCAGAAGCCTATCCCTTCTATCTGCGGCTCAGGCTATCAACCGTGCCCGTCATTCTCGGGACGTCGTGGGCGCCGTCCCCTACGATTCACCTTTGTAAAAGGAAATCTTATGCTTTTCAAAAAGAAAGAATTCACCAACAACAGTATCGAATACATCATCGTCGGTCTGGGCAATCCGGGCAAGCAGTATGAAGGCACCCGTCATAACGCCGGCTTTATCGCGATCAACTACATTGCCGAGGAGCTGGGCGTCAAGATCAACAAGATCAAGTTCAAGTCCACCGTCGGCGAGGCGAGGATCAGCGGCAAGCGCTGTTTGCTGATGAAGCCGTCCACCTACATGAATCTCAGCGGTCAGGCGGTGACCGAGGCGATGAATTTCTACAAAATTCCGCCCCGACAGGTTGTTATACTGTCAGATGACATCTCTCTCGACGTCGGCGTGATCCGCATCCGCCGCAAGGGCTCGGACGGCGGACAAAAGGGACTGCAAAACATCATCTACCTCAGCGGCTCCGACGAGTTTCCGCGCGTCAAGATCGGCATCGGCAAAAAGCCGCACCCCGAATACGACCTCAAGGACTGGGTGCTCAGCCGCTTTACCGACAAGGATAAAAAGCTCCTCTCTGAGCGGCTGCCCGATATCAAGGGCGCGGTAGAATACATCGTAGACGGCGATATCGATAAGGCGATGAACCTTTACAATTAACGCACAGCGTTAATTGCGGTGAATGGTGAATGGTGAACGGTGATTGTATCTCGCTTTGCTCGATCATTTTATACAGGAATCCAAAACGCGAAGCGTTTCCCACAACCGTTAACCGTTAACCGTTATCCGTTATCCGTTAACCGTTATCCAAGAGGAAACTATGCAATTTTTAGATCATGTCATCCAACGCACCAAGCAATACAAGGCGTTGGAAAACGCTGTCCGTACCCGTTCGCGCGCTGCCGCGATCGGCGTTTCGGGCGTTCACAAAGCCAATATCATCACGTCGCTCTGCCGGGATAACGCCGTCAGAGCCTTTTGTGTTGCCCAAAATGAGCAGGAAGCGCAGATTCTGTGCAATGATCTGAGCGCCATGGGACTGCGCGCGCTGGTGTATCCGAAGAAGGATTTCATCTACATCCCGTCGCAGGTCAAGTCGCATGAATACGAGCACCAGCGCCTGAATGTCCTCAGCCGCATGCTCAGCGGCGACTACGACGTGATCATCGCCACGCTTGATGCGGCGGCGCAGTACACCATCCCCAAGGATGTGTTGCGTTCCGTCAGCCGCACCCTAAAGCCCGATGTGGAGATCGACCTGCCCGAATTTGAAAAATCGCTGATCCTGCTGGGCTACGAGCGGTGCGACAATGTCGAGGGCAGCGGTCAGTTCTCCATCCGCGGCGGTATCATCGACCTGTTCATGCCCGACAGCGACGCGCCTGTGCGCATTGAGCTGTGGGGCGATCAGATCGACACCATCAACTACTTCGACGTCGAGACCCAACGCCGCACCGATTACTGCGAGGAGATCGATCTCACCCCCTCGGGCGAGATCCTGATCGGCGACAAAGAGAAGCTGGCGGACAAAATCAGCCGTAAGGCCGCCTACCTCAAAAGTGAAAGCAGTCAAAAGGCAAAGGAGCGCCTGCAAAAGGAAGCGGACATGCTGCGCGCGGGGCTGAGCTTTGCGACCTATGACAAGTTCATCTCCCTGATCTACGATCAGCCTGCCACCCTCTTCGACTATTTTGACGACGACGAGATCGTCTTTATCTCCGAATACAAAAACGTCAAGGAACGCGACCGCTCCATGGACTTCCATGAAAAGGAGGAGCTCAAGGCGCTGTTCGCGGACGGCGTATTATGCCGCGGCTTTGAGACCTACTCCCTCAACTTTACACAGAGCATGAACTTTTTGCTCGACCGCGCGGCGATCTTCCTCGACACCTTCTCTCACTCGTCCTACAACACGGAGCTGTCCGCCGCGGTGACCTTCAACGCGCGCCAGACCTCGCCGTGGTCGGGTCAGAGCACCGCGCTGATCGAGGATCTCGAGGATATCGGCTACGGCAGTATGGCGGTCGTCATCCTCGCGGGTACCGAAAAGGGCGCCGAGAACCTCTGCACCCTGCTCAACGAAAAGGGTGTGAATGCCCGCTATATCAAGGAATTGACTACCGCCGA
>DGUQ01000185.1:0-5536 GCA_002394725.1 Ruminococcaceae bacterium UBA4306
TCTATGATGAATTGAAGAAAACCGGCTTGAGCGCTCCTTTAAGAGAATATGCCAACATCGCGTATCAGGATTGGCTCATCACGCAGGAGATGACCTATGAAGAGGCGTCCACCAAGGTGATCAAGGATTCTCCCGATTATCCCGACGGCTTTATCTCCGTCGTCATCAAGGATGTTCCCGAGCTGTTCCAGAGACGTACTCCCGTTGTTACCTGCCTGAACGCGCTGCAAACGCGCAGAGATCAGCGCGTCAACCATGAGCATGTGGAGAGCTTTATCCAATCAAAAATCAATAATGCAAACGACGGCGGCGGTATTACGCGCGTCGCGCCGATCGGCATGGTAAAGAAACGTGACGATATCACATCGGTCGCGCTCGAGGCGGCGGAATGTGCCGCCATCACGCACAGCCATCCGCTCGGCTATATGCCTGCCGCAGTTCTGGCGGAGATCATCTACAGGATCCTCTACAATGAGGAAGAGCTTACCTTAAAGGAGATCGTAGAGCGGTCGATGGCGGATGTCGCTGAGATCTTCCGCGAGGAGCAGGATATCGATAAGCTCGTCAATATCGTCAACAAGGCGGTCAAGCTGTCCGAAAACGGCGACGCCGACCTCGATAATATCCATCAGCTCGGCGAGGGCTGGTATGCCGATGAGGTGCTCGCGACAGCGATCTACTGCGCTCTCAGGTATCAGGATGATTTTTCCGAGTGCATCATCACCGCTGTCAACCAGAACGGCGACAGCGACTCCGCCGCCGCGATCGCCGGCAATATCCTCGGCGCGTATATCGGTTATGACGCGATCGATAACAAGTGGAAGGAGCAGCTGGAGATTGCTGACGTCATCACCAACGTCGCCGATATGCTTGTTGATACAATCGAATAACACAGCATGATAAAAAGGGTATCTGATCGGATACCCTTTTTAAGTTAAAAAACGAAGTGTACTTTGCTTTCATAATAAATATAGGGTATCCCATTTGGATACCCTATATTTATGGTACGCCTGACAGGACTTGAACTTGCACGAATGATCCACCGGAACCTAATGCTAACGTTATCTCGATGACAGTTTTGTCAGTCTGTCAAATCGGTTATCATATGAATGAAATCGTCCATCTCATCAAAAATTACTTCTACGATGATCGACCAGTTGATGCCCTCATAATCGTGAACCAGGCGATGTCTTAAACCGGATACAACGCTCCAGGGAATGTCCGGATGCTCCTTTTTGAAATCTGAGCTAAGCATATATACCTGTTCACCGATATTATACAGTGGTGTGGTAACGGCCCATTGAGAAAATTCATCATCAAGGAGCAGTTCACGTGTGATATGATGCTCGTCCATCTGCTTTTGCAGTGAAGTCCATGTTTTAACAATCTTTTTCAGACGTTCCTTATCAGATATTTTCACGCGATCTTAACTCCTTCCTTCATCAATGCATCATAAAAAGGAGTTCCCATATTCACTTCGCTGATTTCAAACACATCCGCTTCTTTTCCGAGGGCTTCTCTCAAATCTTCCGCAAAGGCAAAGATATTAGACTTTTTAAAATTCTTACCCCCGAAAACAACAATATCAATATCAGAGTCAGGTGTTTCATCGCCTCTGGCGTAGGAGCCAAACAGGAGAGCATACTCGGCGCCATATCGAATCAGAAGTACTCTTACACATTTTTCGATTTCATGTCTTGTCGGCATATAGGACACCCCTTTCTTTATCATCTCATCTGTTATGATTATTATAATTATCTGTAAGTAGTATGTCAAGAACCCAGCTCTGTAGACGTTTATGCCTCTAAAATAATCAAAAAACACCTACTGTGGCATTTAGAGTCAAATCAAAACTTCCGTGTTATGAGCACGATGACCTCGGTCACTTAGCAGTAGATGTTTATGGTGCGCCCGACAGGACTTGAACCTGCACCCCGAAGGACTGGAACCTAAATCCAGCGCGTCTGCCAGTTCCGCCACGGGCGCTTATACTAATTGAAAGTGGAAAATGGATAATTGAAAATGATTGTTTGAGGTTTCATTCTCAACTATCCATTACCCATTATATATCATTTGTCAGTCAAAATCAAGTTGTTGTTTGTCATCGTTTTGATTGACAACATGCACATCCAGCTGGTTATAGGGGATGGCGATCTTGTTCTGATCAAGCGTGTTCTTGATGCCCTCCATCAGGGCGTAGTATACCGTCCAATAGTCCTTGTACTCGCAGTAGCAGCGGACGGTGAATTCCAGCGCGCTTTCGCCGAAATTCTCGAGCCTGACCTTTTTCGGGTATTTTTCGTCATCCAGCACAAGGTCTGTGCGCTCGATCACATCGGTCAGTATCGTCTGTACCTGCTTGATGTTCGCGTCATAGGGGATGGGAACGGTGATCGTGACGCGGATCTGCGGATGGGTGGTATAGTTGTTCACCTCGGCGTTGGAGATGACCGAATTCGGAATGATGACGTTGGTGCCGTCATAGGTGCGGATGTTGGTGTGCATGACGTCGATCTTCTGCACAAAGCCCGAATACTTGGTGAATTCGATAAAGTCGCCCGTGACAAAGGGCTTGGTGAACAGGATCACGATACCGCTGGCGATATCGTTGAGTCGATCCTTCAGTGCCAAGGCGACTGCCGCGGCAGCCGCGGAGAAGAACGCGACGATGCCCGTGATGGAGATGTGCAGCGCCGACATGGCGGCGAGCAGGGTGAAGGCGTAGATCAGCAGGCGGACGCACCGTGAGATAAAGTCGACCAGAGAGGGGTCGACCTTCTTGCGCTGCAGCGCTTTGCGCGTGAGGGATACTAAGATGATCGAGATGATGATGCCGATCACGGTGATGACCAACGCGCCTCCCAGATCGGGCAGATAATTGACGATGCTCTGCGTGAAGCGGTTCCACATTTCTTTGATGGAGTCCATAGATTCAGCTCCTTATAAAATATTCGTGCACAGCAATGTGCATAAGATCGTTTGCTCGACATTATTCTATCGAAAATGATTGACAAAAGCAAGTGGATAGATGTAAAATTTTAATAAAGTCATCGTGAGGCTCCACCGGAGTCCCCGAAAAGCCCTGCTTTTTGGGGAGAGGAGGAGCTGCCACGTGAGCACGAGAGGAGTCACGCTTGTCTGCTCTCAGCGAGTACGGCGAGTGACGACGTGGCTATCTCAAAAAACAGGAGGCAGTAATATGAAAGCATTGATCACAGGCGCTTCATCGGGTATCGGACGCGATATGGCGCGCTATCTGGCAACAATGGGCTGGGATCTGATCCTGGTCGCGCGTCGTGAGGACAGGATCAGGGAGCTGAAAAATGAGCTCAAAAATGTCGATGTACGCTGTATCGTCACGGACGTGGGGAAGAAGGCGGATTGTTACGCGTTGTATGAGACGGTGAAGGACGAGACGATCGACATGCTCATCAATAACGCGGGCTTCGGTCTTGCCGGTGAATTTGTCAAAACGGAGCTCGATACCGAGCTGAATATGATTGACGTCAATGTGACTGCCGTGCATATTCTGACCAAGCTGTTCCTGCGTGATTTTGTCAAGCGCGACAGCGGTATCATCCTTAACGTCGCGTCATCCGCCGGTTTTATGCCGGGACCGCTTCTCTCGACCTATTACGCGACCAAGAACTATGTCCTGCGCCTGACTGAAGCGATCTATGAGGAGCTCAGACAAAAGGGCAGTCATGTGCGTGTCGCGGTACTCTGTCCGGGTCCCGTGAACACGGAGTTCAACGACGTCGCCAAGGTGAAGTTTGCCGTAGACGGCATCTCGTCGGAGGAATGCGCACGGATCGCGATCGACGGTGCAATGAAGGGAAAGCTGGTCATTATTCCCGGCTTGATGATGAAGGTGGGACTATTCTTCCGCCGCTTCGCGCCCGAAAAGCTCTTGCTGAAATTGGCATACGGCTTCCAGAAGAGGAAGAACGAAAGGTGATTTGGAATAATTAGGAATGAGGAATGAGGAATTAGGAATGAATGGCGGACGCTGTCCGCACCTGATTTTTATAATAGTTGGCGATATAGCTAACGACGTGGCAATCATAATAAATAACGCTTGCAACTCTATTTTGGAGTCGCAAGCGTTTTTGTTATATGTCTTTTCTACAAATCGAAAATCTTTCGGATTTTCCCACAATTCCTCATTCCTCATTCCTCATTCCTAACTATTAATAGACCGTCATCAGCGGATTGAGGGTGCTGCGCCGGGATTCGGCTTCTTCGATGAATTCCGTTGCCTTGAAGCAGCCTGCTACGACGCAGTCGGAGGGGTTCGGGGCGATATGTACCGTGATGCCTGTCTCTTTTTCCAATCGCTCCTTCATGCCGTCTAACTGTGCCAGTCCGCCGGTGAGCATGATGCCGTCCATCTGGATATCGCCGAGCAGCTCGGGCGGCGTATCCTCGAGCACATCGACGATCGCGTTAATGATGATCGTGGTGATGTCGGCGATCGCTTCCTGCATTTCGACAGCATTGACCACCATCGCGCGAGGGAGTCCGCGCAGAGAATCTCTGCCCTTCAAGCGGAAGGTTTTGTTCTCATCCGCTTGCAAGGCGCAGGCGATCGCTTCCTTACAGTTGCGTGCCATCGCCTTGCCGATGACCAGACCATGCTTGCGGCGCACATACTTGATGATCTCTTCATCCATTCTGTTGCCCGCGGTCTTGATGGTTTTGCTGACGGACATACCGCCCAGCGACATGACCGCGATATCGACCGTGCCGGCGCCCATATCGACGATCATCACGCCGTGAGGCGACATGATATCCCTGCCGCTGCCGAAAGCCGCCGCTTTAGCCGCTTCGATCAGCAGGACGCGTCTGACGCCGAAGCTCGATATCGCGCCGACGATCGCGCGTTTCTCGACCTCGGTGATCTCGCCGGGGATGCACGCGACAACACGCGGCATGACGACGCGGCTGGTGCAGACCTCCGCCATGAAGATGTTGACCAGCTCCTCGACCAGTCCCGATTCGGCGATCACGCCGCCCTCCAGCGGAAACACGACGTTGATCTTTGCCGAGGTTCTGCCGAGCATTTCATACGCTTCATCACCTACGGCGAGGATGGTGTTATTATCCTTGTTATACGCGATGACCGATGGCTGGTCGATGGCGTTCTCATTGTTGTTGACCCTGAGTCGGGCATTGGCGGTGCCAAGATCCAATGCGATATCCATTAGCATTCTCCTTTATATCGGTTGAAAACGCGCCGTATGGCGATATCAACGCGCTTTGGTTTCTGTCACGATTATTATATACGACTTTGATATGGTTTTCAATATCAATTTGTTCATATCACCGTCGATTCGGGATATTTATTTTGCGCGGAGGCGATGGTGGCACAGCAGATCAGACGCGGCTTTGCGCGGCTGAGCATCCTGCAACAGTTGCCGAGGGTATAGCCCGAGGTGATGATATCGTCGATGATCAGGATACTTTTATCTTTGACCGCGTCTTTGTCGATCAGCTTGAACGCGCCGTTGAGATTGGTTTTGCGTTCCTTATATTT
>DGUQ01000185.1:5748-12334 GCA_002394725.1 Ruminococcaceae bacterium UBA4306
GGTGATGAAGTCGAATTCCTCGCCGCTGTATGTGCTTTGGATATCCCTTGCGAGCAGCTCGGCGACCTGAGGGATGTACTGGATACGGTCGTGGTACTTTAACCGCAAAATCATGCGGCGCACTCTGCCGTCGTAGACGAAGGTAGAGATACAGCGAAAGCCCCTCGCGCCGCTCGGGATCGGGATATACCTGCGGCGGATCTCATCATAGCATGTTTTGCACGCGATATGCGTCGCTTCGACCAGTGCGGAGCAATAGGGACAGCGTTCCGGATAAAACAGCGCGGTGAGCTTGCGGACAAATTCCATATCAATCCCTCATCAAGAATGTTTTCAGCCCCGTGTAGCGCAGGATGCGGCGGTTGTTCTCGACCATCGTGCGCAGGGCGTTCTCGTCACCGATGATGATCAGCATTTTTTTCGCTCGCGTCACGGCGGTGTAGAGCAGATTGCGGTACATCAGCTGGGGAGCGCCGCGGAACATCGGCAGGACGACGCAGTCGAATTCATTGCCTTGACTTTTGTGGACGGTGCAGGCGTAGGCAAGCTCCAGATCGCCGACGCTGTCGCTGTCGTAGGTCGCGACGCGGTCGTCGAATCTCACCTTATAGATTTTGGAGGCGTTATTGACCTCGACCATCACGCCGATATCGCCGTTGAACACGCCCTCGCCGTATTCGCCGTCATCCTTTGTCCACAGGATATCGTAATTGTTGCGGCTCTGCATGACCTTATCGCCCTCGTTGAGCGTGTAGTAGCCGACCTTCACGCCGCGTGAGGGGTTAGGATTGACTAAGGTCTGCAGGCGATTGTTGAGCTCATATGTCCCCAGAATCCCTTTACGCGTAGGGGAGAGCACCTGGATGTTTTCGTGCAGATTGTAGCCGTAGGCGTTTTTCAGCCGTCTGGCGCACAAATCACCGACCGTTTCGGCAATATGCTCCTGATTGTAGTCAGGCAGAAAGAAAAAGTCGTTGTCCCTGATACGGATATCGGGCATCTCGCCCTGCACGATCTTGTGCGCGTTGGTGACGATCAGGCTTTCCATCGACTGACGGAAGATCTCGCCCAGTGTGACGACGGGAATAGTGTTCGACGCGATCAGGTCATACAGCACGTTGCCTGCTCCTACGGAGGGGAGCTGATGGCTGTCGCCTACTAAGATCAGACGGCACGACAGCGGCAGCGCGCGCAAGAGGCTTTCGAGCAGGGCGGTATCGACCATACTCACCTCGTCCACGATCAGCGCGTCGGTATTGAGCAGATTGCGCTCGTTGCGCTTGAATACGGGCTTGTCCTCGATATCGTAGCTCACCTCGAGCATGCGATGGATGGTTTTGGCTTCTTCGCCTGTCACGGCGGTCATCCGCTGGGCGGCTCTTCCTGTCGGCGCGCAGAGATAGACCTTTTGACCGCTCTCCTTGAGCAGCCGAATGATGGCGTTGAGAGTGGTTGTCTTGCCGGTGCCGGGACCGCCGGTGAGGATCAGCAGTCCTGTCGTCAGCGCGTCGCTGATCGCTTTCTTTTGCAGGGCGGCATAGGTGATACCGCCTTCCTGTTCGATCGCGGCGATCTTCTCCTCAGCGCCGTCAATCGCGGGCGCGGGAAAACGCAGCAGCATCTTCATGCGCGCGGCGATATAGGTCTCGCCGTCATACAGCGACGGCAGAAAGACACATTCTTTTTCATTGACGGTGTCGAGGATCAGCGTGTTGTCCCCGATCATCTCCTTGAGCGCGGATTCACACGCGGCAGGGTCGATCTCCAAGAGATCGGCGGTCGTGTTGACCAGCTTATCCTGCGGCAGACAGGTGTGACCGTTGAGGCGGTTGTGCTTGAGGATGAACGCCAAAGCCGCTCGAACGCGGATACGCGCGTCCTGCGGCGTGTTCTGCGACAGCGCGATCATATCGGCGGTCTCAAAGGAGATCCCGATCCCTTCCTCACACAAAACATAGGGGTTTTCCTCGATATGCGCGATCGCGTTGTTGCCGTACTTCTTCCAGATCTTCACGGCGGCATTCGGGCTGACGGAGTAGTTCGAGAGATAGATCATCAGCTCGCGGATCCCGACGACGCTCTTGAGCTGTTCGCTGATATCCTGCGCCTTTTTCAAAGAGATACCCTTGAGCTTTGAGACGCGCTCGGGATCGTTTTCGAGTACGGACAGGGTGTCCGCGCCGAATTCCAGCACCAAGCGCCTTGCGGTGGAGGGTCCGATGCCCCTGATCGCGCCGCTCGACAGGTATTTGAGGATGCCGTCCATATTCTCGGGCATGGTGCGCTCGAACGCCGATACCGCGAACTGCTCGCCGTAGGTTGGGTGGTTCTTGAACACGCCGAACAGCTTGACGCTCTCGCCGGCATTGACCAGCGGCATCACGCCGTTGGCGGTGATCAGCGCCTCGTCACCGCTGATTTCCAGCACGGTATAGCCGTTTTCTTCATTTCGGTAAATGATGTTCTCCACCACGCCGTTTATTTCAAATAGTTGTTCGTGATTAGTCATAATAATCCCTTGCGTGAAAATGATAATATCGGTAATTCTACTGTTGAATTTTTCCTGAAATTGTCTTATAATACTCATATATGCGTATAAGGGGCGGATCGTCCGACTCCGCGCACATATAGTATGCCGAAAACCAGTATACCATATATTTTGTGAAAATGCTACCTTTTTGAAATCAGATGAGGTGAAATTATGGAATTTGTCGCAAATGAAGGCAAGAACGTTGAAATAACCGTCAACGGTGTGACCTATATGCGCCACGCGATCAAGACGCATTTTGTCAAGCAGGGCGAGGATTACATCGAGATCTTTAAGAAATATGTACAGCCCTTGTATGAGGAGGGCGATATCGTCAGCTCCTCCGAGAAGATCATCGCGTTATGTCAGGGCAGGGTCGTCAAGCGCGAGGAGCTCAAGATCGGCTTTTGGGCAAAGTTTTTGTCCAAGTTCGCTTCTCACCCCGATACCGGCGTAGGCGTAGGCGAGACCATCAAGATGCAGTACGCGATCACCAAGGTCGGTCTGCCCAAGGTGCTGTGGGCTTCCTTTGCCGGCGGCGTCTGCAAGCTCTTCGGCAAGAAGGGCGTTTTCTATGAGATCGTCGGCTCCGAGGTCGCGGGTCTCGACGGCTTTTACGATCATGTTTGGTCGGAGTACAGAGATATCGGTATCGAGAATCCCGAGAACCCCTCCGGCGTGTGTGATGAGATCAAGGAAAAGCTCGGCATGTCCTGTATGATCGTTGACGCGAACGATCTCGGTCAGGAGGTTCTGGGCTATTCTTCCGACATTAAGCTCAGTGAAGAGGAGCTCCATGGCTTGATCGCCGATAATCCCTGCGGTCAGGGTCAGGAGACGACTCCGATCGTTTTGATTCGAAAAAAGAAATAAAATCACATCGGATTCCAATGAAGCTTTTACGTTATTATGGATGAATAACGCACACAGTTGAATGGCTTTATCCTGTAGGGGAGGGGCTTGCTCCTCCCGACTGTTGAAACGATCCTATTATTTGTAACGATTACAGTTGAGGGGTTATCATGGCTGATTCCTATGTAGAGATCAATCTCACACGCCTGAGCAATAATGTCCGGGCAATCTTGGAGAAATATCCGGAGTACAAAAGCTATATCGGCGTTGTCAAGGGCGACGCCTACGGTCACGGCATGCGCGCTGTCAAGGCGCTCCATAACGGCGGCTTGCGCTATTTTGCCGTGTCTTCCTTAGAGGAAGCCTTTGACCTGCGCAAGTATAACGCCCATGTTCCGGTCTTATGTCTGGAGCCGGTCGCGATCGAGCGGCTGGGCGAGGCGGCAGATCTGGATCTGACCCTCGCGATCCCCGATATCGAGTACCTGAGAGCAATGCTGGAAGCGAATGTGAACCATAGCTTCAAGGTGCATATCAAGGTGGACGCCGGCTTCAGCCGACTCGGATTGAAGGACAAGGGCGAGATCAAGGAAGCGGTTCAGCTGATCAACAGCTCGCCGCATTTCCTCGAGGGTATCTATCAGCACTTCGCGACAGCCGGTATCTTTGATCCGCATTATGATAACCAGATCCGCCGCTTCAAGGAGCTGACCTCCCTGATCGATCTCGACGAGATCCCGATCGTGCATTTGGGCAGCGGCGTATCGCTGGTAGCGCACCCCAAGATCGATATCGCGACCGGCACCCGTATGGGTTTGATCATGTACGGCTACAATATCAGCCCGTCCTCCTACGGCAGCAGTGTGAAGGATCGCCTCAGAGATCTGCGCGATAAACACAACCAGAAGAAGTATCATCTGACCGAGACCTATCGTGACGTACAGCTCGATCTTTCTCCGGCAATGTCGTATAAATGCCGTATTTTGCAGATCAAGGACGTCAACGCGGGCGAATACGTCGGCTACGGCGCGGAGTATCAGGCGCAGGAGCTGATCAGCATCGCGGTACTGCCTGTCGGCTACAACAACGGTATCGGACATGCCAACTACGGCAGAGTGGTTGAGATCAACGGCAAGCGTTATCCGATCATCGGTGAGATCGGCATGAATATGTGCTGCGTCAAGGTCGATAACCGCGTCAAGCTCACCGACACCGTCACGCTGCTCGGCGGCGGTATCAGCCTCGGACGCTTCTCCCGTGCGTCGGGTCTGGGACTTGCCGAAGTCCTGCTCGGCATCGGTAAGAACAACGAAAGAATCTATATTAAATAGGTGAACGGTGAATGGTGAATGGTGAACGGTGAAGGTTTCTCGCTTCGCTCGTTCAATTCTATTATTTGTAATCCCACTATCATTTACTGAAATCGGAGGTCGATTTTATGGCAATGTCAGTTACCAAGTGGCTGATGAATAAATTCAAGGATATCAACAAGGAAAGGATGAACCGCCACATCGAGATCATCCAGCAGCAGAGCGGTAAATCCAAGTTTTATATCAAGTGCAGCCTGATGTGGAACTTTTTGACGCAGGGAACGGGCTACACCGATTATTTCCGCGGACATTTTATTGACGCGACCAATGAGGAGAAAAAGACCTTCGCGACCGCCAAGCGCTTTTATCGGCTGATGGCTTACCTCAATGATGAAGAGTATATCGTCGTATTGGGCGATAAGCTGATCTTCGACGAGGTGTTCCGCGATTATCTCAAGCGCGATTTCATCAATCTGCGCAAAAGCACGCCCGATGATCTGAGAGAATTCCTCAAGGACAAGACCATCGTTTTCGCCAAGGAGACCAAGGGCGAGGGCGGTCACGGTATCTCGAAATGCGTCGTCAAGGAGATCAAGGACGTCGACGCGTTCTATAACCGGTGCAAGGAGAACGGTCAGTTCCTGATCGAGGACGGCATCAAGCAGCATCCCGATCTCAATCAGATCAACCCCAATGTCGTCAACTCCTTCCGCGTCATCACCCTGTTGAACGATAAGGGCGAGATCAAAATGATCGCGAACGCCCTGCGCGTCAATCAGGATGACAGCGTTGTCATCGGCTGTACCAACGACCTGTATTTCAGCCTCGGTGCCGACGGCAGGATCGACAGTAATGTTGTCGATGACTACGGCAAGGTCTATGACACCCATCCCTTGACAGGCGTCAAGTTCAAGGACGTCTACATCCACGGTGTGCAGGAAGCCTTTGATATGTGTATCGACGCGCACAAGCGTATTCCGCAGTGCCGCTACATCGGATGGGATATCGCGTTTTCTGAGAACGGCCCCGTCATCGTAGAGGGCAACGAATATCCCGGCTACGGACTTGTCCAGCATTACGCGCTGAAGAACAAGCGCACCGGTCACCTCAAAGAGGTCGCCGATCACCTCGGTGAAGAGTATAACAGAATCAAGCTGTAAATCGCTTTTTCATCCCCGTGCTTAGGCTCGGGGATTTCTTTGTGTGCTTTGCATAAAGGAATCTCTGATTTTTTGTGTAGTATGACTTGATAAGAAATGTCGTTTCTGCTTGATAAAACACGGCAGGTACCCTATAATGGAACTGTGCAAGAATCCCTTTGGCAAATACCCTTTTGAATATCCACTATCCCTGCGTTTGAAAGGAGTTTATGATGAAAAGGAAAGTAGTTTCACTGATTTTGGTTCTCACACTGGCGGTCGGTTTATTGCCAATGTCGGCGTTCGCCAATACGACTGTCGACCTGTCCGGCTGCGAGCTGCTCTATGACGGTGAAGGCTGGAAGGTTTTCCCGATCGAGAACAAGGACGATACCTTGAACGTCGATGATTTGAAGATCACGATCATCGATAAAGAGGGTCGGGAAGTACCGAAGGACGCGTATGATCTCGTGTTCGGTAGGACATACTGGGATGAAGAAAAGGATGAAGACGTCTTTATCCCGGCGTCTGCTCCGTTCAGCCTGACGGTGAATGAGGATTATTTGCAGAGCGGTTTCGGCGGATTTGCGGCATATGCTGTCGCAAAGGATAACAGCGGTTATACCGGACAGACGGAATGGCGCGAATTCCTGCTGTGGCATAAATACAGCTTCAACTGGTTCGGCGCGAATGCCGACTTCGGAGAAGAATACAAAGGTCAGTGTACATGGTCGTGGCACGATTACTTTGCGATCCCC
>DGUQ01000185.1:12494-14846 GCA_002394725.1 Ruminococcaceae bacterium UBA4306
CCGATTTCGATGATCCCACATACGATTCAAAGCTCTATCCCGAGACCGATCCGCTCGATGGAATGCCGACCGATCCGGGCAAATACTTCGTGCGGATCGACGGCAAAGCGCCGTATTACGGCACGAGCTATGTCGATTTTGATATCCTTAATTCGGACGCAAAGAATGACCTGTCAAATTGCGAGCTGCTCTATGACGGAGAAGGCTGGAAGGCTTTCCCGATCGATAACAAGGACGATACCTTGAATGTCGATGATTTGAATATCACGGTCGTCGATAGAGAGGGTCAGGAAGTGCCGAAGGACGCGTATGATCTCGTGTTCGGTATGACATACTGGGATGAAGAAAAGGATAAAGACGTCTTTATCCCGGCTTCCGCTCCGTTCAGTCTGACGGTGAATAGCGATTATATGCAGAGCGGTTTCGGCGGATTTGCGGCATATGCCGTCGCGAAGGATAACAGCGGCTATACCGGACAGACGGAATGGCGCGAATTCCTGCTGTGGCATAAGTACAGCTTCAACTGGTTCGGCGCGAATGCCGACTTCGGAGAGGAATACAAAGGTCAGTGCACGTGGTCGTGGCACGATTACTTTGCGATCCCCATGAATGAAATGCACGCGCCCGTGATCCACGGAATCGCAAACGAGGACGTTGACCCGCAGTATTATGAGCTCACTTATTTTGAACGCGGCGAACAGCCCGATTTCGGCGATCCCACATACGATTCAAAGCTCTATCCCGAAATCGATCCGCTCGATAAAATGCCGACCGATCCGGGCAAATACTTCGTGCGCATCGACGGCAAGGAGCCGTATTACGGCACGAGCTATGTCGATTTTGATATCCTTCCAAAGCCCGAGAGCTTTGCGCTGGTGCGCGGATCGGACAGACGGTATTATGACGGCAATACGATCTATATGGGTAAGAACAGCGACATCTTTGTCAGCTTTGAATTTGAGCCTGATAACGGATGGATCCCGGGCTGGCGCGATCGTGAGCTGCAAATCTTCGGATGTGAATACCAGCCGCCGTTTGAGGGCGAAAACACATCCTACGCCCATATCACCGCTCCGGATCAGGCAGGCGTTTCGGAAACGCTGTATTATGACTGGTACCGTGTCGAGGATATCTTTGACGAACACGGCGGAATGCACTGGGACACCGCTGAGCCGGTGATGAGCTGTTCGGTAATCCTTGCGGTCATGCCCGACGAGTATGATTATTTGCTCGGCGACGCGAACGGTGACGGTAAAGTGACCATCAATGATGTCACGATCATACAGCGATACTTTGCCAAGCTTCCCTTGAGTATCAGCGCGGATACGCTGATATGGGGCGATGTTGACGGTGACGGTCGTCTGACAATTGCCGACGCGACCTTTATTCAACGCCATTTGACGAATCTCCCTGTTCCGTATGACGTCGGTAAACCCATTCTGCTTCAATAGTTCAAAAGCCTCCCCGATCGGGAGGCTTTAACTTTACCGGTTATTGCGAGCCGCAGGTGACCGAGCGATATCGCGGCAACTTCAACCGGTCATCGTTCCGGGCATATCTCCATCAACGGATATTCCTTTTGCATCAGCTTGCAGATATCGTAGGCAGGATTCTCCTCGCTGCAAACGCACCGCAATGTCATCCCCTTGTGATGCTGACAGATCCGTGCCGCCGATCGGATGCGCGCCTCCGCGTTTTCGGCGCTGAGACCCTTGATGATAAGTACCGATTCATGCTCACCGTGATAACAGTGATCGAGCAACGATGTGATAAACGCGCAAATGCCGATGATCGCGAAAAAGATCAAAATGATCATACAAAATATATACATATGTATTCACCTCGTTATATCATATCGCGATCCTCCGATTGTGTGCATAGCGCGGCATGATTTGCCGATAATAACATTGTCGGGACAGATCGTCTTGACAATAATAACAGAGGTGAAAATGATGTTTAACGACACACAGAAAAACCATTGTATCCATTGCAGCGTCAAGGACTGCAAGTATCACTGCGGCGACGAGAACTACTGCTCGCTGGACAGCATTCAGGTCGCTTCTCATGAGAAGAACCCGACCAATGAGCAGTGCGTCGACTGCCGCTCCTTTGAATGTAAGCATACCCACTCCATGTTCTGATTCATCCCTTCGGGGATGATACATATATCAGTTGAAAGTGGAAAGTTGAAAGTGGTAAATGATTAGTGGTTAGCGGTCAGTGATCATCATATAAGCTTTTCCATCATCAGGCTCCCGTTAAGGGCAATATCATTAAGTTAAGGAAGGCTCCTTTTGGGAAAAGGAGCTGTCGCCCGTTGGCGACTGAGGAATTGTATCAATCGATCGAGCG
>DGUQ01000069.1 GCA_002394725.1 Ruminococcaceae bacterium UBA4306
GAATTGTACCCACGGCGATTCAAGAGCAAAATACTCTGCTTGCCGTTGTCGAGATTTTCCTCAATATTCTGTAAAAGAATATTGGAGAACACGCCGGTATTACCGACATCGATCTCCTCGTTCATATCCGCGATCACAACGTCGGGCAGCGTTGCCGTGCCGTAACGCTTCGTCAGCACATGCTTATGATATCTGCCCTCATTGGCGTAATAGTAGGTCTCTACGCTCGGCGTCGCGGATGAAAACAGCAACAGCGCTTTATGATACGAACAGCGGAATTTCGCCAGTTCTTTTGTATTGAATCGGGGCTTTGACTCGGATTTGTAGGTATGCTCCTGTTCCTCGTCCATGATGATCAGACCGAGGTTTTGAAACGGCGCGAATATCGCGGAGCGTGTGCCGACTGCGATCTTGGCGATCCCACGGCTGACACGCTTATATTCGTCCAATCGCTCGCCCAGTGACAGCGCGCTGTGGAATACCGCGACCTTATCGCCGAAATGCGCGCGGAACATCGCGATCATCTGCGGCGTCAACGCGATCTCGGGCACCATGACGATCACATCCTTGCCGTCGCTCGACGCCTGTTCGATCAGCTTGAAGAACACCGAGGTCTTTCCCGAGCCGGTGATACCGTACAACAGCGATACCTCGGGTTTATCCGCGTGATACAATGCGCTGAGTTCGTCAAACGCCTTCTGCTGCTCCTCTGTCAAGGTGATCTCACGCTTGTCAGAGACAGCGGATTGCGGCACGCGGAACACCTCGTCGTCATAATAGACGGCGATATTCTTGCGTACCAGCGTATCGGGCACGGACGTCGTAACGCCGGTATAATAGCACACCTCTTTGACAGAGGCGGAACCGACGGTAGACAGCAGATCGATGACACTCTCCTGCTTTGCGCTGAGCTTCATCCCCTGCAAAAGGGTCTCTGCGTCGTCGCTCAGCCGGATCATTTTGATCGTTTTGTCACCGATCCGGCGCAAAGCCGCGTCATTCTTGAATAGGATCCCCTCCGCTTCCATCTGATCCAGCACGGAGGAATCGGCATAGCCGAGCTCCTGCAGCAACCGGTGCTTCTCGACCTTATTATTCTTTGAACGAATAATCATGACGATCCTGCGGTATTCATCAGACAGATCATAGAAGCGATCGCCGAGATCGGCTCGAACGGAATATTCGAGCGACAAGCGGTAGTTGATACCTGCCGGCAGCATCGCCTTGACCGCGTCATAGTAGGTGCAAAAGCAATGACTTTTGATGAAGCTGCACATCTTGAGCATTTCATCATTCAAGACAGGCTCGTCGTCCAACAGCTCGGATACCGTTTTCAGATCGTCGGCATCCTCTTCACCGAGTCCGAGAACGATCCCCTGACGCTTACTGTCGCCTCTGCCGAAGGGTACCGCCACACGGCATCCTGCCTGTACGGGCATTCCCTCGGGAATACGGTAGCTGAACGCGTTGTCAAAATGCAGCAGCGCGTTCTCCACCGCGACATAAGCGATCTTATCGGTCATCAGTCCTCGTCATCCTCTTCAAGGATATTGTATTTGTGGTTCTTGAAATCCTCGATCGCGAGAAGAACGGGTTTTTCATCGGTGATGATGCCCTCCTCCTTGAATCCGTCGGCGATCTCTCTGGCGCGCTTCGCAACGCCGATCACCAGTGCGTAACGGCTCTCCTTGCCGCTTAACATATCATCTAAAGACGCTCTTTTCATAATGATACTCCTTTATGTTATTCACGGGAGGAGCGCAGTGGCGCTTAGCCAATCACAGACTCCGTCTGTACTTGGAGCGCTGTTGCATGGCAGTTGTATGCCAAATCAAAGATTCGGACAACGCCTCAAGCCCCTCCCCTACAATTATAGGCTATTCTTATTTGTCGCGATGATGGACAGTACCTCGTCCACCGCTCTGTTCAGATCATCGTTGACAACAACGTAGTCGAACAGACTTTGACTTTTCAATTCTTCCTCAGCCGTTTTGAGCCGTTCGGCGATGACCTCCTCGGACTCCGTTCCTCTGCCGCGCAGTCTAAGCTGCAATTCTTCAAACGACGGCGGCGCGATGAAGATCGTCACGCAGTCGGGGCAAGCCTTCTTGACCTGCAAAAAGCCCTTGACCTCGATCTCGAGGATCACATCCAAACCCTCGTCCAGCATGCGGAACACAGGCTCCTTCGGCGTGCCGTATTGGTTGCCGACATACTCGGCATGCTCCAAAAAGCCGTTTTCGGCGATCATCTGATCAAAACGCTCATGGCTGATAAAATAGTATTCTCTGCCGTCCTGCTCGCCCTCACGCGGCTTACGCGTTGTCGCGGAAACCGACAGGCGAAGGTTGGGATTCCTTTCGAGCAGCATTTTCATGATCGTGCCCTTGCCGACGCCGGAAGCGCCGGTGTAGACGATCAACAGTCCTTTATTCTCCATTCTGCTCCTCCATTCTCGCGGCGATCGTCTCGGTGGTCAGCGCCGACAGAACGATATACTCGCTGTCGGTGATAATGACAGCCTTGCACTTTCTGCCGAAGGTCGCGTCGATCAGCGTGGAAGCCGCCTTGCTCATCTGTACGATACGCTTGATGGGAGCGGATTCGGGGCTGACAACGGACACGATCTTGCTGATATTTACCACGTTGCCGAAGCCGATATTCACAAATCTCATATTCTCAATCCTTATTCGATATTCTGGACCTGTTCGCGGATCTTCTCGATCTCGCCCTTGATATCGACCACCTTATGCGCCAAAACAGAGTCATTCACCTTGGAGCCGATAGTATTCGCCTCGCGGTTCATCTCCTGCACGATAAAGTCGAGCTTTCTGCCGACGGGCTCGTTCGACTCAAGAAACTGCTTCATCTGGTCAAAGTGCGAGCGCAGACGGACGGTCTCTTCATCCACCGCTACCTTATCGGCAAAGATCGCCGCCTCGGTCAGAATACGCTGGTCATCGATGTTGGTGCTCTGCAAGACCTCGCTGAGCTTATGATACAGCCTGTCGCGATACTCCTGTACCGTCTGAGGAGAACGCTCCTCGATCTCGCCGACGATGCCGATGATCCTCTCGGCACGGCTTAAGATATCCTCTTTGAGCTTCTCGCCCTCTGCCTGACGCATGGAGATGAAACGCTCCAGTGCCGCGTCGACAGCGACCTTGACGTCGGCGAAAACGGCGTCTTCATCCGCCGGCGGTCGGGTGATCTGGAAGATATCATTGAACCGTGACAATACGGACACGGAAGTATCATTCGTGATCCCATATTCATCCGCCAGTGTTTTCATCGCGTTGATATAACCCGACGCGAGCGGTTTATTCAGTTCGACCTCGACGGAAGAATCATCGTTATCGGTCACGGATACATACATATCCACCTTACCGCGGCTGACTCTCTCGCCGACATACTTCTTGAGTTGATCTTCCAAAAAGCTGTAACCGCGGCTTGTTCTGCATGAGAACTCATAGTAGCGGTGGTTGACGCTTTTTATCTCAACGATAATATCACGGTTCCCGACAGAGAGCTCCGCCCTGCCGAAGCCGGTCATCGACATTACCATCCATATTCCCCCTTTTCTTACATACATTTTAATATTATCACCTTTCGTATAAAAGCTCAAGGAGTTTATTACAAAATTGTAACTATTATTTTCAATTTAAGAGAAGTATGGTATATTAATACAGTTAAAACATTGAAAAGGAATGATAAACAATGTCAGGACATAATAAATGGAGCACGATCAAGCAGAAAAAGGGTAAAAATGACGCCGCGCGCGCGAAGGTATTCACCAAGATCGGCAGAGAGCTGATGGTAGCGATCCGCGACGGCGGCAGCGCCGACCCGAACGTCAACTCCAAGCTCAGAGATTGTATTGCCAAAGCAAAGGCGGCTAACGTACCGAACGACAATATCGATCGTATCATCAAGAAGGCGCAGGGCGGCGAGACTGCCGACTATGAGGCTGTCACCTACGAGGGCTACGGTCCCTGCGGCGTCGCCGTCATCGTAGAAGCGCTAACCGACAACCGCAACCGTACCGCCGGTGAGGTCAGGCATTACTTCGACAAATTCGGCGGCAACATGGGTACGCCCGGCTGCGTCGGTTTTATGTTCAACAAAAAGGGCGTGCTGATCATCGAGCGCGAGGAGCTCGACAAGGATGAGGACACCGTCATGGAAGCCGCTCTGGAAGCAGGCGCCGCTGATTTTGAGGCGGATGAGGATATCTTCACCATCTACACCGAGCCCGAGGACTTCAGCGCGGTTCGTGACGATCTGCAGGCGCAGGGCTATGAATTCGCGTCCGCCGAGATCGAGCAGGTTCCCTCCACCTACACCAAGATCGATGATCCCGATACACAAGTGCAGATGCAGAAGATGCTGGATATGTTCGAGGACAACGACGATATCCAGAATGTATGGCATAACTGGGAAGACGCGGAGTAAGATGATGGATTCGGGACGTCGTAAACGTCGTCCCCTACAATTAATTGAATATGATACTATGTGGTAACATACCCTACATAATGAAAGGCTGTTCACAATGAACAGCCTTTATTCTTTATCTTGATTCAGTTTCAATAAATACTGCTCAAATTCATCCTTGGTGAACAAGCAGTTGAGGGCGGAGATCATGGCGTTGGTGGTCAGATAGGTCGGCAGCCCTAAGGAGGAGAGCACCTCTTGTCTATGCACGGCGGCATTGGCACTGCCCGAGAGTCCGTAATCAAAGAAATCGGATTTGGTGATAGAAAGGTTCTCGCTGTCGCTCGTGCAATTCAGCAATCCCTCCGAGTCGGCATGCGCCGACCCACCTCCCTTTACCAAAGGGAGGCTGTCTATGATATGCGCACCACTGTTGCGGATGGCTTCGATCAACGCGTCACGGTCGATCCCCTCTACGCCGAGGATGCCCTCCTTGGACGCTTCCTGCTTGCGCTTTTCCTTGCCCTTGATCGTCGGGATATACGCGTGTAAAATCTGCTCCTGCGGCACGATCCCACGCAGGAAGTTGCGGATGACAAAGCCTGCGGAATCCACATCCGTCATCACGAGGATCCCCCTGCGCTTGGCGACGGCACGGATCAGCTCTTGTTTTTCCTTGTCCTTGAACACCCGAAAACCGCCTGTCTCGATCATTGGGCTTGCGATCAGCTCACTGAGACGGATTCTGTCATAGCGCCCTTCAACGATCACGGTTTCTTTGAGTCGTATTTTCGGTTGAGCCTGCCACGGACTTTTATCCTTGCGAGGACGATCAGTATTATTCATCGGAGCGATCCTCCGCGATCAGCACCAGCTTACATACCATTCGTTCGATCTCCATACGTTCATCGACCGTTTCTGTCACCATACGCGTCTGCATTGCAAGCAGCTCGTCGATACTGCGCCTGAGTGAAGCGGTCGTGACGCGGCGAATCTGTCTGCCGAGCTTATCCAGCACCCACGCGCGTCGATTGTAGCCGAAATCCTGTGCGACGACGGCATTGGGCTTGCCTGCTTCACTGCCGATCCGCGCGCGATACGCGTCGAGGTACGCGCCCGACAGCACCGTGCCGATATACACGCCGCTGACCTGCTGATAAAACAGCGCGTCGATCGCGGACAACGCTCGATCCGTCTTGCCCTCGACGATCCATCCAAAGAGATCGTATACGCTCGCTTCGGCGGTCTTCGACACCAACAGCTCGATCATCTCGGGAGTGATCTCACCGCCGTCGGCGTAGGCGGTCAGCTTCTTCATCTCGGTATTCAGACGGTTCAGATCTTCGCCTGCGTATTGGATGAGCGCGTGAGCGGTCAGCTCGCTCATGGAGCATCCGCCTGCCTTTGCCCATTTACATAAGTCGCGTTCGAGCATCAGCCCCGTGCGGTGAATGAGTTCGATACAGACGCCGTTCTTGTCGATATGGTTCATCACCTGCTTAAACTGCTTTTTCGCTGTTTTAGAGGTGATCTCCAGTGTCGGCGTCGCGATAATGATGACTGTCTGTCCCGACGCGCTCTTGATGATCTTCATCAGCGCGTCAAAATCCGCCTTACTGAGCTTATCGATATCCATGTCATTGATACGCAGGATGTTCCACTCACTCATGAAAGGGATCATATCGGCACAGACGGCAATATCGCCGAGATCCGCGTCATTGTCAAATACATGATAATTGAACTCATTGAGATCGCCGCCGGATATTTTGCTTTCAATCAACTGCGTACAACGCTTGACGAGCATCTTTTCTTCACCGAAGCACAGATAGAGATTGCGGATCTGTCCGCTGCTGAGTTGTTTTTTTAATTGGCTTTCATTGACCATAATCTACCTCAACCGATAACGCACATCGCCTTGATCGGTAAATATTACGTGTTGATAACTACCCTTGAGCGCATTCGCGGTGAGCGGCGCAAGATCGCCGGTCTCGCTGACGATCAGATCCTCACACCGCAGTTCCTCCATTCCCGATCCGGCATGCGACAGGACGATCACATCCGCTGTGCGCATATCCGCCGGAATGTCGTCGATCGAGCATCCGTTGGGAACGATCAGGATATGCCGCTCCCCTGCGCTTATATACGGTACGGCGGTGTTACCCACGGTACTCACACGAAGGGATATTTCATCATCCAAAATATAGGTGCTGTCTTTGTCGAAAGGAACGATGTTTTCTGCCTCTGTATATTCCTGCTTCTTATCATACAGCAAAAGTTTGGAAATTGCAAATTCATCCTCCCGATACAGCTCAATGAGCCTGAGATCACTCTTATTACAGCATAACGCGACCTCGGCGGAACCGTAGCGATAGGATAATCGATCCCATATCGGATACAGATCATCGGTATTGGCGTCTACTTGCAGGAGATAGAGCTTACCGCCCTTATTGATCCCGGCGCAGATACCGTTACCGCAGGAATAGACTTCCAGCGAGAATACATTCATCTGCAACAAATGATGGGTCAATATGCCGCCGAGCAGGATAATCATCGAGCACAGTACCGCGTATTTCAAATACCGATACCGATTACGGTACAAGATCACGACGAATCCCAAGATAACAGTGATCGCCATCCAAGTATAGACAAACACCTCACCGATCCGATAATACGCAAACGGCAGGGACGCAAGTCCGTTGACCAGCCACAGCACCAATTTACACAGCCACATCAAGGGATAGGCGATCACGATCGCAGGATAACACAAAAGTCCGAGCGGATACAAAACACATACCGCCAACGACAGGAGAATGATAAAGAAAATCTCCCAGCTCAACAGCACCGCCGATAACAGCGTCACCAACGAGAATTCGTGAAAAACAAATACCGTTATCGGGAACACCATGATATTGGCGGCTAGGCTGATCGCGAGTAATGCCGCTACGCTGTTCCACACCTTCATCAACAGGATACGGATGGAGAAGGGCGGATCGGATTTTTCTTTCATCGGAAGACCGTCGGCTTTTCGTTCTTTATAACGATGCAGCGTGTCGATGATATGAAATTGCGGAATAACCCCGGTCTGTGTTTTCAAAGATATCCTCGGAAATATCTGATTTGCCCAGAGCAGAATCCCCATCGTCGCGTAAAACGATAGAATCAAACCGATGTCACCGGCGCCGTGCGGCGATACGATAAACGGTATGATGATGCCGGAGAGACCCAAATGATTCAGCGGATACGGCTGCCGTCGGATCATCATACCGAACACGGTAAAGGTCATCATGATCCCGGCTCGCAGCACGGAGGACTGGAAGCCCGTCACCGCCGCGTAGATCAGGATGAAACCCATGATCAGTCCGAATCTTACCCAGCGGTTCAGCCGCGTCATCAGGCGAAGCAAAAGCATGATGACTACCGAAAAGTGCATACCCGATACAACGATGAAGTACGACGCGCCTGCATAACGGAACTGATCTCTGTTATCAAGGCTCAGTGCGTATTTATCGCCGATCAATACCGCTCTGCACAGCGCGGCGCAATCGGGAGGCAGGAGCGTATCCAGCGACTTGCGCATCAGTCGGCGCAGCTGTATCGCCCGATACATGAGCGAGTGGTTTGTGGGAGATTCCACAGCAACATCGGTATCATAGTCATCCGACACCAGATAATACCCCTTCGCGCGGTAATACCGATTATCCGTCACCTCCAAATCGGAAGTAAAGTGCAAGATATCATCCGGCTCCGCGTCAAGCTCGGTCGGTGTTTTGAGCAGCAGTTTGATATCGACCTTTTCCCCGTCGATCTCCTGTGTTTTCAGTCGATAATAATGCTTGGAGTACGACTGATACGCCTCTTCCGTCATCACCGCCTTCACGGTATGTGATGTATTACCGTACCGATCGACAACAGGCTGAACCGCCAGAAAACCATATGCGATATGTACGATACAGGCGATCAATGCCGCTAACGCCATCAAGGGGATGTAAATTGTATTTCTCGTTTTCCTGATAATAACAAAAACGATCGTCAATCCGGCGGCGATACCGCCGATCGCATATACCGCGATATCGGGCAAATAAAAAGCGGCTGCCAGCACAGAAAAGTAGGTGATGCCTATCTGTGCCAACAACCGTTTCATAATCATACCTCAATCGGGAACGATGTATCAATTACTTTGAACTTATTTCGGAAATACAGGCAGCTTCTCAAGGAAGATGATATCGTCACGATCAGCCGCGGCGCCCTCTGCCAGAACAGCCGCTTTGCCGACGATCTCACCGCCTGCCTTATTGACCAGTGCTTCGAGCGCCTTCAAGCTCTCGCCCGTGGAAATAACATCATCGACGATCAGAACGCGCTTGCCCTTCATATGCTGTGCGTCATCACTGCCGAGATACAGCGTCTGGCGGCTCAGCGTGGTGATCGACTGTACGTTCACGCTGATGGGATCGGGCATATATACCTTGACGCCCTTACGCGCGATAATGTATTTGCCGCAGCCCTGACGCGCCATCTCATAGCAAAGCGGAATACCCTTTGCCTCAGCGGAAATGCACACATCATGCTCGGGAACGATCTTCAAAAGCTCCGCGGCGGATTTCTCGGTGATCTCAACATCACCGAACATAATAAACGCGGCGATATCCAGATGCTCATCGACCTCGCACAGCGGCAGCTCGCGCTCACAGCCGGCAATGGTCATCTTATAAGTTTCAGCCATAATGTACCCTTCCTTATATTATCTGATTAAGCCATCTCAACCTTGAGCTTTTTGCCGCCCAACAGGTGGAAATGGATGTGCATAACGGTTTGTCCGCCGTCCTCGCCGCAATTGTTGACGATTCGATAGCCGTTCTCAAGTCCCAGCTCCTTGGCGACCTTAGGGATCTTGGAGAAGATATGACCTACGATAGCGCAGTTCTCCTCATTGATCGCGTTCGCGCAGCAGTAATGCTCCTTGGGGATAAAGAGCACATGTACCGGCGCCATCGGATTCAGGTCATGGATGGCGATGATCTTATCATCCTCATACACTTTGTTTGACGGGATCTCACCCGCGGCGATTTTGCAAAAAATACAGTCAGACATAATTGCCTCCTATTCACAGCGGATGGATCATCCGCGTCATTTTAAAACTATTCTATTACGTTACCGCTCAATCGTCAAGATCGAGGTCGCAGGACTTGATGGTATTCTTCAAAGTGTCGGCGGATTCGCGTAATTTTTTCAGTTCATCGTCATTCAACGCGAAGGGAATCTCGCTCTCGATGCCCTCCTTACCGACGATCACAGGGATGGACAGTGCGACGTCGGTCAGTCCGAATCTGCCGTGCTGGATGGAGGATACGGGCAGAATACTCTTTTCATCACGGATGATCGCCTCACAAATGCGCTTGGCGGACATTGCGATACCGTAGTAGGTGGCGCGCTTCTTGCTGATGATATCATAAGCGGCGTTCTTGACCTCCTCGGCGATATTCTCCTTTGCCAGATCATGGTCATGATAGAAGCCGCGCATCTCACAGAAACGGCTGATCTCAACGCCCGATACATTGGCACTGCTCCATGCGGCAAACTCACTGTCGCCGTGCTCACCGATAATGAACGCGTGGATCGAACGCGGGTCAACACCCAAATGCTCACTGAGGTTAAAGCGCAGACGCGCGGAATCCAGTACCGTACCCGAGCCGAACACACGGCTGTCGGGCAGACCGGAGAGCTGTTTGGCGGCATAGGTCAGCACGTCAACAGGATTCGCGACGATCAGCAGGATGCCCTTAAAATTACGCTTGGCGATCTCGGGGATGATCGATTTGAAAATGCCGACATTCTTCTTGATCAGATCAAGACGAGTCTCGCCGGGCTTTTGCGCCGCACCGGCAGTGACGATGATGATCGCGCTGTCGGCGATATCGTCATAATCGCCGGCGTATATTTCACAGGGCATCGAGAACGGAACACCGTGAGAGATATCCAGTGCCTCGCCCTCCGCCTTCTGCCTGTCGGCGTCCAGCATCACAATCTCAGAGAACAATCCGCTCTGCATTAACGCGAACGCGGTCGATGAACCGACAAAGCCACAGCCGATAATCGCCACTTTTCTTGAATTAACAGTCATAATAACCCTCACTTTAATCGAAAACGGATCAGATCCGTATTTCATATTTTTTATTACTTCGTTATTATCATAACACAAATTGATAAAAATTCAACAGAAAAACATGAAGATTCTTCCTTTTTTTCAATTGTCATTGCGTTATATTTTTCTGTAAACGAATGATAATGAATATAATTTCAAAATTGTCGCTTTAAATCTTTAAATCTTCTTGACTTTAAATCGTTGAAGTGTTAGAATAGGATCGTTGCAAATTTTAAGAACTGTGAAGGTAATCTATGATAATCGATTTTCACACCCATGTGTTTCCCGATAAGATCGCCGCACGCACCCTACAGGCGCTGCAAAGTCCGCCCGACGTCGTCCCCCATACCGACGGCACGATCAACGGGATCCTTAACAGTATGAAAGAATCGGGGATCGACAAAAGCGTGATCCTCCCCGTCAACACCCGACCGGGTCAGTTCGACACGATCACAAAATTCGCCAAGCACATCAACGATACCTACGATGAGCTTATCTCCTTCGGCGGTATCCACCCCGATGACGAGGACGTCGAGGATAAGCTGCGTTATTTAAAGGATAACGGCTTTAAAGGCATCAAGATTCATCCCGATTATACGGGTACCTTCATCGATGATGATCGCTATATCCGCATTATCGCTCAGGCGAAACGGCTCGGACTGCTCGTGATGACCCACTCGGGCAAGGATCCCAAATACGATATCATCCATTGTCCTCCGGAGAAAGGCGCTTTGATGCTCGATCGCGTCGAGGAGCTTGTCCCCGATACCAAGCCTCATATGATCTTTGCCCATTTAGGCGGCAATTATCAGCTGGAGGATGTGGAACGATATCTGGTCGGCAGACAATGCTATATCGATATCAGCTGTTCCTTTCATGATCTGTGGCATGACAGCACATCGACCGATGAGGATATCATCCGCGTGATCCGCC
>DGUQ01000008.1:0-782 GCA_002394725.1 Ruminococcaceae bacterium UBA4306
GCGTTCGGGCCGGTACCGTGAGATTCCTTGAGTCGGGCGAAGTTCCAGCGCTTGATTACGCCGGCATAGCCTTTACCCTTGCTCTTACCCGTGACGTCAACCTTGTCACCTGTTTCAAATACGTCTGCCTTGATGACCTGACCCAGCTCATAAGCGGAACAGTCATCAAATCTGAATTCCTTAAGAACTCTCTTGGGAGCTACGTCAGCCTTCTTAAAGTGACCCTGCAGGGGCTTTGTGACGTGCTTCGGCTTTACATCGCCGTAGCCCATCTGGATGGCTGTGTAGCCGTCGGTCTCGACGGTCTTGACCTGTGAAACAACACAGGGACCCGCCTCGACTACGGTTACGGGAACTACTTTTCCCTTTTCGTCGAAGATCTGTGTCATACCGATCTTCTTGCCGATTAATGCTTTCTGCATTCTGTATATCCTCCTTTTAGGTTATTGGTCGGCTTTTGCCGACATGACCCTGTCTGCGTGGTAGGTTGAGATAATCCTTATATAATAGGTTGGGTTAAATACCGATTATAATTTGATTTCAATCTCAACGCCGGCAGGGAGCTCTAAGCTCATAAGAGCCTCGACTGTCTTATTGGACGGTCTTAAAATGTCGATCAGGCGCTTGTGGGTGCGCATCTCGAACTGCTCGCGGCTGTCCTTATACTTATGAACAGCGCGCAGAATGGTAACGACCTGCTTCTCGGTGGGGAGCGGTACGGGACCCGATACTCTCGCGCCGGTACGCTTAGCGGTAGCTACGATTCTCTCTGCGGACTGATC
>DGUQ01000008.1:840-7702 GCA_002394725.1 Ruminococcaceae bacterium UBA4306
ACCAACTGGTGATCATAGCCCTTTAATCTGATTCTGATTTTTTCCTTGACTGCCATATCTTCGCCTCCTAAATATTGTTTGGGTCGGCACGACTGAAGCCGAACTTTTCAAACACCCGTCCGGGTGTTCCTACCCCATCCGTTAAAAAAGCCGATAGCCGAATCTCGGCAACCGGAAGCACAGTGGCGCAGTAACGGCATAGCAACCCCAATGCCGCAAAAAGCTCAAACTATTCTTTCGCCCGGTTTAAAATCGGACATACTCCACGGAAAAACCAACGCTTTCGCGTTGCAACCTCCCGCTTCATCGCATATCTTGTGCAGTCACGCAGGGTTTATTATAGTATATCAGCCCCGAAAATGCAAGAAATTACAGAAAATTTACATTTGAGAAATACGACGATATTTTTTGGTTAATTTTATGCACTTTGCACAAGGAATCAATATATAGTGTCCCCATCGATTTTTACCACAAGCAAAAGCCGTTTGACGTGTATCGTTTGGATTGTAAAAAGATCATGGCCGTTTTTGTCGAATCGCTTGACGACAAAATGATAAATCCGTATAATAGAGGCAATTTGAAACGCAAAGGAGAACGATTATGAAAAAACTGATTATCGCCCTTTTACTTGTCGCATTGACCCTCGAATTGTGCGCCTGCGGAGCTTCTGACACTCAGAAGCCGACAGAGGATCAGGCAACGCAAGCTCCCTCTGTCGCACGCCAAGATTTTGAGGCGGCGTCGACCTATATCGAGAGCTTGATCGATACCAACGAGATGAGCAAAACGGATCAGGATGACGAAAACGGTCTGTATCGTTATTGGACATACAGCGGCAAAGAAGTGAACAACACGTTCAGCCCGGAGATTGAGATCGACAGCAAGAAGATCACACTCGGAGAAACGACCGTCAACGACCTCAAGGAGCTCGGATTTGAATGTGAAATTGACGTCGAAACCGTTCAGCCCAATACGGAACAGGGCTTTATCATCAGGAAGGACAACAAATACTGTAATATCTCTGTCCAAAATACCACGGAGAAAGAGCAGAGTATTCATGAGTTGGCGGTGTTTCAGATCAACGTCCTCACCGATTCGGGATTTCTTGACTTCAACTACGGTGATATCAAAAGCGGATCGACGCTCGAGGACGTCATCAAAGCGCTCGGGACGCCGAAATCCAACATCACTTTATCAGGCGCTGAGTCCGGCGCGTCCATTGCGCTGAATTATAGCAATATTGTCACAGACGGCGATCTGGAGACGATCTCTACTTTAGATATTGATCTTCCCTATCAAACAGAGAAGAATACCGCTGTTGTCAACAGCATCAACCTCTCTGTGTCTCAGAACAAGATCCCTCAGGAAACAACCGGCTAATACTAAGTAGCAATCGAATCACAAACGCGTACAGCCTGCGGAGCTTCCGCAGGCTGTTTTCATTGGATCCAGCAGGGGAGTAAACTCCCCTACCGTTTGATGGATTACTTGAAGTATTTGACCGCCGCCTCAAACATCTTGATGTCGTAGTTGCCGGGCACGTTCCGGTACAGACCTCTGTCCCAACGCTCGGAGTGTCCCATCTTGCCGAAGACTCTGCCGTCGGGCGAGGTGATACCCTCGATCGCGTAGACGGAGTTGTTCGGGTTGTAGCGGACGTCGGTGGTCGCGTTGCCGTTCAAATCAACGTACTGGGTCGCGATCTGGCCGCGCGCGGCTAATTCTCTGACCAGCTCCTCGGAGCACAGGAATCTGCCCTCGCCGTGCGAGATCGGCACATTGTACACGTCGCCGACGTTGGTCAGGCTCAGCCACGGGCTCAAATTCGACGCCACGCGTGTGCGGACGATCTTGCTCTGGTGGCGTGAGATGGTGTTGTAGGTCAGGGTCGGGCAGTTTTCATCGGTATCGATGATCTTGCCGTAGGGCACCAGACCGAGCTTGATCAGCGCCTGAAAGCCGTTGCAGATGCCGCACATCAAGCCGCCGCGGTTGTCGAGCAGCTCGGTCACACCCTCTTTGACTGCCGCGTTGCGGAAGAAAGCGGTGATGAACTTCGCCGAACCGTCGGGCTCGTCGCCGCCGGAGAAGCCGCCGGGGATAAAGACCATCTGGGCGGTTTTCAGCTCACGCGCGAATGTTTCTACGCTCTGCCGGATGCCCTCGGCACTCAGGTTGTTGATGACGATGATCTTCGCGTCCGCACCCGCGTCAGCCATTGCCTTGGCGGAGTCGTACTCGCAGTTCGTACCCGGGAACGCAGGGATCAGCACCTTCGGTTTCGCGACCTTGACGGAAGCAGTGGGACGGGAAGCAGCCTTGAAACTGAAATCCTCTACGGGCGCTTTGGTATCGGGAATATTGCAGGAATACACGCCCTCGAGCTTATCCTCATATACCTTTAATATGTCATTCTCCGCGACGGACTCACCGCCGTAGGTGAACCTGCCGTCGTCGGTGATCGTACCGATCAGCAGCGCGTTGTCGATATCCTCTGTCACCTCCAGCAGGAACGCGCCGTAGCAATAGCCAAAGAGCTTGTCGAGCGCGATCTCCTCATTGAAGCTAAAGCCGAAGCCGTTACCGAACGCGGATTTCATCACCGCCTCGGCGATACCGCCGATGGTGGGCGTATACGCGGCACAGACCTTGCCTGCGCGCATCAGTTCAGTGACCTTGTTATACAGCGCGATCAGGCTGTCGGTCTCGGGCAGACCGTTTTTATCATATGTAGGAGCGAGCAGATAAACCTTGTGACCTGCCGCCTTGAATTCGGGAGAGATGATGTTCTGCACCTTGTCGGTGGTAACGGCAAAGGAGACCAATGTGGGCGGAACATCGAGATCCTCAAAGCTGCCGGACATGCTGTCCTTGCCGCCGATGGAGCCGATGCCGAGGTTCATCTGCGCCTTGAACGCGCCGAGCAGCGCCGCAAGCGGCTTGCCCCAGCGTTTGCCGTCCGTACCGGGCTTCTCGAAATACTCCTGGAAAGTCAGATACACATCCTCAAAGGACGCGCCCGTCGCGATCAGCTTGGAAACGGATTCCACAACCGCAAGGTACGCGCCGTGATAGGGGCTTTTCTCGGTGATGAGCGGATTGTAGCCCCATGACATCAGGGAGACGGTGTCGGTGTGCTTCTTCTCGACAGATACCTTCTGCACCATCGCCTGGATCGGGGTGAGCTGATTTTTGCCGCCGAACGGCATGAGCACCGTGCCGGCGCCGATAGTGGAGTCAAAGCGCTCAGAGAGTCCGCGCTTGGAGCAGATATTCAGATCAGCGGCAAGCGCGTTCAGGTTCTCGGTGAACGTACCGCTGATTGTTTTGTTATAATCCTTCGGAGCGGCAGGCGTGATATCGATATGCTTCTCCGCGCCGTTAGAGTTGAGGAACTCACGCGAGATATCGACGATCTTATTGCCGTTCCATGTCATAGTGAGCCGCGGCTCTTCCTTAACCACAGCAACGGGGCACGCGTTGAGGTTCTCCTCTTTCGCGAGCGCCAGAAATGCCTCGACGTTCTCGGGCTCGACAACGACCGCCATGCGCTCCTGTGATTCGGAGATCGCCAGCTCCGTGCCGTCTAAGCCCTCGTACTTCTTGGGAACGGCGTTGAGATCGATATCAAGACCGTCGGCGAGCTCGCCGATCGCAACGGATACGCCGCCGGCGCCGAAATCGTTACAGCGCTTGATCATATGGGTCGCTTCACTGTTGCGGAACAGTCTTTGCAGTTTTCTTTCCTCCGGCGCGTTACCCTTCTGCACCTCCGCGCCGCAGGTCTCGACCGAATGAGCGTTGTGCGCCTTGGAGGAGCCTGTCGCACCGCCGATACCGTCACGGCCTGTCGCACCGCCCAGCAGGATGACCACATCACCGGGAGTGGGAACCTCGCGGCGGACATTCTGCGCGGGAGCTGCGGCGATGACCGCGCCGATCTCCATACGCTTTGCGGCATAGCCGGGGTGATAGACCTCATCCACGATACCGGTCGCCAGCCCGATCTGGTTGCCGTAGGAGCTGTAACCCTGCGCGGCGGTGGTGACGATCTTACGCTGGGGGAGCTTGCCCTCGATGGTCTCGGATACGGGAACGGTCGGATCAGCCGCGCCGGTCACACGCATCGCACCGTAGACATAAGCGCGTCCCGAGAGCGGATCGCGGATCGCGCCGCCGATACAGGTCGCCGCGCCGCCGAATGGTTCGATCTCGGTAGGATGGTTATGGGTCTCGTTCTTGAACAGCAAAAGCCACGGCTCGGCTGCACCGTCGACCTCGACCTCCATCTTCACGGTGCAGGCGTTGATCTCCTCACTCTCGTCGAGCTTGTCTAATTTGCCGTCCTTCTTGAGCTGACGGACAGCGATGGTCGCCAGATCCATCAGACAGATCGGCTTCGTTCTGCCTAAGTCCTCTCTTACCTTGATATAGTCGTTGTACGCCTCCTGTAACAGGTCATCCTCGAACTTCACATTGTCGATCGTGGTCAAAAAGGTGGTGTGACGGCAGTGATCCGACCAGTAGGTGTCGATCATGCGGATCTCGGTGATGGTCGGGTCACGGTGCTCCGACAGGAAGTATTGCTGACAGAAGGCGATATCATCGATATCCATCGCGAGCCCGTAGTCCGCGACGAACTGAGCAAGTCCCACTCTGTCGAGCTGATTGAAGCCGTCAAGCGTTTTGACGGTGGTCGGGATCTCATATTGAACCGCCAGAGTCGCCGGCTTCTCCAATGCCGCCTCACGCGCCTCGACGGGGTTGATGACATATTTCTTGATCTCTGCGATCTCGGCGTCGGTCAAATCACCGTACAGGACATAGACCTTTGCCGAACGGATCGTCGGGCGGTCGCCCTGTGAGATGATCTGGATACACTGGGCGGCGGAATCCGCGCGCTGGTCAAATTGTCCGGGCAGATACTCTACCGCAAAGACGCGCGCGTCTTTTTCTATCTCTATTTCGGGCGTTGCAATGTCCAATTGCGGCTCGGAAAACACCGCGCCGACAGCATAATTGAACAGCTCCTCGGTGATATTCTCCGCGTCGTAGCGGTTGATGACGCGCACATCGGTGAGGGACTTGATCGACAAAAGATCGTTGATCTCACTGAGCAGAGCCTTTGCTTCATTTTGCAAGCCCTCTCGCTTTTCTACAAATACTCTATATACCATGGATTATCCTCCGTAGGAATCAAATAGGCTTCCCCTCGGGGGGAAGGCTTTAGCCTTTCGCTTTCAGCGCTCTTTGACCGATATCACGGCGGTAAAAAGCGTTGTCAAAATGTATTTGCTCCACCATTTTGTAGGAGCTGTCGATCGCCTCCTGCAGGGTGTCAGCGATCGCGGTCACGCCTAAGACACGTCCGCCCGAGGTCAGGAGCTTGCCGTCTTCCTCCTTTGCGCCCGCGACAAATACGCAGGGCGCAATGCTTTCGGGGATGGTGATCTCATAGCCCTTCTCATAGGACACGGGGTAGCCCTCGCTCGCCATGATGACGCACGCGGCGGATTTATCCTTAAACTCCACGGGAGTATCGGCAAGCGTACCGTCGGTGGTGGCTTTCATGATAGTGAACAGGTCGGATTTGAGCAGCGGTAAAACGACCTGCGTCTCTGGATCACCGAAACGGCAGTTGTATTCGATCACCTTGGGACCGTCCTTCGTGATCATCAAGCCGAAGTACAGACAGCCCTTGAAGGTTCTGCCCTCGGCGTTCATCGCTTGGATCGTCGGCAAAAAGATCTTCTCCATGCACTCCTTGGCGACCGCGTCGGTGTAGTACGGATTCGGCGCGACCGTGCCCATACCGCCGGTGTTCAGACCCGTGTCGTTGTCACCGGCACGCTTGTGATCCATCGACGAGATCATCGGCACGACTACCTTGCCGTCGGTAAAGCTCAGCACGCTGACCTCGGGGCCTTCGAGGAATTCTTCGACCACGATGCTGTTGCCGCTTTTACCGAATTTTTTGTCTTTCATGATCGAGATGATCGCTTCTTCGGCCTCCTCACGGGTCATCGCGATGATCACGCCCTTGCCCAGCGCCAGACCATCCGCCTTGATAACGGTGGGGATCGGAGCGGTCTTGATGTATTCGAGCGCCTTGTCCGCGTCGTCAAACACCTCATACGCCGCGGTAGGGATGCCGTATTTCTTCATCAGGTTCTTCGAAAAGACCTTGCTGCCCTCGATGATCGCGGCTTCACTGCGCGGACCGAAGCAGGGGATCCCCTTTTCTTCGAGCGCGTCGACACAGCCCAGCACCAGCGGATCATCGGGAGCGACGACCGCGTAGTCGATGCTGTTCTCCACGGCGAACTTGACGATATTCTCGATATCCGTCGCGCCGATACTCACGCACTGTGCGTCAGCGGCGATACCGCCGTTGCCCGGCAGGGCATAGATCGCGTCGATCGTTTGATTCTCTTTTAACTTTTTGATGATGGCGTGCTCGCGTCCGCCGCCGCCAACGACCAGTATCTTCATAGTGCTACTCCTATACACAAAAACATTTGTTGGTTAACGGTTAAAGGTGAATAGTTAACGGTTGTGGGAAACGCTTCGCGTTTTGGATTGATATCGGAATCAGGTGAGGACGGAGTCCTCCCACAACCATTCACCATTATCCATTAACCATTCACCAATTAGTGGTGGAACAATCTCATGCCCGTGAACGCCATCGCCATGCCGTACTTGTCACAGCAGTCGATGACAGCGTCATCACGGATGGAGCCGCCGGGCTCCGCGATATATTTGACGCCGCTCTTGTACGCTCTTTCAATATTGTCGGAGAACGGGAAGAACGCGTCCGAGCCGAGCGCAACATTATCGATGGTGTCGAGATACGCTCTCTGCT